>JAVBTI010000095.1:0-6793 GCA_031556255.1 Deferribacterales bacterium | reverse complement strand
GGTAAATCTCACCTCTCATGCTGTCAACGAAAGCATGGACCAGGCATCGGGGGCGCTTCAGTTTTCATTCGGCCCGGATATGGTGATCGACCGGAACCGCACGGTGACGGTGGCGGGAGCGAAGATTCCGGAGCTTACCTACCGGGGAGAGAAGATATATGCTGATTATACTTCCGTGGACAAGTTCAAAGAATCGGTGCGGGCTGATTTTACAATATTTGTAAAAGATGCAAACGGCGATTTCATACGCGCCACGACAACCCTCCTTACCCCGGATGGGCAGCGGGCCGTGGGGACGAAGCTTGCGGACGGCCCGGCGCTGACAAGCATTAAAACAGGTCAGGAGTATGAAGGGAAGGCTTTCCTCTTCGGGAAAGATTACATGACAAAATATGTGCCCTTATTTGACGGTGGTAAAAATGTCGTTGGGATACTGTTTGTGGGGGTGGAGTTCAACAGGGCGGTGGCCACACTGAAAGAGGTGCTCGAAAAGGTGCCCTACGGCAGGACGGGACATCTGTATATTATAGATTCCACGGGCCGCTACGTGGTGCACAACAAGATGGAGGGACAGAACTCTCTCGAGGTTAAAAGCGCGGACGGCAGATCTATCAATAAAGAGATACTGGATGCGAAAGACGGCGTGCTGGAGTATACCGATACATTTGACGGCAAAACGCAGCGGATGATAGCCAACTTCAAATCCTACCCTGACTGGGGCTGGGAGATAGTGGGCGTCCTGCCCGCCGCTGAACAGAGGGAGGCCGCCGTGAGCCTGGCCAAAAGTATGACGGTTGTAATCTGCCTGATTTTGGCAGCCGTTCTTGCCGTTACGGCATTTACAATACACATGTTCCTTGTCAAGCCTGTGAACCGCTTTATTAAGACGGTCGATAACCTCACCTCCGGTGACGGAGACCTTACAAAAACCATAGATATCCATACCCGGGACGAACTGGGGGTTCTTGCAGGCAAGTTCAACACATTCATCGCGAACGTGCGTGATATAATACGGGAAGTGAAATATTCCGCAGACGAGGTGGCCTCCGGCAACAACCAGCTTGCCGCAACAATGGAGGAGCTTTCCTCGATCTTCGACAGCCAGGCGGAGCAGATATCCACCATGTCCGGCAGTATGGAGAATATGTCCGGCGCCAGCATTAGGACGGTGGTAAATCTCGACCATAACAAAGAGATTATCGGTGCCGCGGCTCACAAGACAGACGAGGGAAAGGCGCACCTCAAGATGGTTAAGGACAGCATCGGAACTATCAAAGAGAAAACGAGTTCCCTTGCGGTCACGGTGGGCTCACTGTCACAATCGGCTGAGCAGATAGGGGAGATACTCCGTGTCATAAACGACATAGCGGAGCAGACAAACCTGCTCGCCCTGAATGCCGCCATAGAGGCTGCCAGGGCAGGGGACGCCGGCCGCGGTTTTGCTGTGGTGGCGGATGAGGTCAGAAAGCTTGCAGAACGCACCCAGAAAGCCACATCGGAGATAGGTCAGATAGTGTCCACGCTGCAGTCCGTCTCCGGCAACGCCTCCAAAGAGATGGTGACCGCCCAGGACAGCGTGAGCGAAGGCGTGAAAAGCGCGGAAACCACTGAAGAGTCATTTAATGAGATAGTACAGTCTGTGATGACCATCGGCGACACCTCCGGCCGGATATCCCAGGAGATAGCGGCCCAGGTGGAGACGATCCAGACGAACAGCGAACAGATGCACTCCATAGCCTCCGGTATAGACGAGAGCAACAAGGCGGTAATAGAAGTTACTAAGACAGTGGGGCATCTCCAGGCGATGTCGGAGCAGCTCAGAAATATGGTCGGTAAGTTTATTGTATAACCGGTATCAGCCGGGCTCTGTTGCCGGCAGGCAGCAGACCCGGTTTCGGCCGTTGTTCTTGGCAGAATAGAGGTTGGTATCGGCTTTATTTATAAGATCTTCGGCGGTGTCGTTGCCTTCCAGCCATGATACCCCGATACTGACGGTGAACGATATGCCGCGGCGGCAGCGCAGCTTTTCTATGTCCTCTCTCATGCGCTCGGCTACCCTTGTGCCGTCTTCAGCGGAACAGCCCGGAAGCATCACTACAAATTCCTCCCCGCCATGCCGGCAGAATAAGTCATGTTTTCTCAGATGGTTTTTAACGGACTCCACCATAAGCTTCAGCACTTCGTCCCCCATGCTGTGACCGTAGGTATCGTTGATATTCTTAAACAGATCGAGGTCTATCATCAGGAGGCACAGAGGCATATTGTTCCGTTTATGGAAATCGATTTCCCGGATAAGATATTCCATGAAATATCTGCGGTTGTGTATGCCGGTCAGTTCATCGTGGCTGGACAGGGCTAAAAGCTCCCTGTTTCGTTTCTTAAGCATTTTCATGAGCGCACTCGCGCGTCTATGCACCCTGTCGTAAATATTAAGAGTCATAATCGCCAGCCCGCCGCAGATGGCGCATGTCATTACCAGGGCTATGCAAAAATCCACTATCCGGGCCTGTTTGTCGGCATACGGCACCAGCAACTCCGGATGGAAGTGGGAGAAAATGAACACAGCCAGATAGTATACCACAAGCAGCGCCAGTATTTTAAGGCGTTTTTTGCCCTTGTATATCACCGACAGATAGAAGGTCATAAGGATGAAATACATGGGCATGGATCCGTTTATCCCGTCTGTCATGAAAAACACATAAGGGAAGTATAAAAAGCCCACATAAAATATAACTATGCGTAGTATGACATTGATTTTTTCCGGAAGAGCCAGCGGGAGGACGGCGCACATTATCGCCGTCACAAGAGAGGGCCAGTTTAGCCGGAATGGCATGCCTATGGCCATGTTGCCTATGAATGCCGCCGATGAAAGAAACAACCCGGACAGAAAAAAAACCAGAGGTATCTGCCGTTCAAGGGAGAAGGAATCCGTGACAGCCAGATGTTTGTAATAGTCTCTCAGCCGTTTTTTCAATCGGTTCCCCCGCACAAAGATCGTGAATAATTTATGAATGACGCGATAAAAATATTTTACGATAATACTTGTTTTAAAAGTAATTTCAAGCTTAATATTTCATTTATGAAAACATTTATTCCCGTTTTTTTTTAGCGGCCGTTCATGACCGCACCCCATCCCGGGGAGGTCTCCAGGTGCGCCCGCCCCGGTGCGGACACAGATAAATAATATTTGCTTACTCCATTCAAGTCGGGTAAAATAATTGGATGAAAAGAACAGTTATTTTTATGGGGACGCCGCGTATTGCTGTCCCATCGTTGCAGGCGCTTTTGGATGCGGGGTTCAACGTACCCCTTGTGTTATCCCAGCCGGACAAGCCCAAGGGGAGGGGCAACCAGCTCCAGCCGACGCCGGTCAAAGAACTGGCCCTGGCACGGGGTATTTCCGTTTATCAGCCGGAAAAACTACGCAACAATCAGGAGGCGGCGGAAACACTGCGTTCATTCAATCCCGATTTTTTTGCAGTGGTGGCCTACGGCAAGATTCTCCCTAAGGAGATTTTGGAAATCCCCGCCCTGGCGCCGGTGAATGTTCATTTCTCCCTTCTTCCGCTCTATCGGGGGGCGGCGCCCGTGAACTGGGCCATCATGAGCGGCGACGGGGTGACGGGCGTGTCCACCATGAAAATGGATGTCGGGATGGATACCGGCGACATTCTTCTCACGGAGGAGACGCTTGTGGCAAGAAAAAACGCCGAAGAGCTGGCGGAGGAACTTTCCCATAGCGGAGCGGAACTGCTTGTGAAAACGCTGAGAGAATACGGTCGGATTACCCCGCAAAAACAGGATGACGGCCGCGCAACCGTCGCTCCGATGATGAAAAAGGAGGACGGACTCATTGACTGGAACTGGCCCGCCGTCAGAATCGAGCGGATGGTCCGTGCTTTTACGCCCTGGCCGGCGGCCTATACATATCTGGAAGGAAAATTGTTGAAAATTTCCGCCGCCGACATAGATTTAAACTATACAAAAACTACACCCGGCGTGGTCTACCATGTTGACAAAAAAGGGTTCCGCGTGGGCACGGGCGCAGGCGGGCTTGCCGTAAACGAACTGCAGCCCGAGGGGAGGCGCAAAATGGCCGCTGCCGAATTCCTTGCCGGATATAAATTAAAGGATGGAACTTTGCTTGGATAATCGCAACTACTACTCGATGCCCCTGATGCTGATGCTTCTGAATCTGTCGGGGGGCATACTGTACGGCCTCTTCTGTGCCGCTGTTTTTACCGTGATGGTGGCGCTTTCCAGATGGATACCCCCTCTGCGGAACTACGCGGGGATGACTTTTATAATACTTTTCGCCTCCGGCGCACTGTTTGCTGTGGTTATAACTATATCCGCCCTCATGCGCCGGGAGCTTGTCCCCTTCATCCCCACCAGGAAACTGTGGATGAGCTATCTTGTAAAGGCGTCGCAGTCAGTGGCGAAACGCATATTCATGGAGCCGGACAAGGCGGTGCGCTCGTTTATCAAGCTCAATAACGAATTTATAATCAAAGATATGGAGCGCCGGAAAAAGGCGGGACAGGATGTCAGCAGGGTGCTGATTCTGTTGCCGCACTGCATTCAGTTGAACTCGTGCGCGTTCAAGATCACTTCGGACATACATAACTGCCGCAAATGCGGTAAATGTGTGGTAAAAAGCTTTATAGAACTGGCGGAGCGGTTCGGCTTCGACGTGTTTGTTTCCACTGGCGGCACTGTGGCAAGGCGGGTAGTGAAGGAGCGCAGGCCGGATCTTATCCTGGCGGTGGCCTGCGAAAGAGATCTACTGAGCGGCATTAAGGATACCCTTGCCATGCCGGTAATAGGGATACTGAATGAGAGGCCGAACGGGCCGTGTTATAATACCACCGTCGATCCCGCCGCAGTCGAAGCCGTTCTGGCGCAGGTATTCAACTAGGCTCAGGACTCATTAAATGTTGTGAGAGTAACAGTCATAAAAAACTCAGTCATTCCGGGCACTGCGCACGGTTTCGTTTATGGTCGCTGCTCTTAACGCTTCCGTTGGTCGAGTTAATAACAACGACCAGCGGGAGTGAGCTGCGCCATCGTCTAAATAAAGCTCACGGCAGTGAAGGAATACAGCATGAAAATAATAGGAAGAACCTTTAAAAAATACTTGACCGTATCGTGCCGGGTATTACATTATTAGTTCATAACTAATTGAGGTATATAATGAAATCCAATTCATTGAAGACTGTTTTTTTACTTGTGATACTCACCGTATTTTTTGTGTTTATCGGGGGGCTGATAGGGGGGCGTAACGGCGCCATTATAGCCTTCGGCTTTGCCCTTGTGATGAACTTTTTCACATACTGGTTCAGCTCCTCCATAGTCCTGCGCATGTATAAGGCGCAGCCTGTGACGGAGACGGAAGCGCCTCAGCTCTACGGAATGGTGCGTAAACTTGCCACGGCAGCCGGCCTGCCTATGCCCAAGGTCTGTATCATCCCCAATCCCACGCCAAACGCATTTGCCACCGGGAGAAACCCCGCCCACGGAGTGGTTGCCGTTACCACCGGTATCATGCATATGCTTACCCCGGAGGAACTTGAAGGGGTTATCGCCCACGAACTCTCCCATATCAAAGGGCGTGATATATTGATTGGCACAATTGCTGCCACAGTGGCCGGCGCCGTTATGATGCTGGCGGATTTTGCCCGCTTCGGCGCTATATTCGGCGGAGGCCGGGACTCGGAAGAAGGTGGTGGTGCGGGAAATGTTGTTGTTATGCTTATCATCGCAATACTTGCGCCTATTGCTGCGATGATCGTACAGATGGCGGTCTCGCGTACGCGGGAATATGAGGCGGATGCCGGCGCCGCGCGTCTTACGAAGCAACCTATGGCACTAGCCGGCGCGCTGCAAAAGATATCCTACGGCGTGGAACATATGCCTATGGACGCCAAACCGGCCACTGCGCATATGTTTATAATGAACCCATTGTCCGGGAAAAAGGTTATGAATCTCTTTTCAACCCACCCGGCTGTGGAAGACCGTATCCAAAAGCTGAAAGAGATGGATATGGCCGACGCGGGCAGGCAGCGCCGCGATCTTTCCGGAATCAGCCGGGGCGGAAGCGGTAAAAACCCGATGTTTAGATAAACCGGCATATTTACAAAATCACAAAAAATAGAAATATCTGCAAAATCCCCCCTTTAAGGGGGGATTTTTTTATTCAGAAATATATATAAGATTCCCATAAATAAGTGCATGCGTTTGACTGAAATATTTGTTATTAGATCATCGCGTGTCATAAATTTATGGGGGATCGTTATGAGGAAAATTCTGGCGTATCTGTTTGCGGGACTCTTTATGCTGGCGGCGGGCTGCGATGACGGGGGCAGCGGCGGAAGTGGCGGCGGGGATAACAATACCGGCGGCGGCACCGGAGTAACGGCAATCACTGCCACACTGCCGGGCGGCGGTATCAATAATTACGGAACCGGCATACCGCCGGCCGGACAGGTATTGCTGACTATCGAAAGTGAAGATTATAAAAGCACGGATTATTCCGGCAATGTAATTCCTGCCATACCTTTAACTGTACCGGCCTCTGAACTCCTATATGATCTTCAGGCCCACCATAATGCGCCGGGGCTCACAGTCACCGGCAGCGGGAAAATAGGTTATCTTGATGTGAGGGTGGACGCCTACAGCATAGAGTTTTGCAACACTGCCGGCGTCAACCCCACATGTTATATGTTTGTATACTCCACTGCCGCGGGATCTATTAAAGGAGCCATGACGGTAATGGGTGCTTCTACCACTTATG
>JAVBTI010000076.1:0-11912 GCA_031556255.1 Deferribacterales bacterium | reverse complement strand
AAAAGTCACTGTGTATTGATTTATCGTCCACTTCGCGTAGAAAGTAATCGCGCCTTTCACAACATGAGGGAAAGCCGCGGCGTCGCTGAAGGTGTTGTTGTCCCTGAACCATCCGCCGAAGGTATAGCCGGTTCTGGACGGATCGGCCGGTTTAGTCACGCTGCTGTCGTAATCTTTCATCCCCCCGCCGGTCACAGTGCCGCCCCCGTTGCTTTCAAAAGCCACGAGGTACTGAATGGGCGTCCAGTTTGCCGTCAGTGTGACGGTTTTCGTAACGGCATAAGGGCTGCTCACACGGGTATAGTTATCATACCAGCCGTCAAAGGTATACCCCGCTTTCAGTGGCTCCGTCAGGGTTATTGAGGTGCCCGCCTCCGCCGTCACGGGGGCCGCCCCGGCGGCATTGTCAAAGGTGACGGTAAAAGACGGCGTGCCGTCACCGTCACCGTCACTGCCTCCGCCGCCCCCTCCGCAGGCCACAACAAACATCATGACGAATATTGCCGTAAAAATCTTAAGATTGCGCATATGTATTCTCCGGAAAATGTATGAAATAATAGCAGACGGAGCACTTTCACTACGGCTTTAACAGTATTTCAAAAACCCGTCTGTTCCTGGACACGGTAAGGTTCAGATCCTCAAACGTCCCTTCCGACATCAGCGTATCCAGCGCCTGCATCCCCGAAAGCTCTCTCCCGTTCACCGCCACAAGTATGTCGCCTTCCCGTATATACTGCGGATAGCGGCTGGAGCGGACCACAATCACATTATTCTGCTCCGCCACAACCAGGCCGTATTTATCCCTCAGCACCATAATCCCGTAGTTGCGCGGATATTCGGACAGCCTGAGCGTCAGGCGGATCTCCTTCCCGTTGCGCATAAACACGGCCCTGACGGACTCGCCCGGCGGAAAGGTGCGTAAAATATAGTTGACCGACACAGTGCCGGACAGGGGAAGATCGTCCAGGCTGATAAGATAATCGCCGTTACGCACGCCCAGCCGTTCCGCCTCGCCGCCATGCATAACCTCGCTCACCTGCAGGCCGCCGGCGGAAGTGTCGGACGGGGTTTTCAGCGAAAAACCCAGATACCCGCGGCGGATCTTCTGATACTGCATGATGTCCGGCAGCACTCTGCGCACGGCGTCAATGGGTATGGCAAATCCTATCCCCTGGGCGTCGCGGTATATGGCGCTGTTGATCCCTATGACCTCCCCGTCGAGATTAATCAGCGGCCCGCCGGAGTTGCCGGGGTTGATCAGGGCGTCGGTCTGTATAAACACGGCAAAATCGTTATCAACTTTCAAAATCCGCCTGATGTTCGATACCACGCCGGTGGTTACGGAGCTGTTGAGCCCGTATGGATTGCCGATTGCGATAACGGTCTCCCCGGGCAAAAGGTCGTTCGCGGTGCCCAGAGGCAGATATGGCAGAGAGCCTGATGCGCCCGCCACTTTCAGTATGGCGATGTCCAAAAGACTGTCACCGCCTACGATCGCGGCCTTATACTGCCTGTTGTCCGGCAGGATCACGGTGATATCGGTGGATGAGTCTATGACGTGGTAGTTGGTGACGACTATGCCGTCGCCCCGGATTATGACGCCCGTGCCGAGGCTCTGGCTGCGGTATGTGCCGCCGTAGCCCATGAACTCGTCAAAAAACGGGTCGTTGAAAGGGCCGGCGCGCCTGACAACCGTTTCCGTACGGATGTTCACGACGGCGTCCTGCACCTTCTGAACGGCCTTGACCACCGGCGTGACGCGCTCACCGGCGGCAGCCGCGGGGGAAAAGTGAAATAAACATATAGCACATGCGGCTACGGCGATAAGTATTCTCATCGTAATCTCCTGAACCAGTATCGCACAAAGCGGCGCGGAAGCAAAGTATTAATTCCGGATTTCATTTGCGTCCCCCCCGTTTCTTTGCTACTATTTATGATTGAGGTGTATCAATGAGCTGGACAAAAAAAGTCACCGTCGGCTATTACAATATAGAGGCCGCGGAAGAAGACTATTTCTCAAAATTTTACGAAAATATGGAGACGATCCTCGCGTCGGGGCATACGGCGGGAATGTTCGAAGGGGGAGAGCTTAAATACGTGTGGAAGCTGCTGGAACGGATAGACACGGACGACACGGCCACATACTTTTTCTCACTTGTGAAAGAGCGTACGTCCTGGCCCGTGTGGTTCACCGAGGAAGGGGACGCGAACGAGCTTACCCTGCCAAAGGGCGCGCTGGGCGATATCTCATACGGCATAGTCAACCCGGCGTATAAATTCCTGCTCTGTTTCGCCGCGGGCGCGGGCGGCTGCACAGGCGGGTTCAAAAAAATGCTCGGCCAGTTCAGCCCCGAGGGGGTGGTTCGCCTGAACCCCTTATTCGAAGAGCATGTGGACGAAAAGGTGATGTCCTGGGACTCGTTTAAAAAGCTGTCCGTGGGCGTGAACCTGCCGTCGGGAGAGGATCTGTCCGAGTTTTCAACCTCCAAGGCGGGCGGCCTGATGAAGATGGTGGAGTATCTGGGCGGGCTGAAGGTGGATATAACCGTCTCCGCAGGCTCCGGCAAAGAAATGCTGTCCAACATGATGGTGAAAGACCTGCTGCCGGAACTGCTCGCCAACGACCTGTGCAAGTCGGTCACCGTGCGGGGGAGCGATTTCGAAAGCGCCGCGCCGGAACAGTTCGACCTCAAAAACGCACAGATCAAATATACAGAGCAGATCGGGGTGGAAGGGAACTATATCACGGAAAGCGACGCCAAGCAGGTGCTGATGCGCGCCATGAACGAACGGGGAAGCGTGTTGTTTAAAGCTTAACAAGCTCCTTGATTTATAGGGAATTATATGAGAATAATACTAACTGCGAATCCGCGGGAGGTGTGTCATGTCTGAAAAAAAAGAACGGCCGGAAGCTGTTGAAGTACGCTGCCCCAAATGCGGCAGGATACAGATAGTGTACATACCCGTGGAGGAAATACCGAAATGCCCGGACGACGGGACGCAGATGATTATACGAGAACTTCTGGACGAGGGGAAGGTGTTATAATGAAAGTAGCAATGTTTAACGGCAGCGCGCGCAGGAAAGGGAACACCCACACAATGCTGGAATGGCTGGCAAAGCCGCTCGCGGAGGAAGGGATCGAGAGCGAAATAATCGATATGTCGGGGATGGAACTCCACGGCTGCACCGCCTGCAACGGTTGTTTCAGAGAAAAGAACAGGCAGTGTACGGTCAAAGACGACATGAACGCCCTCATAACCAGGATGGATGAAGCGGACGGGATAGTGCTCGCCAGTCCCACATACTTTGCAGACGTTACTGCGGAAATGAAGGCGCTGATAGACCGTGCCGGCTACGTGGGCATGGCGAACGACTATATGTACCGCCGCAAGGCCGGCGCATCGGTGGTTGTCGCGCGTAGAGGCGGGGCGGTACACGCCTTTGACACAATGAACCATTTTTTCCAGATTTCGCAGGTCTACGTGGTGTCGTCACGCTACTGGAACATGGGCTACGGTCAAAAGATCGGAGACGTGGCCGCCGACACGGAAGGCAGGCTCACCATGGAAACGCTGGGGCAGAATATGGCCTGGCTCCTGAAAAAGATACACAGCGGGGATTGATGTTTTTTTTCAAACGGCGCTTTTTACCCCTGTTCATAACCCAGTTTTTCGGCGCTTTCAGCGACAGCGCCTTTAAAAACGCCATAGCGATACTCATTACCTACCGCATAGCCAAAGATTCCCTCCAGGAGGCGGGGCTCCTGGTTACGCTGTCCGCCGGGCTCTTTATTCTGCCGTATTTCCTGTTTTCCGCGACGGCGGGGCAGCTCGCGGACAAGTACGACCGGGCGAAGCTCACGCGGATATACAAGATAGCCGAAGTTCTGCTGATGGCCATGTCAGTGTTTGCCTTCTACCGCAACAGCACATGGTTCCTGATGGTCATACTTTTCGCCATGGGCACCCAGTCCACATTTTTCGGCCCGATTAAATACTCCCTCCTGCCCCAGCAGCTTAAAGGAAATGAGCTGATGGCCGGAAACGCCTATATAGAAGGGGGCACGTTCATCTCGATCCTGACAGGCACCATCGTGGGCGGCCTTGTCATACTGACGGACAACGGAGTGATACTGACAGGAGTTATCCTGATGTGCTCCGCCATGATAGGCTACACGGCAAGCCGTTTCATAGAGCATGCTCCCGGCGGGTCGCCAAATCTCAAGATAAACAGGAATTTTTTCCGGGAAAGCACGCATGTGGTGCGGTATGTGGCGCAAAACCGCCGCCTCCTGTCCTACCTCCTACTTATATCATGGTTCTGGCTGGTGGGGTCTATCTTTCTGGCCCAGATATCTATATTTTCCAAAGAGTTCCTGCATTCGGACGAAACGGTGGTGACTATGTGCCTCACCATCTTCTCAGTGGGGATAGCCGTGGGTTCAGTGTTTTGCAGCAAGCTGTCCCGGGGGAGACCGTCACTGCGCTTCATCCCGGCGGGTGCGTTCGGCATGGCGCTTTGCACCGGCCTGCTCGTGGCATACAGCCACAGCATAGCCGCACCCGAGACGCTTTATAACGCGACGCAGTTTGCCGCATCCCCGCTGCGGCTGCCCGTGCTGCTGTTTCTGTTCGGCATAGCCTTTTCCGGCGGCGTGTACACCGTGCCCCTCTATACCCTTATGCAGACTGAATCCGATAAAACCTATATAGCGCGGGTTATCGCAACGAACAATATACTCAACTCTTTTTTCATGGTGGCCTCGGTTGTGGTCGTCATGGGGATATACGCGGCGGGATTGAATGTACTTTATGTGTTCGGCCTGCTGGCGATAATAAATCTTGGACTGGCGGCACATCTGCATCGCAGGCACAAAATACAGGCGGAGGGTGCGGCATGAAAACCGGCTGTAACTGCGGCTGTATCCACCGCAAAGAGATCAAACTCGCCGAAATGCGCGAAACCTACGATTTCCGCTGCGAAGCAATGCGCTGCTATATGAAACACGACGATGTGAAAAGAAGCTGCAAACTGTATCAGGAGCCGTACACAGTCCGCCCCCTCACCATAGATAAATTCCTCACCGATTACAGCGCGGAGTAGCCGTCATCAACCTCTCATAAAATCGAAGGCACCCTTCCTCAGTTGTACGCCATATTCCAGCCAGGCTTTCATGCAGGCCAGAAAATTTGCCCAGCCTTCGGTGTTCGCCACGAGCCACCGGATAGCTGCTTCATCGCTCTCCATGCCGCTTTCTGTGATACGTACCACCGTAGATCCGTCCGCCCGCGGCTCCAGCCGTATATCAACCTTCGTCTCCCTGCCTTCCGCGTCCCAGCAGAAGGAAACGGCGCTGTCGGTTATGATTTCCCCCACGCGTATGGGCGCGTCGCCATCGAACTCCGGGAACCGCCATATCAGATGTTTCCCCTCTTCCATGCGTCCGGAGCCGTATGATATGAAGTATTTCGTCATTTTTTCAGGATTTACAACCGCCTCGAATATTTCGTGAGCCGGTTTTTGAATCTGTATCGCGGCCTTGACCGTCAATTGTGCGGAATTCATAAAACATACCCCCAATATGGTTAAAGCGGATCAATTCCCGCATTGGCCGCAAACCGGCCGTTTTTGAAAAATTCGTACGGAGTCATTTTACAAGCTGCGTTCCGGTAGTTTTACAATCATGAACAGTGTATAATAACTGAAGCGAAAGTCAATACTACTCTTCAAATACGGAACATGGCCAGCACCACGGCGGCAAGCGTTATGGACGTGCCGGCAAAACCGGCCGCCGTGATAAAAGCCATCCGCTTTACGGTTGCCGGAAGCAGTTTCTTGATAAGGATAATGGCTCCAACAATAAGCCATACCGCTGCGGAAGCGGTTATTTTAATATAAAACGTACCGGGCTGCGGGTCCAGACTGTCAAAACGCATAACTGTCCACGCTATCGCGGCAAACATCCCGGCACTGTAAAAGGCAAAGCCCAGACACAACGCGAGATCGCTCAATACGTCACTGCTTGTGAGAGAAGGCAGGCGCATAAACATACGTCCCGGCGCCTTCTTTTTCAGATGGACGGCAAGTATCAAGTACATGAAGCCCGCCGCGAAAGCGCCGATAAAGAAGGCCATGCCGATCACTATCAGCGGTATATGCAGATACAGCCACATGCTTTCCATCGCTTTTGATTTCACGCTGCTTCCGGCAAACAGTATCGCCAGCAGGCCCGAAACGATCACAACGGGCAGCAGAATCAAGCCTATGTAAGATTTTCCTTCTTTGAAACTGAATATGAGGCAGACCGCAGCCAAAGCCAGCGATATAAGTATAAAGAGTGTCCGCATTGCATAGAACGGCGCCCAAAATATCCCGTGCGCCAAACTGATGCTGTTTAACAGGGCGGCTATGATCATACAGGCCGTATAACCGCGCCACAATGCCGGTTTATCGGTGTAATACCGGATCAGCAAAAATAAAAAGGCGAATATATAAAACAGAAGCGCCGGATCATAAGCAACCATACGCCTTCTCTCTGTCGGCAGCCTTTTTTAACAGTTTCGGGATCAGCCTTGCCCCGGTTATCTGCCCGGACACAGCCAGGGTAATGAATAACAGCGCGTAAAGTGACGGAACATCCAGAATATATCTCAAAGCTATTATAAACGGAACGGAAGCGTGGATTGCAATAAACCATTTCACCGAAAATCTGCGCTGGAAAGCTCTCCAGTATCCCAGTGGGATATTTATAAAATATGCTATAAGTGAAATCGTTACCATTATTTTTCCCCTTCTAAATAACTTCATTAAGATGTTTTTCGGCCGCTTCCGGCGACGCACCGGCCGGTTTTTTCACAAACATCTACTTGAATATGTATTCCTGGTATGATATCAATACATTAGAAAATCACTAATAAACAAGTACGCAGTATAAATATATATACTATATAAAAACTGAGTAATGAGGATTATCAATGGAAACACTGGATAAATTATGCCCGATACGTTATTCGCTGGATATTATAGGAGGCAAATGGAAGCTGCCCATTATCTGCCTCCTTGCCGGCGAAACCCCCTCAAGGTACGGCAACATCAAACGCAGGCTCGGCAACATAACGGATATGATGCTGGCCCAGTCGCTTAAAGAACTGGAAGCCCAGGGGATGGTAATCCGCACGCAGTACAATGAGATCCCCCCGAAGGTGGAGTATTCGCTGACCGGTGAAGCAAGAAAGCTCATAGAAACTTTGCAGCTGCTGGCCGGATGGGGTATTACGCAGATGGAAAAAAACAGGGCGGGCCGGATTTACTGCGGGGACTGCCAGGAGATGTGCTGACGGGTATCAGGATAACAAGAAAAAACACGCCGCCTCACTCTTCTGATTTTTCATAAACCGCCTTTCTGCCTGATAGCCTGTACAGACGCCTGCCCAGCTCACTGTGTCTGTTCGCCATTCTTTCCGTTGTAAGCTCAAGCTCATAAATTAAAAGCTCCGGGTCGCTCCCGGCCTTAAGCCGCTCAATAAACAATTCCATAAGCTTAAGGTGCCTTCCGAAGTCGGAATAAAATATTTCCGCCTGCTTGAGTAGTGTTTTTAAGCTTTTTTCATGTTGCATACCCATCTCCTCTGATTGTCTATTATTACACTATCTAATGTAATAGTCTATATGTAAACATAAGTCATCCAATAATATGATTTCTAACTGATTATTGGAGATGGACATGATAAAATTAAGAGTTGCAGAACTTTTAGAAGAACATAAGATGACAAAATATGCACTATACAAGCAACTGGGGATGAGCTACCAAAACTTTAACCGCATGATCAATAACGAAACCAGGTCTATTCGCTATGAGATGATTGAAACCCTTTGTGTTATCTTTGATTGCAAACCCAACGACCTGTTTGAGTATGATTTTTAAAGGTATGAATTATTTTTAATAAAAAACCCCTGAAAATTCAGGGGCTGTTTAAACGGAGAGGGTGGGATTTGAACCCACGGTGGCGGTTAGACCACACACGCGTTCCAGGCGTGTACCTTAAGCCGTGCTCGGACACCTCTCCTTATTTAATTTTCCTCTCGTGATGTTCGCCTTGCGGCTCACACTCGAGCGCTTCGCGTATGCTTGGAAAAAACGTGGTTTTTCCGCGCATCCGCTTGCTTCGACCGATCAGCGTCGCTATGCTCCTTGATCGGCGGGCGGCACCCTGTGCCTTGCCCCCTCCGAATTGCTCATGCAATTCGACTCCCCAGCGGGGAGTTTGGTCGCTTCGCGCCTGACATATTTAATGCGAATAAGCACCAAGGCGTATCGGTTGGATTTTATAACCAATCTTATTCGATAAGTCAACCACATAATACGCTTGCCACAATAAAACAAACATACTATTATCAAATCATGCTGATACTCGGAATTGAAACCTCATGCGACGAAACATCGCTCGCAATACTTAGAAACAACAATATTTTGGCCTCCGAAACCTTCTCTCAGGCCGATATACATGCCGTTTTCGGTGGCGTGGTGCCGGAAGTGGCCTCCCGCAACCATATGGCAAAAATCGCCCCCCTCTTCCAAAAAGTTATGCGGGAAGCGGATATCACCCCACAAATGCTCGACCTGATCGCCGTCACAAACGCCCCCGGCCTCATCGGCGCGCTGTTTGTGGGTGTTTCCTTCGCCAAAGGGCTGGCGTTCGCCATGAAAAAGCCGATTATGCCGGTTCATCACCTCGCGGGGCATATATTGTCGGCGGAGCTCTCCAATCCGCTGCTCCGGCCTCCCTATGCGGCAGTGGTCGCCTCCGGCGGGCACACACATATCTACGACGTGACGGAGCCGCCGCGTTTCAGACTCTGGGGGCGCACAATTGACGACGCCGCGGGCGAAGCCTTCGACAAGGCGGCCAAAATGCTCGGCGGCACCTACCCCGGCGGCCCCTTTGTGGAAAAGCTCGCGGCATCCGGCGCCCCCTTGGCCATAAAATTCCCCGTGGCGCTGAAAGACAGGAACGATTTCAGCTTCAGCGGGCTTAAAACCGCCGTGCTGAACAAAATCTCCGCCGGGGAGAACAGCCCGGCCGATATCGCCGCATCTTTCCAGCATACGGTGGCCGTGACGCTGGCGGACAAGGCGATACGCGCGGCAATTGAGCTGGGGCGCAGTAATATCGTGGTCTCCGGCGGGGTATCCTGCAATAAAACCCTGCGCGCGGTTTTCACCGAAACGGCCGCCAAAGAAAATATCGAAGTGCATTTTCCCGCGCCCGCCCTGTGCAACGATAACGGCGCGATGATAGCCTATGCCGCATGGCGGCTGTGCGCCGGGGCGGACACGGAAAGCTATATGGATTTAACCTTTTCCGCCGGCGACACAAGGCATGAAATAGATGTTGCGTAACTTCTTCAGGGAACAGCTTGCCGGAAACGATCTTGTAGCCGCGCCCATGGCGGGAATCAGCTCCCCGCCCTTCCGGCTCTTACTGCGGGAGTTCTTCGACGGCATAGTCTACACCGAAATGGTCTCCGTCGAGGGTGTCCGGCGGGACAACCCGTACAGCACCGAATACCTCGACATCATGAAAGGTGACAGGCCCGTGGTGGCGCAGCTTTTCGGCGGCAACCCGGAGGCCTATCCCGAGGCCGCCTGTGTGGCGGAGCGTTACTGCGCCCCGGACGGCTTCGACATCAACATGGGCTGCCCCGTCAAAAAAGTGATCAAAGCCGGGGGCGGCTGCGCCCTGCTCACGGATCTGCCGAGGATAGCGAAAATCATCCGCGCCATGCGTTCGGGTACGGAGCGCCCTTTCTCCGTGAAAATCCGCGTGGGATGGGACGAATCCAAACCGGTGTACAGAGAGATCCTTGATATAGCTGAAAGCGAGGGAGCGGACGCCCTCATCCTGCATGCCCGTACCCGCACGCAGATGTTCGGCGGGCGGATACATTACGAGGCGCTTGCCGACCTCACCTCCCGCGCGACGATCCCCATAATAGGCAACGGCGACGTGTCGGACTATGAAAGCTATAAACGCATGAAAGAGACCGGCGTGGACGGCGTGATGATCGGCCGCGCCATGATGCACGCCCCCTGGGTTTTCAAAGCCATAAGGGAAGAAAAACCGCCCCAGGGCTATCTTTCACCGCCGGAGCTCCGCCTCCTTCTGCTGAAACTCTATGGCTTCATGCTGGAGCACGCCGGGGAAAACCCGAACAAAAGGGAACACTACCTGAACATAATCAAAAAATTCTCCGTCTGGTTCTCCAAAGGGCTGAGAGACGCGGCGCTGTTCCGCGCGGAAGTGTATAAAAGCGCGGATGAAACGGTCTTTCTGGCACTGCTGGAGAGTTATTTCTTGTAAAACAGCACCGCGACACAGACGCATCCATCTTCCGCCCCGCGGGCACCTCCCCGGCGGGGATGACGGGTACCGGATTCCGGCACTGCCGTGAGTTTCATTTATATGCTGCCGCAGCTCACTCCCGCCGGATTGTTATTAACACGGCCAAGGGAAGCGTTAAGCGCGATGAATATAAACGAAACCATGCGCAGCACCCGGGGTGACGGAACCGCAACCCATCCCGTCATTGCGGACTTGATCCGCAATCCAGATAAGAATAATAAGGACATTCCCTATTATTTCATACTGGATTCCGGGTCAGGCCCGGAATGACAGGTGGGCAAGCAACCAACGGGAGCGGTGTTGCGTGGCAGTATCACAGACAAAAAGCCCCTATGGGCCCCGCACCTATCAATAATTTCTTGATTATAAAACGGGGACGTTATATTGTACTATGATATACACTGCACGGAGGCTTTAAAAATGAAAAAATTATCCGTCCTGACACTTTGCATACTTCTTGCATTCACTGTCGCCTGCTCCCAGAATTCCAAAAAAAGAACGGCCGGCGCAATGCCGGTGAATCCGACACCCCAGACCGCCGAACAGGCCCCCGAGGGAACGCCCGGCGAAGGCGCGCACGCCAATATCCCCGCCACAAAATTTGAAGTGAACAAAGAGGGTGTGGATTCGTCCATAACGGCCCTTTACAAAGGGATCACCATCCGCCTGACCGACCGCAAAACCAAGCAGAGCAAAGATATCGTAATCCCCTTCTCCACGCCCACAAAGCTGGAGGGAACACCGCTGACCGTGACTGTGACCCAGTTTTATCCTGATTTTATGATGTCTGAAACCGGCTACGGCACACGAACCAACGAACCCAACAACCCCGGCGCGAAAGTGAAAATCGAGGGCGGCACACCGGAATTTGACGGCTGGCTGTTCGTAAACTTCCCCGATATACATCCCTACGACAATCCCGACTACAACGTAGTCCTGATTAACGCTGTAAAAAAATAAAGGAAGTAAGTAATAATGATTTGGGACCCGACTCACGAGAAAATGCCCAGGAAGGAGCTGGAAAAGCTGCAGCTTGAAAGGCTGCAATGCACGGCGGCACTGGTTTACAACAAAGTGCCGCACTACAGAAAGGCTTTTGACAGGGCGGGTGTCAAACCCGAAGATATAAAAAGCCTCAGCGACCTGCAGCGCCTGCCGTTCACCCTCAAAAGCGACATGAGGGACAACTACCCATACGGGCTTTTTACCACCGAGCTTGACAATATCGTGCGCATACACGCCTCCTCCGGCACCACCGGCCACCCCACCGTAGTCGGATATACCCAGAACGATATAAACCTCTGGTCTGAGCTGATGGCGCGGACGTTTACCGCCGCAGGGCTCAGCCACAAAGACGTTATACAGAACGCATTCGGCTACGGCCTGTTCACCGGCGGACTCGGGGCGCACTACGGCGCTGAAAGAATCGGCGCCTCCGTTATACCCGTATCCGGCGGCAATTCAAAGCGCCAGATCATGCTGCTGAAAGATTTCCGCCCAACCGCCAT
>JAVBTI010000024.1:0-6769 GCA_031556255.1 Deferribacterales bacterium | reverse complement strand
GCTCTGAACAGCAGATACAGCCACTGCCACATAGTATTATCAATATCAAATAAAATATTGACGTTTCGTGATTAAAATATTATCATGTATCATAGGTTACTATCCACCGGAAAAGCCTGACGGTAAAATACATTCCCGGTGCGTCCGGCGTTTTTTTTGTATCTGATACACGCAACAAGACAGATGGAGTTTATCATGAACACAAACAAATCGAAAAATGTCGAAATATCCGTATCAACTGATGTCATGAAAAGGGTAGCGATGTTGAGCATGACAGACAAGAATTTTTTGCGCAGCTACACACGTTTTGTACGTTCATACTTACGCTCTCCCGCTAAATTCAAATCTCTAAGCAAAAAGGGCAATCCCCATGTAAAAATTATACAGATGGATGATAACTATCAGGTTCTCATAGAAGGGGAAGAATGCTTTACGATTGTCGACATAAACCGGTGTGACGAGAAACAGGAAAAAGACACAAAGACAAGCGAAAACTGACTTATTCCCATACAGCAAAAAAGGCTAAACAAATAAAACAAGTTTTAAATTATTTTGTTTGACAAAACTAATTTTTTAATATACTATCATCTTGTCAACTGGAACAGCCGCTCATACCGGCCCCTTTTTTCTCCTCATCAGGCACGAAAGTGCCGCTCCTCATCCGGCCCCTCCTCCCATATGGGAGGAGGGGAAAAATAACTCCAAAGATCAGACTTTAAAGAATGAAAGGATTTTCGCCGTGTTTTCCGACTGAATCTGAAGGTCGTGCGTGGACAGGGCCACTTCTTCCACAACTTTGGAGCACTCCTCTATCCCGCTTGCCATGGTTTGGGTGTTGTCGTTGACCCCCGCAATGGCGGCGGACTGCTGGTCAACGGCCACCCCCATCTGCTCGGCATTGCGCTGCACGTCGTCAAATGTCTTCAGCATTGCCGTGATGGATTTCTGGGTTATGTTAAGGCTGTCCACGCCCTGAGCAACGCTGGTTCCCGCTTCCTTCATCTCCGACGACGCGTTGGAAGATTCTTTCTGCAGTGAGCCTATTATCGTTTCTATCTCGCTTGTGGCCCTCTGGGTTCTTTCGGCAAGTTTCCTCACCTCGTCGGCCACCACCGCGAAGCCTCTGCCCGCATCCCCCGCCCTTGCAGCCTCAATGGCGGCGTTGAGGGCCAGAAGGTTCGTCTGTTCGGCAATATCATTGATAACGTTCAATATCTCGCCTATATGCACTGACGAATCGGACAGGCTGTTAATTGTTGACGCAAGCTTATCCGTTTTAGCGCGTATGACGCTCATGCTTTCCAGGGCCAGGCTTAGCTGTTTTGCCCCTTCGCCGCTCTGTTTGGCGGCATCCAGGGTGAGATCACGGTTGCTGTCCAGGGTGGCGGATATTTCAAGCGCCGAAGACGACATCTCCTCCATTGCGGAGGCGACGGTGGAGACCTGTATCGTCTGGTTCTGGAAAGTGGCGGACAGCTCTTCCATTGTGGCCGCCATGGTGGTGTTGGCGTTGCTCGTCTCTTCGGCGGCCTTCTTCACCTGCCGGATTATGTCGGCAACCTGGGCTACAAAGTTGTTGAAATACTGTGCCATGGCCCCCAGCTCGTCTTTCGAATTTATCTTGATTGTGTTGGTCAGATCGCCATCGCCGGATGTGACATCACGGAAAGCGCCGACCAACATATCCAATTTTCTCGTAACCATAAATATTGCGGCGATTATGATGCCGATAAAGCACAGAATAAGCGCGCCGAAAATAATCAGGGTGATATAGCCGGCCATGTTGAACGACCGGGCGGTCACCTTAAACTGGTTGTCGGCGATGAGATTGTTCGTATCAATTAACTTCTGCGTTTCGGCCATCTCTTTTTCAAAATAAGATTCCGACCATTTCATCATCTCCTCGCGCAACTCGCGGGAAACGCCGCCGGGGACGGTCGTCAGAATCCGTCTGTCCACTTCCGTCCTGGATTTCATCAGCCTGTCGGCCTGTGTCTGCATCGCCGCTTTAGTATCCGGATGATCTATAAGATCCGAAAGCTTTTTATTATTGTCCCCGAATTCGGCGTATGCATCGTTAACCCTTTTCACGGCATCGGGTTCAGGCGCGGCGGTAACGCGGCTGAACGCAGCCAGGTTGATCTCGACATATAATTTATTCTGGGCGGCCACAAATTCGCTCAGACCCAATGTGTCGGTAACCGATTCATAAAGAGCCTGGTCGGCGTTTTTCAAACTTCTCACATTCATGTAAATAAATAATGCCGCTGCAACGGATGCAACAATCAAAAAAACCATCGCCACATAAACTTTACGCTTAATTGTCATAAAATGCCTCCTGTAGGCGTGTCTAAATAAAATAAAGCATCCGGATGTTTAAGTCAAGGCAGGCACGCCGTCTACATTGCATATAGTGAATAGTATTTCTCTGCCGACTTCTCCCAGGAGTAATCGCGGGACATGGCTTCGCCAATCATTTGTTGTACATGAGTATATCGGTCATAATAAGTGGAAACAGCCAACCCAATTGTATAATAAAGAGCATAAGGTGAAATATCATTGAATTTAAAGCCGTTACCCGCTCCCGTATATTCGTCGTACTGAACAATCGTATCATTAAGGCCGCCTACCGCGCGTACCACGGGCAAGGTGCCGTAAATATGCGAATACATCTGGTTCAGACCGCACGGTTCGTATATAGACGGCATCACAAAAAAATCGCTTCCAGCTTCAATAAGATGTGCAAGGCTTTCATTGTAACCGATATAGCTTCCGGCGCTCCCGGGGCGTACGGCGGGAAGTTGTGCGAAAAATTCCTCCAGAGACGGATCTCCTGAGCCTAAGATAACAAACTGGCAAATCATCTCGTTCAGAATCTGCCGGATAACAGGCTGTAACAGATGCAGCCCTTTCTGCTCCGCAAACCTGCCTATAAAGGCAAAAACAGGCACATTCGGAGTTTCGTCCAAATTAAAAGCTTTCTGCAAAGCGGCTTTGTTTGTTTTTTTACCTTTGCGCCAGCTTTTTCTGCTGAAGTTGGCTGGAATATATTTATCCGTTTCAGGATTCCATATAGCGGTGTCTATGCCGTTCAAAATGCCTGTAAGATCGTTTCTGCGCCTGTTGATATATATATCCAGCCCATTGGAGCCTATGGGACCCAAAATCTCTTCGGCGTAAGTCGGACTCACAGTCGTAAGCTTGTCCGCGCAAACAATCCCTCCTTTCAATAGATTAACGTTTCCGTATGCCTCAAAAATATCAGGAACAAAATCGCTTTCGCTGATCATGGCATAGGACAGCACGTTCCTGTCATAAACACCCTGATATCCCATATTATGAATAGTAAGGACACTCCCGGAATCAGCAAAAAAGGGATCGTATTTCTTTTTCATGTGGTAGGCGGTAACCGCCGTCTGCCAGTCATGTACATGCACGACATCCGGCCTGAAATTTATATCTTTTGCCACCTGCATAGCCGCCCTGGACAGGAAGGCGAACCGGAACGCGTTATCCCTGTACTCCCCGCCGCTGTCGTGATAAAAACCGGGGCGGTTGAAATATTTCTGAAACTCTATAAAATAAACATCCACGCCGTGGGGTGAATCGGTGTGATGCACGCGGTACCACTCTTCGCATGTGCCCATATGCACACAGGCTGAGGGGATGATCTGTTTTAAAGAATACCTGTCATATTTGATTGAAGCGTACAGCGGTATAACGACCTTTACTTTGGCCCCCAGTGATTTAAGCGCCTTAGGCAATGCGGCCACCACATCCGCCAGGCCGCCCGATTTAGCGTAAGGTTCCATTTCGCTTGATATAAACAACACATTCATATAAATCACCCCTGGGTCAGCCTTTATTAAATATCGGGATTGCGCTATTAAATAAAACTGACCCAGTTGCATTATACCCGCTTTGCTGTCCAACTCAACATAAAAAGAGTACGCCATACCACTTGTAATAGTTAACAAATCGTAGTATTGTATGTCCGTGGAGATGACCATGAAGCCTATTATTGTTATTATATCGCTGCTGTTTTCCTTACCTTCTTTTGCACAAAATGTCAACACTGAAAAATATCTCGTACCTATAACACGTCCCGAGGTAAACACGCACAGGTTATACTCAAAAGAAGCTTCACAATATAAAACGGTATGTGTAGAAGAGCAGTGCTACTATGTCGTCAGCGAGCTCACAGCTAAAAAGCTTCTCAGCGACGGCGTGGCGGACAGCTATGAGCCTGTCATCTATAGAAAACTGTTTGCGCCCGTCACTTTTGCGGTGGCCCCCTCGGATACCAACTTTTCGGATCAATGGGCTTTGAATGACTCACAGATAGGCTGGCTGGCCGGCAAAGACATCATGGATACACTGCCCGGCCTCACACGCAACAGCGGGCCTGTAGCGGCGGTCATTGACACCGGAATTACCGACGCCCATATGGACATAAATTACAACAATAACGAATATAAGATTTTTTGGGAAAACAGCGACGGCAGCGAGCTTGTATACTCCGCCAACAACAGCTCGTCCGACACCGAAGGGCACGGCACACATGTGGCGGGCATAATAGGAGCAGCCACCGGCAACAATTTCGGCGTGGCAAGCACCGGGTACGGCAAAGTCCATGTATTGCCGGCCAGGGCCAGCAACGGTGGCAATTCCCTTTCAAACGAAGAGATAATCGCATCCATAGGTTTTATAATAAATCAAAAAAAGAATAACGGAGTCCCCATAATAGCGATAAATATGAGCTTCGGCAGCGACGAGTTTTCCCAGGCGGAATATGACGCCATCGAGCGCCTCAAAAACGCAGGCATTATCGCCGTCACTGCCGCCGGGAATGGAAATGCTTACGGGTACGGCTACAGCCTGGCCACAACACCGATTTACCCCGGCAGCTATGATCTGGAAAATATTGTAACTGTGGCGTCGCTGACTTCCAGCCTTTCACTGGCGGGCTACAGCAATTACGGAGGTACTGTGGGTATTGCCGCCCCGGGGGATAAAATCCTCAGCACCGCCATATATTTCCTTGGCAAGGGACTGGATAACAGCACCAACCCGCTCGGAGTCCTTTACCAGAGCACCAACGAGCTTGTTCCCACCAACATTCCCTCCGGCAGCAACTGGAGCAGGAACGGTGAAAAACTGAAATATACACCCGGTTCCGGCGGCGGCGGCTTTACGGTAGATAATATAAATCTAAACGAAATCGCCGGCATGAAAAACAGATCCGTGTCCCTTAATTATGACAGCGGACTTATATGCCGCAGCAATTGTTCCCTGAATATGTATGTCAAACTGAACAATGCCTCAAGCTGGGGGCCTGCCGTAGCAAGCACTTCCGATTCCGAAGACAATAAGTTCCTGTTTTACGCGATCCCTTCTACCGCAACAAACATCAGCGTCCAGATATCCGTCAACGGAACGCTGAGCGGCTCTTCTTCCGGCGTTACGATAAACAAGCTGCTAATCGGTGGCGCAAACTATGCCGACAGCCTGACAATACTCTCGGGCACGTCTATGGCCGCCCCCTTTGTGGTGGGTGCGCTGACCGCAGGCGCGGCGGTCTACGGTGATTTCTCGGTGACAGCGTCGAAGCAATTGATGAATATGCTTTACGACTCGGCAAAGCCGTCAGCGAAACTCACAAACAAAGTCCAGGGCAGCAGGCAGATAGATATGGCCGCCTTCCTGCAGGCCGTCAAAAACTGTAAAGACGCGGGCGGCGCCTGTACGGTTTCAACCGACTATCCGGAGCGTATAGGCGGGTTCAATGAGGACGACACGCCCAGCTCTGTTGTGAAAAAGAAAAGCAGCGGTGGCGGCTGCGCGGTGGGCGGAACTGAGAGCGGCGTCGCAGGAAGCATGATCTGGATGCTTGCCCCCGTGGCCTGGCTTGCCCGGAGACGATTATTAAAAAACTGATCCTTTAAAATAATTTCACAAACTATATCGCAAGATACTCTTTCTCATTTCATCACATGTTACAATTAAGAATGTAATGGTAAGGAGATCTGAGGATATGATGAAAAAAGCAAAAGCTGCTTTGATATTTGCCGTCCTTGCGGCAATATTTGCCGCCGCCGCCCACGGAGAAGAGAAAAAAGCGGAAAAAATAACAGGAATGCACCTGGAAGCGGGTCTTAAATGCGCGGACTGCCATAATACAGACAAACCGGAGACGAAAGCCCCGCAGTCTGCGTGCATCGAATGCCACGACACGATGGCCGACGGCACCCCGGTAACATTCAAAGACGGCAAGGGCGTTTCCTACACGGTCAGCCCCCACGCGTCGCACGCCGGGCAAATACGCTGCACGCTGTGCCACAGGGCGCACCGGCCTTCAACTTTATACTGCAACGACGGCGGCTGCCATCACGACTTCATTCTGAAAGTACCATGATATGATCTAAAGCAGGGCGGGCAACCCCTGCCCTGTTTTTAAATCATACACAGCACCTCAAAGTTAAAGTGCCCGAAGGTGCTTTTGCGCCGCCCGCGGAGCAAGCGAAGCAGGGTTAGCCTGCGAAGCGCCGCGCAGACGCAGGCTCGTACCGCAGGGCGGGTTCCCCGCGCGAGGATAAAGAGCCGCACATAATATATTCATCATACACAACATCTCAAAGTTAAAGTGCCCTAATCAGATGAACAGTCTTCCGTCCAGTCGTATATATCACGGAAAAGATCGGAATGGACGGATATGTTGCGCTTATCCCTTACCATCAGGCCCCTTTCATAGAAATCAACTATTGTGAGG
>JAVBTI010000106.1:0-5638 GCA_031556255.1 Deferribacterales bacterium | reverse complement strand
CCTGTTCCCATCCCGAACACAGCAGTTAAGCCCCTCAGCGCCGAAGGTAGTCGGTAAAGATAATACCCGCGAGAATAGGTCGCCGCTAAGACTATAAATAAAAGCCCTGTATCAGTTCGGTACAGGGCTTTTCTTATGCCCTGCCATCAGACATCCGAGAATGGCATGGAGGCGCTTGGTTGCTGTAAATAATAAATTTACCATGCATTGTGTACATCATAAAAATCATGATTAAATGCCGCTATGCGTTGATTAATTTTTTTATGAACAAGATCTTTCTTTATAACGGAAAAGTGGTTATCATTATTCCATGCACTGTTGAGAGTCCGGTTGGGTTGAATGTGAGTGTGTGGTTTCAATTTATTTGATACTATTCAAAATGAGGTGAGCCGTGGGCATATTTTATCTGGATAAATCCGCATGGTTGATCCCTCCTGTTCCCAATGAATTTCATGATATTTTTAACGAAAATTGTCAAAAAATTTCCGTCACCAGAGGACATAAATTTAAAATCGGACACTCATTTATATATCTTGCAGACGGCTTGTTATGTCAGGGGTTCCTGTCCGGGGCATTGAACAAAACTCATTTTATCAGTCTGACTGTGCCCGGGCGGGCGGTTGGATATATGCAGTTTATAGGAAGTCAAAGTCATGTTGAATACGTGAAGGCACTCAGAAATTCAGAAGTGATGATTCTTCCCTTTGAAAAACTGGAAACTTATCTGAAAAAAGATTATGAGCTTCACCGTTTGATCATTAAATACTGCTCGGACTGTATTGAATCCGATGTTGAAGGATTTCAGCAGTTGTTTACGGAAAGTGCCGCCACCAGGCTCAAAGTCCTTTTAAAAGGCATATTCAAAGCATTTGGCATAACGATAACCGTGGGCTGGAATAAGCTGCCGTTGAAGCTGACACACAAAGAATACAGCCAGGTCGTATTCACCACACTGAAAACAATTGACTGCCTTTTGCCCCAATGGAAAAAAGATGGCCTATACCGCAGCAATAAAGACGGTGTTTGGATACACGGCTCACTGTTTGATGACGATGAATTCCTTGGAAAAATTTGGCAGGAAGACCCAAAGTCATTGTAGCTCCACTTAATTCTTCTTTATTTAACATTTCTTAAAATTTTTATCTAAAAACTTACCCCGGTGGGTATCTTTATTTTTTTTATGATCTAATATTCATAAAAATTTGCGAGGGTTAATATGAAAATAATCGCCTTATTAAGCGTTGTACTATCGGCCTGCATTGTTTTCGCAGCCACCGAAAAGCCTGTTGTATCAATGAAAATTCATCAGGAAGCAGGTTTTACATGCCTTGACTGCCATGGAAACGCGGAACCTACAAAAAAACCTGCAAAATCTTATTGTATCGGCTGCCATGATGACGGCTCCGGCAGCTATTACGGTAAAGTAGTCCCTAATGTATCGGGGGCCGGCACCCGGCAGATCAACCCTCATAATTCACATCAGGGAGATATCAGATGCACGCTCTGCCATACATATCACAAAGAACCGGTATTAATGTGCAATGAATGCCATAATTACGGTTTAAAAGTTAAGTAAAACACATTTTTTATAGGAGGATGTGATGAAAAAGCTATTTGTAGTAGTTATTAGTTTCATGGTGTTGTGTGTTTCCGTTCACGCTAAAACGTACAGCACTGAGCTTGTTATTATCGGCTCCGGCATCGGAGGGCTGACGTCAGCGGGTTACGCGGGTGAAAACGGCATTAAAACAATTCTGGTTGAAAAGCTGCCGGCTGTGGGCGGTCAGCTCATGTTCCTTGATGACACCTTTGCTGTGGGATCTCCTGTGCAGATCAGGGAAAATATTTATTATGACCCTAAAGAAACTTTCAATGAACTTATGGCTTATCACCAATGGTTCGCCGATGTAGGACTTGTGAAGAATCTTGTTTACAGATCGGGTTCAACGATTCAATGGCTTAATGACAGGGGTATCATTATTAACCATGTTACCGCCATAGAACCTAACGGCAAAAGAACCGCCCACAGGTATGCTTCCGGTAACCCCGGCAAGCCCTTCATTGACGCTATGATGGCAGTAATCAAGAAGAGCGGCAATGTGACCGTTATGACGGAGACTAAAGCAACCAGGCTTCTTACTGACAAAACCGGAGCTGTTATCGGTATCGAAGCCACCGATGAAGACGGGGAAATTATTACCATTAACTCAAAAGCGGTTCTGGTCGCTACAGGTTCTTTCGTACAGGACAAAGAGCTCCTTTTGAAATACAATCCCGGTTTCCCCGCAGATATTCGTGGCCTGGGGCTTCCCCAGAATATGGGCGACGGTATCAAAATGGGCCAGGCTATCGGTGCTGATGTGGCGAATATGAATGTCATGGTGTGGGAAGGTGCCGTTCCCCCGAACATGACAAACGAGGAACTGATGTCAAGGGCTGACTATCTGGCTGCAAACGTTGCCGTTAAAAACCCCAGCCTCTTTCTGAATAAAAACGGCAGGCGTTTTGTAAATGAGGAGCATTCCGGCAACTATTCCGTTATTTCGAACGCGCTCACTAAAAACGGCCATATCCTTTTTATGCTCATGGACGAACCGATGAAGCAGGATCTGCAATATGGCAGTGGCGCTAAGATAGGTTACTATACTTATTTTGCTGCCGGCCAGAGAATCACCAGCCTTGATGACGTGTTTAAGGTCGGGCCTTCAAAAGGGTTTGCATGGAAAGCAAACACCGTTGAAGAGGTTGCCAGGCTTGCCGGGCTTGACCCGGTTGTCGTGAGGCAATCAGTGGACAGGTACAACGCGCTTGCGGAAAAAGGTGATGACGAAGATATGGGCAAGTCCACAATACACCTTAAGCCGATTAAGAAAGGACCTTTCTACATTGTGCGGGGTGATAATACAATCTGCGACGGCGCCGGCGGTCTTAAAGTTAATGAAAATTCGCAGGTTTACCATGTAAACGGCACACTTATAAAAGGGCTTTACGCGACGGGATCCGTGGCGGGCGGCAAATATGGCCCGTCGTATTCGTATATCACCCCCGGTTTTGCGAGCGCTTCAGCCATGAACGGCGGCTTTATCGCTATAGACCATGCGTCCGGCACACTGATGGCGAAGAAGAATAAATAACCGCATCTAATGAGTGTAGGGGCTTTATTTGCTTCTTAAACGCTACGATTGATTTTAAGCCGATAACGAAAATCCCGCTGAGTGCGGGATTTTTATATAATATCCGCGAGAATTGTACCTCAGCATCATGCGCCGGGTGAGAGATTTCCAACTATTGCGAAAACTCATTATCTGCATTGATGTTGCGGGGGAACCAGGAGAGTGAATGCTCAGGAATTTTTCGTCGTCAGCAGTTCCAGGAAAGCTGTCCCGTAATTGAGCGTCTGCGCCGGGTCGGTGCTTGAGATTACAAATTCGTATTCCCCCGCGAACCGGCACGGCAGCTTCATGCGCCCGGCAATTCCCATGAGTGTGGCGGGGTCAATGTTTGCCGACGCGGCGAATTCAAAACGCAGCAGTTTGGGGTATATCCCCGCCTTCACTATGCCCGCCCCGGCGGCGAGGTTTTTTATCAGCATTATATAGCCCAGTTGGATAGTCTCGTCTTTCAGCTCGCCGTACTGACCGGAAAGGTCTTCAAACAGGCTTTCCAGCTCACCTCTGTCTTTGACGGTGCTGAAAACCCGGTAGTAATCGAGCCGCACACGGGGGTCTTCGATATATTCGGCTGAGATATAGTGCGGATATTGTGTGATAATTTCGGCTTCCACACCCGCCTGCGTCGCCTGTTGAAGCTCCGACACCGCCTCTGAGATCATCTTGAGGAAAAGCTCGTACCCGACTTTTATCACGAATCCGGACTGCGCCGCGCCGAGGATGTCCCCCGCGCCCCGCAATTGAAGGTCGTACATAGCTATCTTAAGGCCGCTGCCCAGGTCGGAAAGCTGCTGGATGATGGAAAGGCGCTTGCGTGCTATGGGCGTGAGGGCGTTCAGGTTGTCGACAAGCAGGTAGCAGTATCCGCGCCGCTGTGCCCTGCCGACCCGTCCCTTGAGCTGGTAAAGCTGGGCCAGTCCGAAGTTGGCCGCGTCGTCTATTATGATGGCGTTGACGTTCGGGATATCGATGCCGTTCTCAATGATAGTTGTGGAGAGCAGGATATCAATATCGCCGTCGTAGAAGTTTTTGAGTATCTTTTCCAGTTCGCGGGAGTGGGTCTGCCCGTGGGCAACGGCTAGCCGGGCGTGGGGCACGAACCGGTGAATATATTCGGCTATCTCGTGTATATCCTTTATGCGGTTGTGCAGGAAAAAGACCTGTCCGCCCCGCTCCATTTCAGTCAGGATGGCGCGTTTTATATCGTCCCCGTGCTGGATCACCTTGACCGCCACCGGCAGGCGATTTTCCGGCGGCGTTTCTATCACGCTGATATCCCTTATCCCCGAGAGTGACAGTTGCAGTGTGCGCGGAATAGGGGTTGCGCTGAGAGAGACCACATCGATGTTTGTGCGCATGGCGGCGATCTTCTCTTTATGAGCCACACCGAACCGCTGCTCCTCGTCTATAATCAACAGGCGGAGGTCTTTAAAGCGCACGTCCTGCGACAGCAGGCGGTGGGTGCCGATGATGATATCCAGCTCTCCTTGTTCGAGGCGCGCCAGTGTTTTCTTGATCTCGCTGTCCGAGCGGAAGCGGCTGACGTAATCTATCCGAGCCGGGAAATCTTTAAACCGCTCTTTGAAAGTATTATAATGCTGCCGTGCCAGCACGGTTGTGGGAACCAGCATGGCCACCTGCTTTCCGGCTATGATAGCTTTGCAGGCTGCCCGCATGGCCACTTCCGTTTTGCCGAATCCCACATCGCCGCAGACAAGGCGCTCCATAGGGGTTTCACTTTCCATGTCCCTATAAACGTCCATAATGGCGGCAAGCTGATCTTCCGTCTCATCGTACTCAAAGCGCTCTTCAAACTCCGAGAGCATCTCCCCGTCGTCTATGAAGGCGTAGCCCTGCCTGGCTTTGCGTTCTGCATAGAGTTTCAGAAGATCCTGCGCTATCTTGGCCGCGTGGGAGCGGGCGGAGGCTTTCAGCTTTGACCAATTCGTGCTTTGCAGGCTCGCTATGCGGGGTTTTGCATCCCCGATGCCGATATACTTCTGGATCTGTGATATCTGCTCAAGGGGGACAAAAAGAAGTTCGTTGTTATCGTACAATATTTCCAGATAATCGCCTTCCAGCCCGCCCAGAACCATATGTTTCAGACCCCGGTATATTCCTATGCCGTAGTCTATATGGACGATGTAATCCCCTTCTTCAAGGTCGGATATGGTGGTGGAAAAAGCTTCTTTCGGTTTGGCGCGGCTTTTTTTCCGGACGAAACCGAATATCTCTTCATCCGTAATCAGCGCGAACCCGCCCGCCTCGTCAATGAATCCACCGTTAACGCGCTGCTGGTATATGTAAAGTGTGTCTTTGTTTTTTACTTCATGCCTGAAACTGATTTCCCGCACAGGCAGTTCGTGATCCCGGCAGAAATCTTTCAAAAGCACGATGAACCGGTCGCTTTCCATTGCTATCACTGTGGCGAGGCCGTCCGCGTGCATCTGCTTTATCTCTTTCAAAGC
>JAVBTI010000092.1:0-19827 GCA_031556255.1 Deferribacterales bacterium | reverse complement strand
GGTGTCAAAAACACACAGCATCGAACAGATGCGTCACCTCGCAGCCATAGGGATAACTGCTTTCGGTGAAAGCCGTATACAGGAAGCACTGCCAAAAATCGAAGCGTTCAGCGGCCTGTCTGATATACGCTTTCATTTCATCGGCCGCCTCCAGAGCAATAAAGCCAAGGCCGCCGCAGGTAAATTTGAACTCATACATTCCGTGGATAAAATTGCGCTCGCCGGGCAGCTCCAGCTCCATGCCAACAACACGAACTGCACTCAGGACTTGCTCATACAGGTGAACCTGGCGGAGGAAGAACAAAAGGGAGGAGTGGATAAAGAGGACGTGGAGACGCTTTACGAAGCGATTACCGCTTCGCCGAACCTGCGTATGCGCGGCTTTATGATGGTGCCGCCCTGGCATAAAGACCCGGAAAAAAACAGGCGGCTTTTCGCCTCCATGAAAAAACTGTTCGACAAATATGCCGAACGGAGCAAACTTATCAACATATTATCGATGGGGATGAGTGACGATTATAAAGTGGCCATACAGGAAGGCGCGACGCTTGTGCGCATCGGCACAGCGTTATTCGGAGCAAGAGTATAACAATAGTAGCTTGCTAATGGAGGATGCATCTACGCGGCTCCTTCGGGTACAATCCTCACATACCAGGCTCAGGCCTGACGCATCCGCTCGGGCACGGATATTACGGCCATTATTCCCCCTCCGTCATTCCGGGCTTGACCCGGAATCCATACGGGGATAATATTAAGACAAATTAAGGATTTTCTATGCATTTTTTGTCGTTTATCTTTAAAGCTTATGTTGTAGTGCTTCTCCTGCGCTGGATTTTGACTCAACAGGAGCTTACCTTCAATTTTATCGGCAGGGGGATTGCAAAAATAACCAACCCCCTGCTGGCACATAAAGGGAAACTCAAGTCCGAGACGGATCGATTCATCCCTCTTATCATCGCGCTAATCGCCCTGCTCTATGGGGTTATTGCGCATTTCGCCATGAAACTGCCATGGGGAGGCGCGATAACCGGCTCTTTCAGGGATATGGTGCTGTTCCTTACGCTCTTTTTTGTGGTGTGTGTACTTCTGGGCAGCATGGCGTCGCCCTCCACGGGCGCCCTTCCCCTTTATTTCTACCGTCTGGGCAATATCTGGGTAAAACCGGTGCGAAAGGTACTGCCGCTCCGGGGAAACAAGATAATCATCCCCACACTTCTGCTGATAATGCTGGTATTTATCGGTACGGATCTGGCAATAAAATGCGTTAACTTCTCGCTGTACTCACTATCGTTCAATATACCGAAAATGCTCGCGGGCAGCGCCGTGGTGCTGGGGATAGGGCTGACTAAAATCCTGTTCGGACTGATTATAATAATAATAATACGTGCGCTCCTGTCATGGTTTTCACCCGACCCGCGGAACATACTTGTGCAGCTTGTGTACTACATAACCGAACCGGTGCTCGCCCCCATGCGCAGGATGGTACCGCCGCTCGGCGTGCTTGATCTTTCCGCGCTTGTGACAATCGTACTCCTCTCTTTCCTTCAGGGGGGGCTTGGTATGCTTTGGAGCTGGATCATAACAAACGCCGGCCTTATGACATTCATGTGACGGATCGCGGCATGCCCACAGTAAGCGCAATAATCCCCGCAGCAGGCGTAGGCAAACGGTTCGATCCGGTTGTCAAAAAACAGTTCTTTCTGGTCGACGGCAACCCTCTCATATATTACACCCTGAAAGCAATGCATAATGCCTGGCCTTTCGACGAGTTCGTGGTGGGCGCGGCTCCCGAAGATTTCAAGTATATCTCACGCATAGCGGACAAACTGGGGATAAAACGCCTTTCCATGACGGAGGGCGGCGATACCCGCACCGGTACGGTGCTTAACGCCCTGCGCAAATCAAAATGCGATTTTGTGGCCATACACGACGCCGCGCGGCCGTTTGTAACACCCGCCACAGTAAAAGCGACCATAGAGACGGGAATGGAGCACGGTGCGGCTATATGCGGCCTGCCGGCCAGAGACACGGTGAAGCGTGTTAAAGACAGAACTGTGGTATGCACGGAAGAGAGGAGCACCATATTTCTGGCACACACTCCGCAAGTGTTCCGCAGGGAACTACTGCTCAGAGTCCTGGAAAAGGCGAATGCGGAAAACCTCTCCTTCACGGATGAGTCGGGCGCATACGAATCGACAGGGCATAAGGTCACCGCCTGCCTGTCCAACGCCGATAACATCAAAATAACTGAACCGGCGGATATTGCGATAGCACAGGTGCTGGTAAAAAAGTACTTTTCCTGACAGTGCTTCATAAAGGAAAAGGAGGAAACCAAAGCCCATTAACCGTCAGGCAAACGATTGAAAAAACTTTCATACGTATGATTCTTCTAAATAATAATTATTATTTGTCGTATTTTAGTAAATGATATAATATCATTCTGTAAACATAATATAATTTCACTTATGACTTGAGATTAAGAAATTGTCAATTTAATTTTATTTCTAATATTACAAACCGGCACTCATCTGAAAAATCCTCATAAGGTCCATGAAAACCAAAAAAATGCGGCATACCAGTTTTGTCATCTACCTAATAGCAATGTGTGATGGGGGGGGGTACCGGAAAAATTGATTAAGGAGTCTACTTTTGAATAATTATTTTTTGACATAAACCCTACACTAACACGTTAAAAGACGTTAAATATTCAATGAGAAAGTATCCTTTTTACAGTTCAGAATGTATTAAGATAATTATATATAGATATTTAAAATCGATCTAAATATCATCTTGTTTCAATATTTAACAACAGCTTAAATTTCATCAATAATTAGATAAATTTCAAAGCTAACATGTGTTTTCATATTTTCTTTATTATTTTTTTACATTTTACATAAAAAAATAAGACAATATTTTTTACAATTTATTCACTAACATATTATATTTTTTTATTGCTTTTTATATTAATTACTGTTACTGTCCAATTTGTAAAAAATATTTCTAATATTTTCAATATTTTTTATTGGAGGCAAAATTATCATGAAATAAGGTGTCGATCAGCATCGTGGTCGTAGTCTTTGAAAACAGCGGTTCACGAACAACGGTTAATGCGGGATTTCCGTGTTGAAATAACAAACGCTTATAGAATCCAGGAGGTTTCTATGATGGGGAAGAGTTTGGAAAAAACGGGATTATCCCGTAGAGGTTTTATGCAATGGGCGGGCGCTTTAAGTGCCACTGCTGCAGTCTACGGCTGCAGCGGCAGCACCGGTTCGGACGGCGGCGTCGTAGTACCGCAGGACAGTCTGGTTTTAGACAAAGAAATGAAAACATTTAATACTGCCCACGTATCCCACTGCGGTGCGGGCTGTATGATGAAACTTTGGGTGAAAAACGGCAGGCTGCTGAAGATCACGGGTGCCGGGGATATTCCTGTTGAACAAGCGAAAGCCAATCGTGATAGAATTGGATCGACAGATATTCAGGTTGGAGTATGGAGCCAATCTGAAGCAGCCGATGACTCCATAGCGCCTATTCAAAGACGTCCATGCGCAAGAGGATTGGGTGAAGTTAAATTTCTATACGCTCCCGACAGACTGAAATATCCTCTGAAGCAGACTAAAAACAGAGGAGATTTGGATGGTTTTGTCAGAATATCCTGGGATGAAGCACTGACTGAAGTTTGCAAAATGTACAACAACATGGTAACCAAGTACAAACCTACTCTCGGTTACGTGCCTATTTATGATAACGGCGGCATCGCAAGCTATTTCGGTAACTACATAAGCACATTCGGGTCAACTTCTACAGGCGGCGTACGCGATGGGTATGTTGCTTGTTTAGGTGATTATTCAGTTAACGATTTTGGTAACCCTCCACAGGATTTGCTGAATTCAGGTTTTGTAATCCAAATGTCTTTCGATCCGAGATCAAACAGAAACAGTCTTCCCTTTTATGCGATAAAAGCCAAAGAAGCCGGCATACCCATCGTTGATATCAACGTTTGGCATACGGAAAGTGCTGCTGCAATGACCACCGGCGTTCCGGCAGAAGGGATTCCCGCGCATCTCACCATTAATACAGGAATGGACTCGGCGCTTTGGGTTACTATGGCTTACATTATTTACAAAAAGAATATGCATGATACAACGTTTATTGAAAAATATGCATTCGGTTTTCACCCTGTGGATCACCCTACCTTTACGAATGGTACCAGAACAAGACAAAATAAAGCGTGGACTGTCAACCGCAGCGGCATAACACGCCCCATAGGGCACGTATTCAAGGTTCCGGCAGGTGAATCATTTGTAGAATATTTGATAAGTCTGGAAAAAACTTGGGGTGGCGACGCAAGCGCAAACTGGAAAACCTCTGCCCCCGAAGGCGATAAAAACCCTGTGGGCAGCGATGTATACAAAGCCGTTATCGCTATGTCTGCCAAGCTCACCGGCATAAAGGCAGATATAATCGAAAAACTGGCAATAAAATATGCTAACCCCGGAGGCGGCAAAGCTTCGTCTATATGGACCCTCTATGGCGGTGCGTCAAGGCAGCAAAATGGCATGTTCAACGTCTGGACACTTATCGGGCTCAGTACTATGTGCGGCCATATAGGAAAGCGCGGCGGCTGCCCGCATTGCATAAGAATGACTGAAGGATATACAGTCAACCTTGCCGCCAACTCATTGCCATCCGCGATCAACCCATCCGGCTCCTCAAACGCGGGGGGAAGCGGTATGGCAATTTCAAAATGGCAGATATCGGATGTGGCGCTTACCGGACATGATTTCAGAAGCTGGGACGAAATGCAGGCGGATAACGCAAACATAACAAAGCTTGCTACCGATTATGGGCAAACCGGGCTGCAAATTAAAATGTATTTCAGAGGCGGCGGCAACACAGCTCCTATTCAGCAGACCACTAACCTTACGAAAAATATGTGGTTACTAAGAAACAAGGACATGGTTGAACATACGGCTGCACTGGAAATGTTCATGGCTCCGGATGCGGCAATAGCTGACATAGTTTTGCCCGCGGCTTCCAATATGGAAGACGTGGATACAATCTCAACCAGAAGCCACAGTGACGCATGCCTGGTTCAGACCGGAGGCCTGAAACCTCTTTACGAAACTAAACCGGACTCTCTCATTATGGAAGAATTGATCAACAAATACGGCGAGCTGTATGGTGATCCGAATTTTGTGTCAACCCGATGGAATTACGCTACATATGAGGAGAAAAACGCGGAACCGAGAAAACGGTGGGAGGGTGGTAATATTGATGACTACAAGAGTACTATTCTCCCTACAGCTGAAATTCCGCCATTTGATTCACTTCTTGAGGCTGGGAATATACAGCTGGTTGTGCCTACCGATAAGACTATGGTTAATTTCACTAATACACAACCGGGAAGTTTCCCAAGTGAAACAGGTTATATCCAATATTGGAACCCATACTTGGCGGAAAGGAAAAGACTTGTTCTGGAAACATACGGTGCGCGGTTCATTCCTATGCAAGAAAGTTATATGCAGCTCATGGAATATGCAGAAAAGGCAGGATCGCCGGTTGACGGAACGCCCGGAACCGGAATGCCCGGTATGAAGACAAAGAACGGGACGCAGTATACTTACTCACTCTTACTTTCCACACCTCACATGATTGCGAGATCTCACTCCGGTTATGATAACCTCGCCATTGTAAAAGATATCCACCCGCATTACGTATATATCCACCCAAGCACTGCTGGAAAGAGAGGTATCAGGGATCTGGATACAGTCTACGTCTATAACGATAACGGATGTTGCAAGATGACATGTAAAGTGACGGTGAGAGTTCCTCTTCACGGGTGCATTATAGGTCAGGGTGCGTGGTATAGAGCCAGCACTACCGAAACCTATGAAGCCTTTTTCAGGGATGGCTGTTATCGTAATCTGGGCTGTGATGCCGCAGGCGGAGATAAAACTCAACCTATAGTGAAACGCGTAGTCCCTGTGGATGTGGGTGGCAACTCAAACTCGCTGATCCTAGGCCGTCCGTCCAGCACAAATGATCCGCTACTTTCCGGCTCCATGTCTATGCCGGTAAACGGCAGTACCCTTGTCGAAATCAGTAAAGTGCATCCTGAAAATATCTAATGAAGGAGGAATAATACAATGAGTCAATATGGATTCTATTATGATCAGACAAGATGTCTTGCATGCAAGGCATGCCAAATCGGCTGCAAAATATGGAATGATGACAAAAGGGGAGATGCCGACATAAACGAACCCCTGAGTTGGATTAATTCCAGAGGGGAGACCACAAGGTACATAACTCCTGGTGAGTATGAGCTGAATGCGCCCGAAGGAGAAGGCAGAGAGAACCACGCCGTGATCAGAAAATACCACATGAAGGAGAACTGGCGCAGGGTAACAACGATGGAATTCGGCGATATTCCTCCTAATGTTGACGCTCTCCATCTCTCTATCAGCTGCAACCATTGCGATGACCCTGCGTGTGTTCAGGTATGCCCTATGGGGAATATTTCGAAGGAACCCAAATTTGGTGCGGTTCTGGCCGGCGGAAGCTGCATATCCTGTGGCAAATGCAATGCCGCCTGCCCATGGGACGCCCCACAGTACTACGACCCAAACTATGCCGCATATGCGCAGTCCGATCCGCAGCGCCCTCTTATGAAAAAATGTACCATGTGTTACGACAGGATCAGCGTAGGGCTGAGACCCGCGTGTGTTGCCACGTGCGTGGGCCGGGCGCTTCAGTGGGGACCTATGGATGAGTTAAAGGACGAGCATCCGGACTATGTAACAACTTGCACGGGCTTTGCCAGTGATAATATTGACGCCCTGGGGAGCAGTACGAAGCCGAATGTTATTTTCAAAACGCGCGATTTGCGTGTGAAAGTGTAATTATTAAGTTGCGACTGTAAAAGTAAAAATTGGAGAGGCGGTCTTCATCTGTGAAAACAGAGGAAACCGCCCTCCGCAACAAGCATCTCTCTTTATGGTGATGTTTATGAATATTGAAAACCCGGAAATTACTGAAAATATAGATCTGCACAACCTGACCGCCATGCGCAGAACGGTTTACAGCTATCTATCAAGAGGGTTTCACCTTGAAATAGATCAGGCATATCTGGATTTAACCAGAAAAATATCTGCCCATGCTGAAAGAAATTAAAGAAAAAACGGAAGATCCCTATTATATAAACGGCTTAACCCGCCTTGAAGAGTTTATAAACAATATAAACGACGACAAGGAACTGCTTACTGACTACGCAAGACGGTTTGTTACAGTATTTTTTATATATATCCGGCGATAAATCGTTGCTGAGGTATTTAAAAAGTAAACAATAATACATATAAAAGGATTATACATACTATTTGTTTTCATAGTCCTTTTATCGTATGGGCGTATGTGTTCAAAAGGTGAAACATGCCAATTAAGGACGCCGACAGCATGTGCACAGTTTCAGCTAACCACTCAGAACGTACAGATGAGTTTAATTCTGATAATTACAATATACAACAACAAAAAATAGCAAAAACAAAAATATACTCTATTAAGCAACTGGAGGGGACAAAAGGAGGTAAAGTTGAAAGTATGTTCTTGTTGATCGCTGTTTTTTTATGATTTGTAAGGAGGCGTATTGTAATCAAAAACTGAGCCCAACATAATAAATTTAATTTATGTTATAAATAAAATAATATTATTTTTTTATTCTATTTAAACACAGAAAGGAGGCTTAAATATGAAAAATGTAAGTAAACTTTTTTGGATTGTAGTTATGCTGACTACACTAAGCTTTTTGCTTATCGGCTGTGGAAGCTCTTCGAGCGACGGAGGATCGTCAGAAGGTGAGCCCGGAACTACCGGTTATACCGTTACTTTCGAAACTAACGGAGGTTCGGCAGTATCAACAAAGAGCGACATAACAAACATAGCAACATCACCACCAACCATACGATCCGGTTTCGACTTTGATGGCTGGTTCACAGATAATGCGTTTAGCAACAAAGTAACCTTTCCATACACAGTAACAAGCAATATCAAGCTATACGCCAAATGGGAGCAGCAAGAAACACCGCTCGGCCCAACCAAATCTGTCACAGTCAGTGGTCTTACCGCTTATATTAATGGAACAATGGAGATTACTCTTTTTAATAATCCAGTTGACCAGATTATTGTTGCCAGAGGCAATGTTGGCATATTCGGCGGCCAGGGGGTAGTCACTTTAAATACAGGGACAGGCACAACCCCATGGACAGGCTCCGGTGAATATATTATTATGCTTAAAGTGACTGGCCAGCTTGTTGACGATGATATTCCAAAAATTTATTGGTATACCAACGGGGCGCCTTTACCTGCGGATCTGAGTACGCTTCCCAAATACAACTTTACTGAAACACACACATCCCTTGATGTGGATAGTGAATTCGCTATAGTATTATGAGTGGGCTTCTCAAATGAATTGTTGATTTTTTTTAAATTCAGGGAAGTGGTAAGTAAAAATTTATACCGTAATGGTTGAAAGTGGAATAGTTTAAACTATTGCACAGAGCGTCAAAAAGTGCTTTCTGAGTTTATCAGGAGCACTTTTTATTTTCCTGTTAGCCTCTTTTCCCTGTCAATACGTCTCTCAACCCCTCCCCCATCAGATTGAATCCCAGAACAGTCACAAGTATGGCGATACCGGGAAAAAAGGAAAGCCACCATGCGAACAGGATATTGTCTTTCCCGGCGGTCAGTATATTCCCCCATGACGGAGTGGGCGGCTGGGTGCCAAGCCCCAGAAAGCTCAACGCCGATTCGGTCAATATCGCTCCCGCAACGCCCAGCGTAGCTGAAACCACCACCACAGAAACGACGTTGGGCAGTATATGTTTAAACAGTATTCTACCTGAGGGCACTCCCCCGAGATGCGCCGCCACAATAAAATCACGGCTGCGCAAGGATAAGGTCTCCGCCCTCACAAGCCTCGCCACCCCCATCCAGCTTGTGAGTCCGATCACCAGCATGACGTTGAAAAGGGAGGGCTGTAAAAAGGCCACCACAGCAAGTATCAGGAAAAATGACGGGAAACACAGCATTATGTCCGTGAAACGCATAAGTACCGAATCGGCCCAGCGGCCGTAATACCCCGCCGCAAGCCCTATCGCCGTGCCTATGAACACAGATACCGCCACCGATACAAAGCCGACAAACATCGACACCCGCGCGCCGAACACCATGCGTGAAAAAATATCCCGCCCCAGATCATCCGTGCCGAAATAAAACTCCGGCGACGGCGGCCGAAACGTCTTGTCAAACTGTATCAAAGTCGGATCGTAAGGCGATATGAAGGGAGCAAAAACGGCGACTGCCATGAAAAACACGACTATCAGCGCCCCGGCTATGAACAGCTTGTTACACAACAGCTTCTTCATCCCCCGCCCCCTCCGCCGTAGCGAATCCTTGGATCGACCAGCGCGTACATGATATCAGCCAGCAAATTTCCCAGAAGCGTCAGCACCGCTCCTATCACAAGTATCCCCATAACCGTGGGGTAGTCGCGCATGGTAACGGACTGGTAGAAAAGCTGCCCCATGCCGGGAATTGAGAATATTGACTCGAAGATCACGCTCCCGCCGATAAGTCCCGGCACCGATAGCCCCAAAAGGGTTATCACAGGGAGCAGAGCGTTTTTCAAAGCATGGCGGAACAGTATCTTCCTGTTCGGCAGCCCTCTTGAGCGGGCAGCCATAATATAATCTTTCGACAGGACGTCCAGCATGGAGCCGCGCATAAACCGCGACATCCCGGCCAGTCCGCCTATCACGGATATGAAAAGTGGCAGAACCAGATGATACGCGAGATCCGCGATCTTCCCGAAAAACGTCATGGAGCTGTAATCCCACGACGTCAGCCCCGATATGGGCAAGACTCCCCATACGACGCCGAAAAGGTACATGCATAAAAGCGCCAGCCAGAACGTGGGCACAGCAAAGCCCACAAACACAAGCACAGTCACGGTATGGTCAAAAACCGACCCCCTGTACCAAGCCGAAAGAACACCCAGGACCAGGGCGATATTGAATATGAAAAAGAGGGCAATAACATTGATGGATAAGGTAATCGGGATGCGCTCGAATATCTTGTCCCGCACAGGCCTGCCGTCACGGGCGAACGATGTGCCGAAATCCAGCTTCACTATCTTTTTAAGCCACAGCGCGTACTGAACGGGCAGAGGTTTATCAAGATCGTACATCGCAATAAACTTCTGCCGCGCATTCTCGCTGTATTTCGGATTCATGGACTCTTCCATATCCACGGGAGAACCGGGGGCCAGACGGATGACGAAAAAGCAGATTACTGTGATGCCGAAAAATAGCGGTATAAGCGTTAAAAGCCGTTTTCCGATATAGTTAAACATATGCCGTGGGCTGTTTACCGCTGCATCTTATATTTCTGCATGTCGGCGGGAACATACCAGTCTATAATATTGTATATCAGCCCGGCCGGTGCCGGCTCTATCCCTTTAAATCTGCTTGATACAGCGGAAAGCGAATCCGGCACAAACAGGAACGTATACGGCTGCTCCTCTGCAAGTATTTCCTGAAATCTGTCGTAACTGGCCTTGCGTTTGACGGGGTCGAAGGTGGCGGTGCCCGCCTCCATGAGTTTATCTGCCTCAGAGTTTTTGAAACACACAAAATTCAGCGTTTTTTTCTCGGTACATGATGAGGAGTGCCATACGTCGCTCGGGTCGGGGTCGAGCACGATATTCCAGCCCAGTATGACCGCGTCGAAATCGCGCTTATCGATATTCTGGCTGATAAAGGCTCCCCACTCCGCGACGCGGATATTCACATCTATCCCCAGTTCTTTCCAGCTTTTCTGGAGAATTTCGGCAATCTGAATACGGGTAGTGTTCTGGTTGGTAAGAAGCTCCATGCGGAACGGCTTTTTGTCCTTCATGAGGACACCCTTCTCGTTAGGCTTCCAGCCTGCTTCTTCCAGGAGCGCCCGCGCTTTTTCCATATCGGTATTAAAGGTTGGTACGCGCGGGTTATACCAGAATGTGCCGGGCTTATAGGGCCCTGTGGCGGGGATTCCATGCCCCTGGAGCACACTGTCGATGATCTCCTGCCTGGGGGTGGCGTAGCTGAGCGCCTGCCGCACCCGCTTGTCATCGAAAGGCCTGCGGGTCAGGTTATAGCCCACATATGCGTATGAGTCGGCAAGGTAGCTGTATTTATTATACATCGTACGGAATCGCTCTGTGTCAGTCTGTTTTTCATACTGGGCGGCGGTAAGCTGCATTAAGTCCACCCCTCCCTGCAAAAGCTCCAGAAAAGAGGCCCCCTGATCCTGTAAATAGCGGAACATGATCTTTTCCGTGTGCGGCCGGCCATCATAATAGCCGTGGTACGCTTTCAGAGTGAGGTTCTGATTGGCGTTCCAGCTCTCGAACATATATGGCCCCGTGCCCACCGGACTGCGCTGGAGCGGTGATTTCGCAGGAAGCTGCCCTTCCAGCAGGTGGGAGGGCATTACCCACATAGCCCAGCTGATAAGCGCGGGGGCGTAGGGTTTATCGTATTCCACAATCACTGTGTAATCGTCCGGCGCGCTTATGGAAGATACTTTGCGAAAATCGGCGTCGTAGGGTGTCGGCGTGTTGTTGTCCAACATGAAATTATAGGTAAAAATCACATCTTTTGAGGTGAACGGCACGCCGTCATGCCATTTGGCATCTCTGCGGAGATGAAAAGTAATGGTTGTATTGTCCGGAGAGATATCCCAGCTTTCGGCAAGGTCGCCAATAAGGTTTTTATCTTTATCTACAGTAATGAGCCCGTTGTATACAAGGTTTGCCACTTCATGCGAGGCAGAGTCCGGCGCTATGGCGGGAATCAGATTCAGCGGCTCTCCCACGGATGCAATCACAAGCATATCGCCGTAAGGGTTTTCCACAGGTTTCGGGACAGCCGACACTGTGCCTACCTCTGTTTCACCGTCAGCCTGCGGCTGCGTTTTTTTACAACCGGCAAAAGATAGCAATACTGCGGCACAAAGCGCGCAGATAAAAAAATTAACAGAGCCCCGCATCGATACTGACTTTACTCGGCGCCGGAAACGGGAGGCTGCTGCTGCACAGGGTAATTTCTCAGAATACTGTCTGATGTCCGGCTGCTTGACATAAGTGCCAGCACAAGCGACAAAAACAGGAAACACGCGGCTATGACCGTGGTGATCTTGTTCATAATATTAGCCGGCGCGCCCGGGCCGAACATGTCACCGCCCACACCGCCTCCCAGAGCGGAGCTTATATCGCCCCCCTTGCCGGACTGCATCAATACCGCAACAATAAGCAGTATGCAAACAAAAACATATAACGCCAACAATACTGTATACATCAATACCTCTCTAAACTACTTCGTCATTCCGTGTGCTGCGCACTGTTTCATTTATATTCATTGCGCTTAACGCTTCCGTTGGCCGTGTTAATAACAACGACCAGCGGGAGTGGGCTGCGCTGTCGTCTAAATGAAACTCACGGCAGTGCCGGAATCCAGAATGAAAATATAGAAATATCCGATTATTCACTCCCGGATCCCGGCTCGTAGGCCGGGATGACGGAAATAGTAATCTTAGCTTATTTTGTAATAATTTTTCTGCAAAATATCAATAGTTAATAATACTTAAAAAAGAATCGGCTTTCAGGCTGGCGCCGCCCACAAGCGCACCGTCTATATCCGCCTCTTTCATCAGCTCGGCTATATTATCGGGTTTGACGCTGCCGCCGTACAATATACGCATGGCTTCAGCCGCGCCGTCACCGTACAGCCGTCCTATAAATTTGCGTATCTCCGCATGCATGGCCTGGGCATCCGCAGGGGAGGCCGTCTTGCCGGTGCCTATCGCCCATACGGGTTCGTAGGCGATAACCACTTTGCTTAAATCTTTAACCCCGGTCAAGGATTTCCCCAGCTGCGCCAGCACCACTTCAAAGGCGACGCCAGCCTCCCGCTCCTGGAGGAGCTCACCCACGCACAGTACAGCCGTAAGGCCCGCAGCGAGGGATTTATGCACTTTGGAGTTAATAAACTCATCAGTTTCTTTAAATATATTCCTGCGCTCGGAGTGGCCGAGGATTACCGCGCCCGCGCCCGCGCTTTTTATCATCGGGATGCTCACTTCGCCGGTGAAAGCACCGCTTTCTTCGGTATAGACGTTCTGGGCGGCGACGATGACAGGCTTGCCCGCGGATTTAACGGCGGAGGCCACGGCCGCGATATTCGTAAAGCTGGGCGCCAGCATCACATCTGTATTGGCATAATCCACGCTGCCGTCACAAACGGCCCTGGTCAGCTCAGCGGCCTCCGTCACATTGAGAAACATCTTCCAGTTTGCTGCTATAAGCGGTTTACGCATACGTCACCCCCTCTGTAGTTGCATTAAATCAATCTTTCTCTTTTCCTGAGCCTGGTTTAAACGCACCCATCTCTGTGGTACCGTTGAATATGACGCCCTCTTCCATGCGGATATTGGGGGTATTGAGCGTACCGTTCACATTGGCGGGCTTGAACATCTCTATTTTGGTTTTGGCTACGATAGTACCCTGGAATTCACCGAGGATCTTCACCACGCCGGCTTCGACTTCGGCATTAACCTTGCCGTACTCCGCGATTACCAGCGTGTCGTTCGTTTTGATTTTCCCTTCGAAATTGCCGTCTATCCGCACTATGCCGTCGAACACAAGCGTTCCGCTGAACGATGTGTTCTGGCCCAGCAGGGCGTCAATCCCGGTGCTCTCTTTCGTAGTTTTCAGCATGCTTTATCCCCTTACATAAAAATTGCAATTTACCTGCTCTTTGAAGCCTCCGGCTTCTATTCCCCGCAGGTGAGTACCATCATCGTCTATTCACCCTTTCTGAGCTTCAGGATAATCCTGTCCAGCTCTTCCGGAGATTCATAGCGAATCTGTATGACTCCGCGTTTATTGTTTTTGCCCCTGCTTTTCATATGCACTTTTGCGCCGAAAAATGATTCCATCTCCCGCGCAAGTGCCTCAAAATTAGGATCGGGTTCCTGTACAGGCTCATCTTTTTCGGCTTTTTGAAGCCTTTTTGCCAGCGCTTCCGTCTGCCGCACGGACAAAAACTGACCCGTAACGGCGTTTAACAGCCTGGCACACTGTGTTTCGTCCAGGGAAAGGAATACCCGTGCATGTCCTTCCGTGATCTTTTTGGCTTCCAGCGCCTCCACGACGTTTGCGGGCAGATCCATCAGGCGCAGTGTGTTTGCCACGGCGCTCCGGCTTTTACCGGCGATACGGGCAACATCCTCCTGCCTGTAGCCGCACTTGTCCATCAGGGAACTGTAAGCCCGTGCAAGTTCAAGCGGTTTGAGGTCATCCCGCTGTGTATTTTCGATCAGCGCGAGCTCAAGCCTGTCCGTGTCTTCAGGATAATCTATGACCACCGCGGGAACGCTTTTCAGCCCGGCAAGCCCTGAAGCACGCCAGCGGCGCTCGCCTGCGATCAACATATATTTCGTATCACTCTGCCCGCTTGCTTTAGCCACAACCAGCGGCTGCATAACCCCTTTGCTGCGAATGGATTCCGCAAGGGCCGAAATCCCGTCCGCGTCAAAGTCGCGGCGCGGCTGCAGGTCGTTGGGGCAGATATCCGTGATATCAATCTCCAAAAGTTTCCCGCTCCCGGCGGTAACATCGGGGAAAACCGGCTGCGGAGCAGCGGGGGCACGGGGTATAAGCGACTCCAGCCCCCTCCCGAGGGGGTTTTTCTTAATAGGGTTCATTATATACCTTTATCTGCAACGTTCTGGAGGTTCCTGTTAAGAAGCTCCGCCGCAAGGTCGTTATAGCGCTCCGCGCCAACCGACCCTTTATCGTATTTGTTTATGGGCAGTCCGTAGCTGGGAGCTTCGCTCAAACGCACATTCCGCGGAATAACTGTCTGAAAAACCTCTGAGGGGAAATATTCCCTTATCTGCCTCATGACTTCACGGGAGAGATTGTTCCGCTGATCATACATTGTAAGCACAATCCCTTCCAACGCAAGTTCACGGTTAAGGCTTTCCCTGATAAGGCGTATCGTATTCATAAGCTGCCCCAGCCCTTCCATCGCATAATATTCGCATTGCAGGGGGATGAGCACGCTGTGCGCGGCAGTGAGCGCGTTGACAGTCAAAAGCCCCAGAGAAGGCGGACAGTCTATAAGAATAAAGTCATATTCCGGTAAAATTTGTCCCAGTTGTGTTTTAAGGACAGCTTCACGTTCATCCACCGGCACAAGTTCAACTTCCGCGGCGGTGAGGTCAACGCGGCTGGGCACAACGGCAAGTCCCTCTGTTTCCGTTGGAACCACTGCGCCCCGGATATCGACAGCCCCTATAAGAAGTTCATACGTGCTGGGCTGCCCCGCCGGTACAACAATACCGATACCGCTGGTGGTGTTCCCCTGCGGATCCATATCTACAAGGAGCACTTTGCAGCCCTGCTGCGCAAGCGAAGCTCCCAAATTTATTGTGGTGGTGGTCTTTCCGACGCCACCTTTCTGATTGGCAATCGCAATAATTTTTCCCATAAGCGCACTAAGTTAACACAATATTCTTTCTCAATCAACAACATCTTTAACTATTAATGAAAAGGGGAAGCGGCGGACGATCTTTCCACCGGATCGGCAATTTGCGGCTTAATTTGTGTTGACAGAGACAAAAAAATGACCTATGTTATTTACACTGCGACAGATATAAGCAATTCGCAGATAAAATTAAATTGGTACTGAAATCATCGGACCAACAGGGTTTTCCCTTGTTGGTCTTTTTTATTACCGATTTGCTGCCGCGATGCAGGCGATAAATATGGATATTTGCGGGTGCCGTGTGGCCGGAGGTCACAGGTATAAGCAAGTGAACCACTCACTGCATTTCCCGGCCTATATGGCAGCGGAGATACCGCGCCGTACGGACGGATCCGCATCGCGGCGGAGTGTCAAACGGTAACGGAGGTTAATACAGAGAAACACCACGTGAAAAGACACGGCTTGCGTGACACGCTGAAAACTTCAGCGTGAAGCCGATTTTCTCACATATGTAGTTAAGGAGGATTACATATGACTCTCAGAATAGTGGGCGGCGACGCCCTTAATACCGTGTTGCGCGCGCAATCAGGCACGCCGGCGGACATGCGGGAACTGCTTGTTAAATCAGTCAGAGAGCTTTCCCGTGAGGTAAATTTCAAAAGCATTCTTGACGACTGCGACAGTCATGCCCGGGCTGCTGAAAGAACAGACGGGGCACCCCCCGCCTTTTGGACGGAAGTCATGTTCACCCAGGACGCAATTACAGAAATCAGCAGGGCCATTGCCAAAATATCCGCCGTGGACGGCACACTCACTCACATTTATTCTCTATGCCAGTCCGCTTTGAGCAACCGGGGAGCCCGCGCGGATTACGCAGAAGAGATCGGAAAAGTTATCGCCGGCTTCGGATCGGAAGACGAGCCGGAACGCGATTCCAAAATAATAGACCTTTTCGGGGCAAACGAAGAGAAAAAAAGCTGCCCCGAGTGGAATGCGGAAGCACTGCAACTGGACAAAATAGACCTTTCCTCCCGTGAAACGGCGGAAGCATCCCTCGGGCTGGTATCTTCAGCTATTTCCATACTCGCGTACAGCAAAAACCGCGCCGAACTCCTGCTTTCAAATAAAAAACAGATTATCCGCAAATTGAGCGTGACAAGGGAGAACAGGTCGGCCGCTTTAAGTATTATTCCGCCGGCGGAGCCTTACGCCGGCGAGAATAACGTTCTGTCGGGCGTTAAAAGCCGTAAAAATGACATATGCCTTTCAGAAGCGCGCAAAGTGCTGCTGAGAAGAGGCTATTATGAATAAAATAATCTTGACGAACGAGTATAACCCGCGTAAAAACCTCGATGTAAAGATTGAGCGCACTGCGAACACAATCGCGCCGAACGCCGGGCAAACGCCCATACGGGCGGATCAGACCCGCGCTGACGCTGCGGAGAGGAAGTTTCTGACTGAACAGGCGCTGGAGAATATGAAACAAAAACTGGAGAAGGCCGCCGAAGTGGCTAAAGACACCAGAGCGTCGGAAGCGGCCCGCAAAAAGGCTGCGGCAGAGGCGCTTGAAACTATGGAAAAAAACCAGACAGCCATAAGATTCACGATAGATCACGCACTTGACAATCAGCTTATTGTCAAAATAGTAAGAAAAGGCACCGACGAAGTCGTATGGCAATATCCACCGTCCCATACACTGGCGATGGAAAAGCTTGCCAAATATATGCCGGGAGTATTTTTAAATACACTCATATAGTTTGACGGAAAATGCGAACGGTACGGAAATCGTCAACGTCAGCAGGCGGCGCTGCAAAAGATTATCCATACGGATAGACAGCAGCGGTTCAATACTGGTCACCGTGCCTCATGGAGTGCCGGACAGAGAGATAAAAAAGCTGCTGGCAAAAAATGCTGCATGGATAGCTAAAAAACGGACCGAAGCCGCGGAACGGCTTCTGAAAATGCCGGTTCCGGGAGCAAATGAACTGTTCTACAGGGGAGAGGTATGGCGCTTTTCGCCCATCCCTTCCCGGCCTTCCCATATTGTGGCGGATTACGGGAACAAAATAATCTCTTCAGGGGCGATCCCGGCTGGTGAAACATTAATAAAGTGGTATAAAAAAGAGGCCGCCTTTTATCTGCCCGCCAGAGTGGCGGAACTGGCAAAAGAGCACGGTTTCCTGTACGCCGAATCATCGGTGCGGGAAGCGAAAAGCCGTTGGGGCAGTTGCAGCACACGCGGCGCCATATCGCTCAATTCAAAGCTTATCCTTGCGCCCGCATGGGTAAGCGACTCAATAATCCTGCACGAGCTGTGCCACACGCTCCATCATAACCACGGCGGACTGTTCAGGGAAAAACTGCTCAGCGTTTGCCCGCGGTGGGATGAGGCTAAGGAGTGGCTGAAAGATCACCATGCTTTTATTGAAAAAGTGTGGTATAAATAGGCGCGGAGATTGCAGTACATACAAGGAGACATAACTGCAAACTGACGTCAGCATCCTTGAATCCTTCCTTGGAGGGTTTGGGAGGGTGTTTCAGCCGGCGGGGCAGCTACAATTAAGAACTACGGCGGCCGCTCCCGCCGGACGAAACGAACAACGCGGGCAGGCTAACGTATCCGGCAAAAGCAATAAGCCCTAAAGGGCTTGCAACCACCGCAGGGATGCGGTGTGCTCAGGGATAAGCACTTAAATAATTCAGGAGTATATAACGAATGTTCACAAAAGCCATCACACGCCGTCCGGGAGAAGATTTCGCCAACGGCCTCACCACATCGAATCTGGGGACGCCGGAACTCCCCGCCGCCATAAGTCAGCATGTAGAGTACATCAACGCGCTGAAAAGCCTGGGAGTTGATGTGGATGTGTTGCCTCCGCTGATCGGCATGCCGGATGCATGCTTTGTGGAAGACACGGCAATCGTCACCGAAGAAATCGCCGTAATAACGCACCCCGGCGCGGATTCCCGTGTGGGCGAAACCGCCAGCATAGCCCTCGCTCTGGCACAGTACAAGACTGTCGTGGAGATCACAGGCAAGGGAGCAACCATAGACGGCGGAGACGTCCTTCTGGTGGGTAATACGTTTTTCGTGGGGATGAGTGACCGCACAAACAAAGCCGGGATGGATGAACTCGCCGCTCTCCTGGAACCGTACAACCGTTATAAATTTGTCCCTGTGGAAGTTTCAGGCGGCCTGCACCTTAAATCCGGCGTTACCCAGATTGCGCCGAACAAACTTTTCATAACCAAAGATCTGGCGCAACATCCCGCCTTTGCTTCTTATAAAAAAGTAATCGTGCCCGTCGGGGAGGAATATGCGGCAAACACGCTTCTGGTAAACGGAATCGTCCTTATGAGCGAAGGGTTTCCCAAAAGCGTGCAAGCCATAAAAGACGAAGGTTGCCGCATTATAGTTCTGGATATGAGCGAATACCGCAAAATGGACGGAGCACTGACCTGCCTGAGCCTGAGATTTTAAAGGAAGGTGCTGAGCTTTTTACGCAGTATAAACCATAACGCCGGTACGGACAGCAGGGCAACCCAGCCTGAAGGGTTTCCGCCCCCGGTACTGCACCCCCCCGGCCCGTCCGGCTGGCTGACCAGCGCCGAAATATCGGCGCTTTTATTATCCACGGGCGATACAGACCCCAGGAGATCGCTGTTCACCACGGTACTTGCGTCATAATCGTTTACCGGCGGCGGCGTTTCGCACTGGTGATCTTTCCTGACATTCCTTACCAGATAGAGCGACATATTATCTATATCCGGGATGCAGTTGTAACTCAGACCCAGTTCCTGCAAAAAACCATCGTGTATAATCTTTTTCAGCGACGATATATCCTTAACCCTGTTCCTGTCCAGTGTAATGACGTTCGGGCGGGGAATTTTACCTATGGGTGCCACGTTGATAATATTGTTCTGCGAAAGCTCCAAATGGGTGAGCTTTGTCAGGTTATCCACAAATGAAACATCTGTTATACGGTTGTTTTTCGCATATATGGCGGTCAGGCCAGTGGAATTATCCAGCGGTGTGAGGTCCGTCAGCATATTGATATTGAAATTCACCATGCGCAGGCTTGAGATATTGTCCAGAGTTTTTATGGAGGACAGCCGGTTATCGGACATATGCAGGTATTGCAGATTATGCATCCTGTGCAGCGGTTTTATATCCCTTATCTTGTTGGATTCCAGATTCAGCGCATATATATGCGTCAAATTATCCAGAGGGGTTATATCC
>JAVBTI010000122.1:0-16990 GCA_031556255.1 Deferribacterales bacterium | reverse complement strand
ATTTTTGCGCGGCCGGTGGCCGCCGTCATCTTTATCCTTTATACAGACGCGGTGAGGAAACACGGGCTGCCCGAAGATATGGAGGAGCGCGACGAAGAGCAGGGCAAAGATGAGTAACGGCGCTCTTTCCGCCGCCGCGGGCGTTGCGGGAACATATAAACCCTAAAAAAACAGTTGAAAAAAACTAAATATAGCGGGTATAAAATATTATGCTTATACTAATCCTGGCCGCGGGCAAAGGCACCCGCATGAAATCCGAAACGCCTAAGGTTCTTTTCAGTGTGGCGGGCAGGCCGATGCTTTCCTACACACTTGATCTTGCGAAATCACTTTCTCCGGATAAAATAACGGTTGTGGTGGGCGAAGGCGCTGAAGCCGTGCAGAAGACGTTTGCCGAAGCGGGCGTAACGTTTTGCGTCCAGAAAGAACAGCTTGGCACCGCCGACGCCGTACTGGCCGCCAAAGAAACCATCGCCTGTTACGACGGAAACGTTCTGATTCTGTGCGGCGACATGCCGGGCGTGAACGCCGAGACGGTAAAACGCTTCATTGACGAGACAGACCCGTCACAGCCCGCTTTCATCAGCGTGAAATCCTCCGACCCGAAAGGTTACGGCCGCGTTGTCCGCGCCACAGACAAAAGCGTGATGAAGATTGTGGAAGAGAAAGACGCCGCGCCCGAAGAAAAGAGGATAAACGAAATCAACACCGGCATATATTACTGCCGCGCGGATGTTTTGCTTAAACGTCTCACGGGAGTGAGCAACAAGAACGCCCAGAAGGAATACTATCTCACGGATATCGTGTCGGACGGCGCGTCCGCGTGGTGTGCCGAAGATGAAAGCGAGTTTATGGGTATCAACGACCGTTTGCAGCTTGCCGTCATGGAAAGAAAGATCTGGCGTGGGCGTGCCCGTAAACATATGCTGAACGGCGTGACCATGCCGGATCCCGACAGCGTCTATATCTCCGCTGAGACGGTCATTGAAAACGATGTCACTGTGTACCCCAACGTGTATCTGGAAGGAAAATGCGTGCTGGAAAAAGGGGTTAAGCTGTATTTCGGTGTAAGGATAGCCGATTCCGTGATAGGCGCCGGCAGTACGATCAAAGAAAACACTCTGATAGAGGAAAGCAGAGTCGGAAAGAAGTGTAAAATCGGCCCGATGGCGCACCTCCGCCCCGGCACGGTGCTGGCCGGCGAGAACAGCATCGGCAATTACGTGGAGCTGAAAAAGGCCGAGCTGGGCGTTGGAAGCAAAGCCAGCCACCTCACATACCTTGGAGACTGCGAGATAGGCTCCGCCGTGAATATCGGCTGCGGCACAATAACATGTAATTACGACGGGTTTAAAAAATACAGAACCGTTATAGGTGACGGCACTTTTGTGGGCAGCGACGTGCAGTTTGTCGCACCCGTGACAGTGGGAAAAGACGTGATAATAGCCGCCGGCTCGACCATTACGAGGGATGTGCCGGACAATGCGCTGGGGATATCCAGGGCGCCGCAGGTGGTGGTGGAAGGGAAGGCCGAGCATATCCGCGCTAAGAAGAAAAAGTAAGGTGCGGGATAGCCGCGCCCTTCTCCCGGCTCACGGCCATACTCCCTCCGGATGGGGGGAAAGGATATAAATACACCAAGGAGAACAGCACAGATATGTGTGGAATAGTAGGCTACATCGGAAACTCAAACGCAGTGGATACAATAGTGAAGGGGCTGACCCGGCTCGAATACCGCGGCTACGATTCCGCGGGCGTTGCCGTTCCCGACGGCGATGACATCGTTATCATACGTGCCGAAGGGAAGCTTGAAAACCTCAGGAAAGCTCTGGAAGGGAAAAAAATTAACTCCAATATGGGAATAGGCCATACCCGCTGGGCCACGCACGGCCGCCCGTCGGAAGCCAACGCCCATCCGCACCGTTCCGGCCACATTGCCCTTGTGCATAACGGAATAGTGGAAAACTATCTTGCTCTTAAACAGGAACTTGTTGAAAAAGGGTATAAATTCACATCCGATACTGATACGGAGGTTCTGGCGCACCTTATTGAGGTGTTTTACAAAGGCAGCCTGCCGGAAGCCGTCCGCAAGGCCACCGAAAAGGTAAGAGGTTCTTATGCTCTGGCGGTTATTTCGTCTAAAGAGCCTGATAAAATAGTGGTTACCCGTAAAGACAGCCCGCTTGTGATAGGCGTGTCGCCGTCCACGGGTGAATATCTGGCCATCAGCGACATACCGGCGGCGCTTTTCATCACCCGCGATTTTCTGACCCTGAACGAGGGGGAGATGGCCGTCCTCACCGGGAACGGGGCCAGACTTTACGATTCATCCGGCGCGGAAGTATACCGCCGGACGAAGCATATCGACTGGGACCCCGCAATGGCGGAAAAGGCCGGTTACGACGATTTCATGCTGAAGGAAATACACGAACAGCCCCACACCATAATAGACACCTTGCGGGGCAAGGTGGTGCCGGACGCGGGAAAGGTTGTTCTGGGCGAGCTCTCCGCTCTGGAGGGTTCCGTTTCCAAAATAGAGCGGATTCTGGTGCTTGCCTGCGGCACAAGCTGGCACTCGGGGCTTTTGGGTAAAATTTTCATTGAAAAATACGCCCACATCCCGGTTGAAGTGGAGATCGCTTCCGAATACCCGAACAGGGATCTGCCGTTGAACGAAAATATACTCTGCATCTGCGTCAGCCAGTCCGGCGAGACGGCGGACACAAAGAGCGCCATGCGCGCCGCCAAGAGCCGCGGCGGAAAGATAGTTGCCATGTGCAACGTGGTGGGTTCCGCCATAGCAAACGAGGCCGACTATGTGCTGTATACCCACGCGGGGCCGGAGATCAGCGTGGCGTCCACGAAAGCGTTTATGTCTCAGGCGATGACTTTCCTCCTGCTTGCCTTATGGCTGGGCGAGAAACGCAAAATCACCGATAACAATGTTATTTCGTCGGCGCTTGATGAAGTTCTGCGGCTCCCGGAAAAAATCGGGCAGCTTTTGGAGACGGCGCAGGAAATCAAGGCTGTGGCTGAAGTATACAAAAACACAAAGCACTTTATGTATCTAGGGCGGCATTACAACTGCCCCATAGCATATGAAGGCTCGCTGAAGCTGAAAGAAACCACATATATCCATGCTGAGGCTTACGCGTCAGGCGAGCTGAAGCACGGCCCCATTGCAATGCTGGACGAAAACTTCCCCGTCATGGCTTTCGCCCCCGCCGGGAAGGTGCGCGACAAGATATTCTCCAACCTTCAGGAGGCGAAAGCGCGCGGGTCGAAGGTTATTGCGATTATGTCCGAGTCCAGCCGGGGAGACCATCCGGAGTGCGACCACCAGCTTTACGTTCCCGAGTGCAGTGAAGAACAGTCACCTTTTCTGACCGTCATCGTGGCGCAGCTTTTTGCCTACTTCACAGCCAAAGGGCTTGGCAAAGACGTGGATAAACCGAGGAACCTGGCAAAGAGCGTAACGGTTGAGTAATAATTTCCGGCGCAGTGCGATAAAGGTCAGGGAATCTTTATCGCAGTACCAAAATCTGTATTTGGTACTGATTGCAGTGATAATAGGGGTGGCGGCCGGCGCGGGGAACATAGTTTTCCGCACGGCTATTGCCGCCATACAGAAGCTGTGTTACAGTTCCGGCGAGGAAGTCGTCCTGCCGGCTCTGCAGCAGGCACCGTTTTATAAGATACTCGTCGTTCCCGCATTGGGCGGCCTTCTCGTCGGGGTCGTATACCATTTCTACAAAAACAGACACTGGCGCGGTGTTCCCGTGGTAATAAAAGCCATTGTGATGAAAACCCCTATACCGTGGTCTGTGGGGGTGGTTACCACGTTCACCTCCGCCGTTACCCTGGGTACCGGCGGCTCCGCCGGCCGTGAAGGGCCGATAGTCCACATCGGGGCCTCCATAGGCTCCGCTATCGCTTCGCTTTTCAGATTTTCCCCAAGACATATGCGTTTTGCCATAGCATCCGGCGCGGGGGGCGGGCTTGCCGCCACCTTCAACACCCCGATGGCGGGAGCCATGTTCACAGCGGAGGTGCTCCTCGGAAAGCTTGAATTTCAGGTGTTTGCGCCGGTAGTGATCTCCTGCGTCAGCGCCACCGTGCTCAGCCGGGCATGGTTCGGCGACCACGTGACCTTCATCGCTCCGCCGTATATCTTTACAAGCCCTTATGAAATACCGTTCTACGCCCTGATGGGCGTAATTGTTGGGATAGTGGGCGCGCTGTTCGTGAAGTTTTATTTTTACACGGCGGACAGCTTCGCCGAAATGAAGATTCCCGGCTGGGTGAAACCGGCGGTGGGCGGGCTTGCCCTGGGCGTGATAGGGCTGTTCTGCCGCAACGTCATGGGTGTCGGCTACGGCACGGTCATGCAGATACTGAATGAAAACCTCACGGGCTACTTTTTGCTGCTGCTGGTGGGGTTAAAAATTGCCGCCACTTCGCTGACGCTCGGTTCCGGCGGGGCGGGTGGGCTGTTTGTGCCGTCGCTGTTCGTGGGGGCGGCGCTGGGCGGCTTCTGCGGCTGGGGCGCGCACGCCCTGCTGCCGGAGTATTTCAGCTCCTCCGGAAGTTACGCCCTGATAGGGATGGGCGCGACGCTGGCGGCCACTATGCGGGCGCCGATAACCTCCATCCTGATGATCTTTGAGATAACCCAAAGCTACCAGATAGTGCTGCCCCTCATGGCCTGTGTGATTATAGCGAACGTGTGCGCGCCGCTGGTATACAGATACTCCTTTTTCTCAAGGCCGCTGGCGGACGAGGGGCTGGATATACAGCAGAGTACCGAGGCCGCCATTCTGTCCGGGATAAAGGTCAAAGACGTCATGCTGACGGATATGGTCACTTTCACTGAGGACACGCCCTTTTCCAAAATCCTGGAGACGATGCGCCGCCATCCCTACGAGTATTTCCCGGTGACCGGAGAGGGTAAGGTGCTGTGCGGGATGATCTCTTTCAACGATATCCGCAGCGCCCTCTTTGAAAAAGGGAGGGACAGCGTGATAATGGCGGGTGATTTTTGCACCAGGAAAGGTTTTGCCACCGTCTCCCCGGAAAGCACGCTGGCGGACGCCATGGCGCTTTTCAGCGGCAAGGCGGCGGGGGATCTGCCCGTGGTGGTGGACGATGCCGGCGGTGTTCCGCGCCTGGTGGGCTTCCTGAAACGCAGCGACATGCTGGCGGTTTATAATAAAAAGATCGCGGGAAAAGTTTGACGCCTGTTGTGTATTGATTTATACTTGCAGCACATCATATGAAGCATTTTTTCGCCGCTCTTATTTTGATTATATCGGCAGCTGATCCTGTTCCCGATTCTTTTGAAATTGTTATTGGCGTGGTATTCTGACGCTCCTCATTTAAAACGTCGATATCAGCAGTTCGTTTATCTTCCCCCTGGCGTCGCGGTTGCAGTTGATTGTGCGGGCGGCTTCCGTCCTGCCGATCCTGTGCCCGGCGTAGAGTTCGTCAAAGAAGTTGTCGCTTTTATCCGCATTTTTCGGGTCAGAGTTGCTCACCACGATTTTAGCCTGTTTTTCCGCCATCTCGTTCACAAAATCGGCCAGCTCCCTGTGGGATATGTCGTTAAAAATATTTTCCGTATAGGCGTTGAAATTCGCGGTTTCATTCAGCGGGCGGTAAGGCGGGTCGAAGTACACAAAGGTGTTTGCGTCGATAAAACCGGAAGACAGCCTGTAATCGCCGCAGACTATGGTCACGTTCTGAAGCAGGGCGGATATCCGCTCAAGGTTGGCGGTGTCACAGATGAGGGGGTTTTTGTAAGCGCCTATGGGCACATTGAACAGCCCTTTTTTATTGACCCTGTGGAGGCCGTTAAAGCAGGTTTTATTCAGGAATATAAAGAGTGCCGCGGCATCAGTATCGCCATCTTCAGGAGGGCGGGGCTTTGAGGCGTTGAACAGCTCTCTTTTGGCGTAGTAATATTTTTTCCGCCTGTGCGGGGTGAGGCGCAGGTACTCTTTCTGAATACTCCCGAGCGCGGAAACAAGGCCGGCCACGTCGTCGCGCACGGCTTTGTAGGCATTGATAAGCTCCGTGTTAACGTCGCTGATATATATTCCGTCCAGCGCGTACCTGCTCAATATGTCAAGAAGGACGGCGCCGCCGCCGACAAAGGGCTCGGCATATTTTTTTATCCCGCGTCCCAGTTCCGGGGGGTAGGTTTTGCGTATCGCCTTCAGGAGCTGCCCTTTCCCGCCGGCCCATTTCAGGAAGGGCTTAACGGCTGCTTTGTTGTCTGTATGCACCATTTAATCATATTCCTAATGTGATGTTCCCGCCACCGGGCCGGGGCCTGTCATTTCCGGTCACTGCGGCACTGCCGTTTCCGTCATTCCGGCCTCAGAGCCGGAATCCATGATAGATGATGTTTTCCCGGATCCCGTGTCAAGCCCGGGATGACGCATTTGTAAGCCTGCTTCGCAGGCAACAACTGCGTCATTTTTTACCGGGTATCAGTTTGTCCAGTCCCTTCTGAATCGCATCCCCTGTCCCTTCTATAATATTTTTCGGTATCTCCACCGGCGCTTTAATCGTACCTGTTACGGTTTTTTTTGTAAATTGCACAATCAGCCCTTCCGTCAGTTTGGCCTGGTCTATGCTGACTTTGGGGGAGTGCATGGTGCCGGATATGTTCATAGGCACGTTTACGTTGTCAACGTTTATGTCGCCGTTAAATTTCAGCCCGAGGTCCAGAAGCCCCAGCCCTCCGTGTATGTCCAGCCCCATGTACTGTGAGACGACTTTAACCGGCGCTAACGTCAGCGTGCCGTTCGCCACCGAGGCCGTGCCGGATATGTCGTTAATGGATGTGCTTTTTTTGTCGTCCAGCAGGAGGAACGATCTAAGCGTATCCAGCGACAGCAGGTTCGGATTGTACCCTATGCCGTTTAACACGGCATTTTTCACGGTGTAACCTGCTTTTCCGTTCAGGGATTTAAGTATGGAATCTTTGTCCATCCCGGTGGACTTGAGGTCGGCTTTGGCGGACAGATTGCCGGAGATGAACGATTTTTTCTTCGGATCGCCGAAGGTGGTCACTATGCTTTCAGCTTTGACGTTGACCATTTCGACGTTGATATCGCTTTTCAGATTTTCGCCGCCGCCGGTTGCCGTGACGTTGGCCACAAGGCTGCCGTCGAAAGCTTTAAGTTTGGCCGGGGAGATGCTTGCCGTACCTTCGTTTACAAGCATATGGGCGGATATGTCGCTGAACAGCATTTTATCTATTTTCAGCGAGCTTACTTTGACGTTCCCGTCGGCGTTCACGGGGATATCCGCTATATCAAAGGCCGGGTTTCCCGCTGAAGTTTCCGCCGGCTTCTCCGTTTTTTTTGTGGCGTTGTCGTTTTTGGGCAGATATTTGTTCAGGTCGATGTCGTTCACATCTATATTGAACACCAGTTTTGGCTTTCCGGTAAGGTCGGCGACGGCCGTGCCTTTAACCGCGACTTCGTCCGCGTTGATGTTCAGAGTTGTGACGTTGAGGATATTCTTTTTGAAATCGGCGTTCATCTTGAAGTTCAGCTTTTTCGGCATGTTTGCCGTGTCCATGTCGGGCGCCGCGGCTTTCAGGAGCGACGGAAGGTTTACCGACGCCAGGCTTGTGCCGACGGCCGCTTCAAAAGTATTCTTTGTGCCGGTGACTTTTGCGTCGGCGTTAAGTTTGCCGCCGTACAGGTCGATCGTCACGGGGTTCACATTAAGCACTCCTTCCGTCAGACTGGCGTTTACCGCAATGTTCTCAAACAGCATCTTAACCGCCTGCACTTTCCCGATCTTGAGTGAAGCGAATATGTCGGGGAGGGGGGTGAGATCCATCTTTATTTCGGGGATGGTTATTTCGGTTTTCCCGGGTGCGGCGGCCGCGGCGGCCTGAGGTTGCGCGGCGGCGGGTTTTGCGGGGGGCATATAGTTGTCGGCGTTTATGCCGTCGATTGTGGAGACAATCGTAATCGCCGGTTTTTTCCCGTTCAGGTCGGCCTTTATGTCTGCGCTGATGTTGCTGTCGTCAAGTTTGACTTTAAGGGGGATGTTGGCCACTTTGTTTTTAAAAGTGATTGCCGAACCGGCCGACAGCTTTGTCAGCGCGGAGGGGCTGGCCGTCTCCATGTTTATTTTAAGATTTTTCAAGAGGTCTTTGGGTGAAAACTCTTTTACAGCAAGGTTTAGATTGAGTTCCGGATCGGACATCAGCTTGTTGCCGCTGCCGGAGAGAGATGCGTTGGCGCCGGCGGCGGCGAGGACGAGGGATTTAAGGTCGAGAGTCTGATTTTTGATGTCAAATACCAGCGAACCGTCAACCACGGCGGTCTGCTCCCCCGCGGGGACAGGATCGCCCGACACGTGGGAGTTCAGATGCAGCTTGCTCAGGGTGGCCACGCTGTTTTTAAGATCGTATACCAGTTCAAGGGCTAAATCGGTGCTGGTGCTGATCTTATTATCCGGCATGGCAAAATCCAGCTTTCCTGCGGCATTGGATATGCTTACTTTTTCTGTGTTCCCTTCCACAACCATTTTCAGGTTGAGCGCGGATTTAATGCCGGGGTTTTTGCTGGTCATGGCTGCGTTTATTTCCACGTCTATGGGCATATTCATGCCGATGGTGCCTGTCGTGACGGACACCGGCGCGGCGGTGACGCTCATATTATTCTTTTTGTCGTCAAAATTGACGGCGATATTGGTTATATTCAACTGGGATATGGTGGTGTTATCAATATCAATGGGGAGTGGTTTGCTTTCCGTAATGGGTGCGGGTTCCGCTTCCGCTTTAGGCTCCGCGCCCCCGGAGAGCTTTTGCAGGATGTCGTCCACATTGGAAACCCCCTGTTCGTTGATTGTATAATAAACTTCAAGGGCGTCGAGGGTGATGGTGCTCAGTTCTATCCGCTTTTTCAGGAGGGGCATGATACGGACACCGGCGGAAATTTCGCCTATTTTAGCCATATAATCAGGCGAGAAGCCGGTGGCGTTGGAAAATGTGATGTCGGTAGACTTTATCCGCAGCCAGGGAAATATTTTCAGCTCTATATTACCGTTAAAAACTATATCCCTTCCGGTTTTGTCTTTGACGATTTCCGCTATTCTGGGTTTGAAAGAGTTCACATCCACTATCAACGGAACTATTATTACCGCCAATATTATAAGCAGCGCCAGTATGCCTATAACCAACCCGAAAATTTTCAACGCCTTTTTCATATTCTCACCTTGCAGATAACTTTGAATTTAATTATCTACCGTTCACGATTTTGTTGCAAGTACAATTAACGATATATTATTTTTTAATTTTTTTAAGCTGTTCGACCTTTTCGCCCGGTATCACCCTGTTTTCCGCCCCTAAAAAGCGCATTACAAGGGCGTTTTTCGCCGCAGCCTCGACCGATTCCGCCAGGAAGACCGCTTCCGTGAGCGTTTTCCCTATGCACAGCGCCCCGTGGTGGGCCAGAAGGATCACATTATGATCCTTTATATATGGGGCTATGGACTCCGGCACTTCGCCGGTGGACGGGGTTGCATACGGCGCCACGGGCACAATGCCCAGCGAAAGCACATTTTCAGTCAGATAAGCTTTATCGAGAGCTATCCCGGCCGACGCGAACGCAGTAGCCGTGACCGGGTGGATGTGCACCACAGCGCCGGCGTCCGCGCGGTTTTTGTATATATGGAGGTGCATCTTAAGCTCGGTGGAGGGCTGATAATTGACGGCGGTTATGATCGAGCCGTCGACGGTGACTTTCACAAGCATACCAGGGGTCATAAAACCTTTGCACACACCGGCGGGGGTTGTCCATATATCGCCATGCCGGTCGCGGACGGAGATATTGCCCTCCGCCGCCGAGATCAGCTCTCTGGCGTAAAGCCTGTGCCCGGCCTCACATATGTCCGCCCTTATATCATGCATGGGAACCTCCTGAAAAATCGTAGGGCGGCTTTATAATGCCCCTCTCCGTAATAAACCCGGTGATAAGGCCGGCGGGGGTGACATCGAACGAAGGATTATACACCTTTACCCCTTCCGGCGCCGCCGCGCAGGAGCCGAAACCGGTGACTTCTTCACCGCCCCTCTGTTCAATGACGATTTCCGTGCCGGACGGTGTTTTGGAGTCCACCGTGGATGACGGCGCCGCTATGTAGAAAGGGATGCCGAAATGATGCGCCGTCACGGCCACGGTGTGCGTGCCGATCTTGTTGGCGGTGTCGCCGTTCGCCGCCACCCTGTCGCAGCCGACGATCACCATATCCACCATCCCCCTGCTCATCAGATCCGCCGCCATGCCGTCGCACACCAGCGTTACATCCACGCCGGATTTCATGAGCTCCCACGCGGTTATTCTGGCGCCCTGCAGGAGGGGGCGGGTTTCATCGGCGTATACTTTTAATTTAATACCTTTATAGTGGGCTGTATAGATGGGGGCGAGGGCCGTGCCTATCCCCGTGGACGCCATTGCTCCGGCGTTGCAGTGTGTAAGTATCCGGCAGCCGTCCGTGATCAACGGCGCGCCGTGAACGCCTATAAGGCGGTTCATTTCAATATCTTCGTCATGCAGGGCGGCGGCGCGTCCCTCCATCTCCGTGTACAGTTGTGCCGCGGTGCCCGCCGTGCTTTCCCGGCAGGCGGCGGTCATTATATTCAGAGTGTAGCTGAGATTCACGGCGGTGGGGCGGGAGGTCATGAGGTATTCCGCCTGCGAGATGAATTTACGCCGGAACTCTTCCGCCGGAAGGTCGAGTTTTTTGTGCATCCCCGTAAGGGAACCGTAGGCGGCCGCCACACCGATGGCGGGGGCGCCGCGCACCACAAGCGTGTTGATGGAGCGCCAGACCTGGCCGATATCTTCCTGCCGCGTGTATTTCTCCCGCGCGGGAAGGAGGCGCTGGTCGAGCAGGTAGAGTTCGTTGTCTTGCCAGTAAAGACTTTTGGGTATGTTCATACGATCTTCTAGCAATTAATATGTGATGCGTCAATACAAATAAGGTGCAGGGTTGGGCGACCGTAGCGTACCATGCGCACAGGATGTGCGCTCTTTTAAATAATTGGCACGATTTTTTCTATATGCTCCCCTGTGTGGAGGATGTAGATGAACAACATCGTCATTGCAGGCTCACAAAAAATGACTCAGACAGAGGGTATGCTCCCCGCTGCCAAACCCGCCTCGGACACGGGGCGCGGAGATTTTTTGGCCCAACTTTCATCGCTTTTGTCTTCGATTGCTTCTGAAGGCGGCGGTGAAAAACCGAACGGAAAAAATATCCCGGTTGATATAAAAAATATTGAAACGGCAACGATTGATGAAGATGTGGAAAATAATTCCTCCCTGCCGGAACACACTGTTCCGCAGCCTCAGATAAGCACAGGCCATGTTCCCGATTCGCAGATATTGACGCCGGAGCTTCTGTCGGAGATCTTGGGCGGCCAAACGCGGACTGAAGCGCAAACCCCGGCGGGACATGTGCCTCAGAGGGCTGTTTCTCTGACTGATTTGCAGCAGATTCTCTCTGTTTTAGCCGGGAATATGCCTTCCGAAGAGAAAGAAAAACAGATCGAAGATATTAAAAACAGCCGGTATACGGCCGCGGCGGCCGGCGGCGTGAATAGTGCGCCGATATCGTCCGCCGTTGTTTTTACGGAGAATAAAACCGCCTCCCCGAAAGAAACACCCACGGCGGAAGACTACATGGCCAATCATGAAGAGGTGCTCCGCGCGGCAAAAGACATACTGGCGTGGATAAGTTCCAGAACATACACTGAAGGCGAAGCCTCCGGAGAGGAGGGCGGCGTGCGTGAAAATGCCGCAACTGTGGCGCCTTTATCTGAAAATGAAGGTCAATCGGTCGTTTTTTCCGATATGCACGGAAAGATGATGTCCGTCATGCCGTCCAAGGCCGGCCCTTCGGCCGCCGCATCTGCCGCAGAAGCTCCCGGCACGCCGGTGAATACAAAGGAGGCGGTTCCGGAATTCGCAGTGAAACCTCAGCCCGATAAGAAGCCCGCGGAAGTGCCCGTCTCCAACACGGCACGGGCAGCCGATGACGCCAAACCGGCGGCGGCCCTTAAAAGCCCTGAAAATTCGTTATTAAACGATAAAACAGTGCCGGCCGGTGACAAACAGGCAATCGTGACGGAAGAAACGCCTGAGGGCCGCCAGGAAAAGCAGTTTGCCCAGGCGGAACCGCGGGAGAAAAGAACTTCCGGGGAGAATGCCGGTAAAGGGCGGGATAAGGCCGCATTTTCATTCACTCTGGAGAAACCGGGCGGCGGGGCGGCCGGCCTGAAAGAGGCGCCCGTGAAACATCAGGATACGGAAGGATTTGCCAGGATCGAAAAAGAACCGGCAGATATAAATGCCAGGCCGGAGCAGGCTCAAAAGCAGCCCGAGGCTAAGCAGGCGGAAGCCGTGCTTAAATGGGAATCCGCCAAAGACGCCGTCAATCTGGCGAAAATGATACAGCAGGCCGGGCAGAACGGCGCCACAAAACTGACGGTGAGGCTGAACCCCGAGCATCTGGGACGGCTTGAAATCCAGCTCACCGAAGTAGGCGGGCGGATTGACGCCAAAATAATGGCCAACTCGCAGGAATCCCGGAACCTTCTCGCCTCTCACGGCGATGCGATCCGCCAGCAGCTTGCGGAGAAAGGGATACACATAGACAATATGAATTTCAGTTTCCACGACGCCTTTGCAAGGCAGGATCAGGGGCGGCAGGATCAGCAGTCCGCGCATGAATCCCGGCAGGGCGGACGGCAGCAAAACGGTGACGGCGGAAATGCCGGAAAAGATGAAGCAAGCGAACCGCGTAAGCCCGAAGGGCTGTACGCATAAAAATATACGTCATCCCGGCATTTATGGGTGGCCGGGATCCTCGGCGCGAAGCGTCCGCTGAAAACAGATTCCCGACTGTGCGGGAACGGCGTATGAAATAATCACCCCGGAGGCATATAATATGATGCAGACATCAAAAAACGCTCCCACCATACTGCCCATGACCTATGAGCAGCTTAAGGAGAACCAGCAAAAGCGGGCTACAGGCAAAGGTGAGCTGGATCAGCAGGATTTTCTCAATCTTCTGATCACCCAGATGAAAAACCAGGACCCGCTCAGCCCGATGGACAACGCGCAGTTCACCCAGCAGACCACCGCGTTTTCCCAGCTAGAGCAGATGATAAACACGAACAAAACCCTGGAAAAACTTGTGGAACTGCAAACTTCCAACAGCCAGGTGGACCAGACGCTGTTGAATTCGACTAATTTCATAGGAAAAACCATCGAATACAGTACCAATACCATCACGGTTTCCAGCGGAGATGTTTCGGCGCTGTCGTTCTACTCTTCGGACGCCGCCGAATATGCCACTATCAAGGTGTACAACAGCGAAAATGCTCTGGTCAGCGTGATTGACGCCTCGAATATCAAGAAAGGGACCAATGCCCTTTCCTGGGACGGCATCGGCGTGGGCGGCACGACCCTTGAGGACGGCATGTATACCTTTGAGGTGGCCGCTAAAAACGCTAAAGGCGAACAGGTTACCGTCAACACATACGGCGAAGGCGTTGTGAAGGGAGTCAAGACAAGCTCCGGCAGGATGTATTTTGAGGTACCTAACGGTCTTGTGCCCGCTGACGCGGTTTACGCCGTAAAACAGTAGATAAGTAACATCAGGATAGAGCTTTCTCACGGAAGGGAAGGCGGGAAAATTAGGGAAGTACAAGGCACACGGATGTACCGCGTACGGATGATATTTAGACTGATAACAGATTATTAGGAGGATACCGTTATGTTAAGGTCTTTATACTCGGCCGTTTCGGGTATTGACGTAAACCAGAAGTCGATGGATGTTATAGGCAACAACATCGCAAACGTGAACACAATAGGCTTTAAGACAGGCCGGGCCGTGTTCCAGGACATGCTGAGCCAGACGCTTACCGCGGGCAAAACCCCGTCCGACTCAAGGGGCGGCATCAACCCCCGCCAGGTGGGCAGCGGAGCATACCTTGTGGCCGTGGACAACATTTTCGAGCAGGGGGTTATCAAAACAACCGCCCGCACCCACGATATCGCCATTGAAGGAAACGGTTTCTTCGTCCTCAGAGGGGAAGGCACCGACAAATACTACTCCCGCGCGGGCGACTTCAACTTCGACCGCACCGGCTATCTTGTGAGCCCTTCCGGTTACCGCGTGCAGGGCTGGATGGCCGACCCGGTGACCGGCGTGCTGGAATACAACACCCAGTCGAAGGATCTTTATATAACCGAAGCCCATAAAACCATGCAGGCGAAAGCCACCACGGGGATCAACTACGCGGGGATCCTGGACACCAGGGCGACCTCATCCATGTATGATTTTACCAAGATGCTCACCCAGGCTTCAGAGACACAGAACATCTTCAGCCTGCTGGATGACAGCGGCAGCGGCCTCGATCTGAGCCAGACAGACAAGGTAAGAGTCAGGGCGCACATCGCCAAACAAACCGTCATGGGCGATATTGCCAACGCGGACGGCCAGCCTGTGAACCTCCAGGCGGGCAAGAGCGCCATAACCATGAACGTGGGCGGCACCGACTACACATTCCGCTATGTGTCTTCCGATTCCGGCGCGGCGAACGGTGATTTCAACACCATGGAAGATCTTGTTGATGAACTGAATGATGTGTTCGACAATAATGCCGCGTTCGGCACCATCGGATCTCAGCAGACGCTGGCAAGCCTCAAAGAGGGCAAGCTGACAATTACATGCGCCTCCACCGTGACCTTCAAGATAGACTCCTTCTCCAGCACCAGCAATCTCTATATGAACAATATTCTGGAGAAACTCTCCGGCACATACAGCGGCAACGGGAAATCGTCCGCCGAAATGTTCTACCAGCAGGATATCAACGCGGGTAACGATTTCAAAGATCTGGGCGAGCTGGCTTCCCAGGTGGACGGAGTAATCAACGGATCCGTTATAACAGGGGGAGCTTTTAAGGCGGAGTACCTCGACAACAACTTCGGGTTGAATGACGGGGAGCGTATTTCCATAGTAACCGACCAGTTCACAGCGACCTTTACTTATAAAACCGGGTCGGCATCCGCAACCCTGAATCAGTTCCACACTGTAAATGATCTGGCGCAGCTTATCGCCGCCCATTCCAACGGCTACCTCCAGGTACAAGTTGTAGGCAACAGCTTTGATGTACAACTGCGCGGAGGTATGGGGCCAATTACCTTCAACACGGTCGACACCCTTGGGGTGCCGCCTGCCACCGCCACCGGCGCCAGCCCTTATCTGGACGGCATACTGCAAAAACTGGAAGGTGTGACGCTTAATACGGGCAATACCTCCGTTCATGTGGAGGAAATAGCGGGTAAGGGGCGTTTAGCCTACAGTATGGACAGTGTAACCATTGCAACCGCTTCCCAGACGCTGTCGGGTTTCTCCGTTATGAAGCTGACCTCCGGCGATATTTTTAACACCAACGTGCTTATCGATCAGGGAGGCACCCTGACCTCCGGCGACTCCACTTCCTCTTACCAGTTCCTCACCACGGCAACCGAGGACACGCTTCTGGTGGATCTGTTCAACCTTACCGGCGATTCCTTTGATTTTACCGAAGGGGTTACCACCATCAACTTTAAAGCCAACGTGGACAAGATTCCGCTGACGGCGGCCAACTCTTACACCGTGGCTGTGAACAGCACTGTGAAGGATATGATGACTGCTCTGGAACAGTATCTGCAGCTCGGCGACTCCTTCAACAAAAAACAGAACGTTACCATCACGGACGGCGTAATGTCCGTTATCGGTGAAGAGGGCGGGGCTAACGATATCACGGGGCTTTCCATGTCCGCCGAACCGGTGACCACACTTAACACTTTCTACAACTTCGGCACAACGGCCGAGAAAACACAGGCAGCCACCGGCGGCAGGTTTGTTACCGATATGACGATATACGACCAGCAGGGGAACGAACACGTTGTTAAATTTGACTTTGCCCTGTTCAACTCCGAGAAAAACGAGTGGGCTATGAGGATCAGCACCGACGATCCCTATGCCAAACTCAGCATAAACGGCGCCACCACAAACGAACTGGTCATGCGTTTCAACGCCAACGGCACGCCAAGCTATATGTACGACAGGTTTGCCACTCCGATACACGTTGTGGCGGATCCTACCATCAATTACGATCCGGGCAACGGTACCAACACGATATCCAATATCGATCTGAACCTCGGCACCACCGGGAAATTCGATGGACTGGTTATATCCGCGGCCAACAACAGCCTCAGCCTGAACGATCAGGACGGCTACGCCCTGGGTGTGCTTCAGGACAAACTGTTCAACCCCGCGGGCGAGATAGTGGGCTACTATACCAACGGCGAAATACGCACCATCGGTCAGGTGGCTCTGGCAACCTTCCAGAACAACCAGGGGCTTATGAAGGTGGGTGATACCATGTTCGCGGAGACGGGAAACTCCGGCCAGGCGGCGATAGGCGTTCCGCAGTCCGGTTCCCGCGGGCAGATAGCGTCCAGCGCCCTTGAGCAGTCGAACGTGGATCTGAGCTCCGAGTTTGTGAACATGATCGTCACCCAGCGCGGCTTCCAGGCCAACTCCCGCGTGGTGACAACATCCGACGAGATGATTCAGGAACTGTTGAACCTGAAGAGATAAGGATAAGGCGATAAGTATCGCGTAAAGCAAAAGGAGTCGGATATCCGCGAATCAAGCGGGCGGAAGTGACGCCCGCGCGGATTCGTCGAAGCGACGCGGAGGTGAGCCGGATTTACTCCGGCGAACAGGAGCAAGCGGTCGCGTTCCCTTGCGGAGCAAGGGCTTGCGCGACAGAAAACAGATGAGACGAGATGATTCAGGAACTGTTGAACCTGAAGAGATAAGGATAAGGCGATAAGTATCGCGTAAAGCAAAAGGAGTCGGATATCCGCGAATCAAGCGGGCGGAAGTGACGCCCGCGCGG
>JAVBTI010000063.1:0-7477 GCA_031556255.1 Deferribacterales bacterium | reverse complement strand
AAGCGCTGAACTAAGTCGACACCGTTTGCGTGGGCGAGGGGGAGATAACGCTGAAAACGATTGTCGAAAATTATGACGCCGGAAACGGCCGCCTGGGGGTTATCCACGGCGAACGGGTGGAGAATCTCGACGAATACCCGGCCTTTCCCCGCACCCGGCCGCAGCTAGGGCCTATAGAGATAATGCGCGGCTGCCCCGGCGGCTGCAATTACTGCCAGACGCCGCAGCTTTTCCCCGGCAGGATACGCCACCGCACCCCGGACATGATCGCGGAGGAGATACTTTTCGCGTCAAACAGAAAATCGCCGATAGACGCACGTTTTATAGCGCCGGACGCGTCGTTTTATATGTATGACGGCGGGGTGAACCTCGGGGCGATAGAAAAGATGCTCCTGCTCTCCAAAAAAGCCGCAGGTAAAGACGGGCGGGTTTTCTTCGGCACCTTCCCATCCGAGCTGGACCCGCACAGGGTCACCCCGGAGCTTGTAGATATGATGAAGAGGCTTTGCGACAACCGGATGATAGTAATCGGTCTCCAGAGCGCGTCAGACAGAATGCTCAAGCTGATGAACCGCCGGGCGGACGGCCGCGATGCATCACGTGCCGCAGAACTCTTTCTGAACGCAGGTTATAAAGTGGTGGTGGACTTTATATTCGGCCTGCCCGGAGAGGATGATAAAAGCGTGGAGGATACCATCCGTTGGATTGAACGCTGGCGTGATAAAGTGGTAATCCACTCCCACCCCTTCTCACCATTGCCCGGAAGCCTGTGGGCGGATATGCAGCCTTCACCGGTGCCGAAAAAGCTTATGGCACTTCTTCGCTCACTGGAAGGCAGGGGCGGGGTGTTCGGAAGGTATGAATAATCAGCCTTTTCGTATCATGCCGACGGTACGCTGAGCCGTGGGCATAATGAGCATATGCTGTACGTTGACATGCTCCGGCGTATTCGCCACATATAAAATAGCGTCCGCCACATCGCCGGCGGAAAGCGGTGTAAAACCGTCATATGTGGCATCCGCCTTCTCTTTATCCCCTTTGTAGCGCACAGTTGAAAACTCCGTGTTAACCGCGCCGGGGGCGATATTGCAGACCCGTATATTTGTGTTCACAAGGTCCACGTTCATAGCCTGAGACAGAGCGCGCACAGCAAATTTTGTGGCATTATAGACGTTTCCGCCGGGATAGACCTCCTGTCCGGCTATACTGCCAAGGTTTACCACATGCCCGTTCCCGCGTTTCATCATCAGCGGGATAACGGCGCGGGAAACGTAGAGAAACCCTTTTATATTGGTGTCAATCATCACTTCCCAATCGTCGATATCCGCGTCGTATATGGCGTCTTTCCCGGCTGAAAGCCCGGCGTTGTTCACCAGTATGTCCGGGATAAGGCGGTTTTTTTCAAGATCCTGCGCCAGAAGTGAGACGGCCTCACGGTTTCTGACATCGAGCTGCCGCACTCCGGTTTTGATGCCGTGGGCTTTGGCCAGCTTTTCGGCGGTCTTTTCCATACGATCGAGGCGACGGGCCGTAAGCAGGAGATTCACACCGCACTCTGCAAACCTTTGGGCGACGGCTTCGCCGATGCCGGAAGAGGCGCCGGTTATCAGCGCCAGTTTGCCTTTGATTAAATTTTGAACCATATAATGCCCCCTTATTTTGTTTTTAGGGGCGGGATCTGTGAACGCGTGAAATCGACGCATCGCGTTGTTGTTCCCTCAGGGCCAATCCTCACATACCTTTAAGTATGCTGCGGTTGTCCCTTCGGGAGCCGCCTAGCACTGCATTCGATTTGACGCATCCACACCCGCGCGCATTCGCAATTCGTCTATTGTATAAGTCTGGTAAACTTTTGCCCAACTCATTTTATTGCTTTATACTTCTCCCGTGCCAGATACCTGTTCAGCGCGTTGATATATGCAATGGTACTGGCTACAAGCACGTCGGTGGAATAGCCGCGGGACATTATGCTCTCGCCGGAGCCGTTAAACTCCACGGCGATAACAACCTCTCCCTGCGCGTCTTTGCCTGCCGTCACCGCGTTTATACGATAACTTTTAAGCTTGCTCTGAACGCCGGAGATGCGTTCAATAGCTCTAAAAACCGCATCCACAGGACCGTCACCGGTGGAGGCGTCGGTAATCTTTTCTCCGTCGCTGTTTTGTAAAACAACTGTGGCGGTCGGCACATGGCGGTTCCCACTGGAAAAACATACATAGTCCAGCTTGAATACCTCCTTTTCACTGCTTGTGCGGCTGTATACAAGGGCGTCAAGGTCCTCGTCAAATACTTCTTTCTTCTTGTCCGCCAGATCTTTAAACTCTTTGAAAAGCTCTTCCAGAGTGGCTTCATCCAGCTTATGCCCGAGATCTTTCATGCGGGTGTTAAAAGCGTGCCTGCCGGAGTGTTTGCCGAGGACGAGCTGATTACCCGGGAACCCCACGCTGTCAGGGGTCATGATTTCATAAGTAAATGGGTTTTTGAGGACACCGTCCTGATGTATCCCAGATTCATGGGAGAATGCGTTCTTCCCGACCACAGCCTTATTCGGCTGGCACTCAACTCCGGTTATGGCGGTAAGAAGACGGCTTGTACGGTAAAGCTCTTTAGTGTTAATGGTGCATGAAACGTCTTTGAATATGTCTTTACGCACATTCAGCATCATAACAATCTCTTCGATGGCGGCGTTCCCGGCGCGCTCCCCTATTCCGTTCACGGTGCACTCCACCTGCCCGGCGCCGCCGCGTATGGCCGCAAGGGAGTTCGCCACGGCAAGCCCGAGATCGTTGTGACAGTGCACGCTGATGGTGGCCCTGTCCACGTTAGGCACTTTCCTTATTATGTATTTAATAAGGTTTTCGAACTCGTCGGGGATTGTATATCCCACCGTGTCGGGGATATTGACGGTGGATGCGCCCGCGTCGATGACCGCCTCAGTTACCTGGCAGAGATAGTCGGGGTCGCTGCGTATGGCGTCTTCAGCGCTGAACTCCACGTCCTCGCAAAGTCCGCGGGCAAATTTCACCGCATCAACAGCCATCTTCAACACTTCTTCCCTTGTTTTTTTCAGTTTGTGCTGCAAATGTATGTCGGAAGTGGCTATAACTATATGTATACGAGGTTTTTTGGCATCTTTGAGGGCATCCCACGCTGTCTGGATATCATTTTTATTGGCACGGCACAGGCCGGCCACGGAAGATTTGGTGATAACTGCCGCAACACGCTGTACAGCCTCGAAATCGCCGGGTGATGTGGCAGGGAAGCCCGCTTCTATTATATCAACGCCCAGACGCTCAAGCTGTAGGGCGAGGGATATTTTTTCCTCCGTTTTCATTGAAAATCCGGGTGCCTGCTCCCCGTCCCGCAGTGTTGTGTCGAAAAACTTGATATGGCGCATGAAATCCTCCTTCTGCATCGCGCGTATTAACTTTATCAATGAAAAAACCCGCCTCGGGGCGGGTTCCAATCATACAATCCTGTTATCAGATATAACTCGCCTCATCTTTAGCTCTTTCCCTTGCTAGCAATCGCTTACGCATCGGAAGCAGGACGAAGCCGGAAATAACATAAGCCACCATAACGGTAAATATAGCTATATTCGGTTTACTGCCTATAAAAAAAAGTATAACCACCAGAATTACTATGGTATTAAAGGGCCTCACCTTGAGGAAACTGAGATTCTTAAAGCTATAGTACGGCACAGTGCTGACCATGAGAAAAGCCAGCAGGAACACCATGACAAGATAAACCCATGCCAGGTTTTCATATTCTGCAAAGCCCATGCGGGTCACGAACAGCACGCTGGATGCGATAACAGCCGCCGCGCCCGGTATGGGGAGACCCACAAAAAATAGATTTGATATTTTTTTTGTCTGAACGTTAAACCGGGCAAGGCGCAGGGCTCCGCAGGCCACGAAAAGGAAGGTTGCCATGATGCCCACCTGGTGGAACCCCTCGAACTGCCAGTGATAAACCAAAAGAGCCGGCGCAACACCGAAAGATACTACATCCGCGAGGGAATCAAGCTGCACGCCGAACTCACTGGTGCCCTTGACAAGCCTGGCCACTTTACCGTCCAGTCCATCAAAAACTGCGGCCAGAAGGACGGCAATCGCGGCGAAATAGTAGTTCCCCTTCATAGCCAGCACCATGGAAAAAACGCCGCTCAAAAGCCCCAGAAGGGTTATCATATTAGGCAGAATTATATTTTTATGCATCTTAACGTGTACTCCGGTAGAATTATATTATAATCGCTACGATATAATTTGTCACGCATTAAATGGATAACTGTATGATTACTGCATGTTTTGGCCGATAAGTGTATTATTTTTATCGCATCCTGTTATCTTCACCATTATAAAAGTGTTCACAGGCACGCCTGGCGGCAGCCTGACCATGTAAAAATTATCCGCATGCCCTTTCCCGCCCCGCTCCGCAAGTACACGGACGCACTTTCCCTTCATGGCGGCGGCGCTCCTTTCCTTGAACTCTCCTCCGAGCCGGCGCAGCCTGTCCGCTCTCCCCTTCTTCACAGCATCCGGTACCTGCCCGGCCATATCCGCCGCGGGGGTCCCGGGACGTCTGGAATACGGAAACACATGCAGGTAGTTCAGTACCGCCTGCTTCAGCAGCACGGCCGTCTCATCAAAAAGCACATCCGACTCCCCCGGAAATCCGGTGATCACATCCGCGCCTATACACGCATCCGGCAGAGTTTTACGAATGGCTTCCACGGCGGAAAGAAAATCTCCCGGAACATATTTTCTGCCCATTTTTGAGAGTATCGCGGCGCTTCCGCTTTGCAGCGATATATGAAAATATTGGCATATCCTGCCGCCTGAGTTGGCGACAAGTGAAAGCAGCTCCGAAGTTACCTCCGGCACTTCAAGAGAGCTCAGGCGTATCCTGAAATCACCTTTTATTTCAAGCAGTTTTTTTAAAAGGCTCAACAATGTGCATCCCGCACCTTTGTCTTTGCCGTACATACCTATATGGATGCCGGTCAGGACGATCTCTTTGTATCCAGCCCCCACAAGGGCCGTTATTTCATCACAAACTGCGCCGGTGTCAACGCTCGCAGGCGCCCCCCGCAGGGAGGGAATAATACAGTAGGCGCAGAAGGAATCACACCCGTCCTGAATCTTCACAAACCCCCTTGTCCGTGTGGCTCTAAAGAACGTTTTGCCCTGTTTCATCGCGCTTGAATCGTTCCCGTCAGCCGCTTGTTCTTTTCCGCCATTGTGAGCCTGATCCGGAATACGGGATGAAAATATCGTGCGCGTATGCGCGTCCTCAGCACCGCCCTCGTTGAGCCCCAAAGGACTTTCGGCCTTATTTTGCCACGAGCGCACGTTCCCGTTAACTGCTTCCCTGATTATATTTAATATTGAATCCTTATCCGCATTGGAGACAACCACGTCCACGCCGGAGTCTTTCAGGCTGTCCTTAAGAAGTTCAGCCAGGCAGCCGGTGGCGATAACAGACAGGCCGGGATTCCGCTCTTTGAGGTGTTTAAGATATTTTTCGCCGTCTTTCTGCGCCTTTTCGGTAACAGCGCAGGTGTTTACCACCGCGATATTCGCGTCACCGGCGTTTCTGACGTATTCTGCGTTCAGCCCGGCCAAACCCGGGATGAGTTTATCCATCTCCGCCTGGTTCACCTTGCAGCCGAACGCGATAAAGGCTACCCGCATTCAAACCTCCGAATTTTTTTTCTGGCATTAACGGAAGATAATACTTATAATATAACTATGAAAGATACAACAAGCAAATTGATGAAAATAATCCTTGTGTTGTTTATATTCGTGATATTGCTGGCGCTGATATGGAAACTTACCGGAAGTATCCTTACTGGCAGTTTCAGCGGAGTAATGTCCTCCCGGGGGCTGCAAACGCCTTACAATAAAAATACCATTGAAATGACGCACTCCGGTGAGGAGTATTATGTTCAGATGAAAAACCTCACCGGTACTGTGGCCAATGACAACGCCGGGGAAAAAACATATTATAATCTGGATATCACGCTGGAAACAAATTCCTCCGGAACAGCGGAACAATTGACAACCAACCGCGAATACACTGTATCCGTGATACGTGACTCCCTTTCAAAATTCAGCAGCGCTGACCTCGCCGGTCCGCAAGGTCAGGATTTGCTTAAATCAAATATAAAACAAAGCCTCTCAAGAGCTTACAATACCAACGAGATAGATAATATCTATATTGAAAAATTTCTGTATCAGAATAAATAACGAGTGCCCGAGTATTACTATTTTTGGGACATTTCAAGACGTTCCAGATATTTTCTGCTGATATCCAGAATACACCTGTAAATTAACTGCATATCATCCGTTGAAAGCATTTTGGCCTCAAATGCAATGCGTGTGAGTATTTCCGACTCCCTGCGCGGATCATATATTGCAAACCCCGCCCCTATTTTGAGCTTCCCTATTTCCGCTGCCAGTGACGCGCGACTGTCGATAAGTCCGGCTATCTGCAAATCTATATCATCTATCCTGTCACGAAGGCTTTGTATTTTGTCTATTTCAGCCATATCAACTCCTTTTACTGATGAGGTACTCAAGTTCAGCAGGGGTGTTGGCGTTTATGAACCCGGTTCCGTCTTTATCCCACGGGGCAAAGAAGTCTTCGCCGAGCTTCACCGTATCCAGCCTGTCAAACGCTCTGACAAGTTTGTAATGTCCCTCTTTCAGCATTTCCTCAAACAGCGGGGCCGTCCGCCTGTGATAGATGGCGGCGCAGGGATACAGCTTACCGCCTATATCAGGCACCACCACATCGTGGCCTTTTAAGGCCGCATACATTGCATCCAGTGCGGCAAAGGGGAAAAGGGGCATGTCTGCGGAAATCATCAGCACCGCGTCGTCCGGAGTATGGTCAAAAACTGTAACAAGCCCCACCATCGGACACTGTATATCGTATTTGTCTTCCACAAATGTGACGCCGTCAAGAAAAGCATATTTTCCGCTCTCCTTGCTTACCACAAATACACGGGCACCGCGCGCGCGCGCGCCGTCAACCGGCCATTGAATCAGCGGCTTCCCTTCCAGCAATGCAAGGGTTTTGTCGCTGCCGAATCTTCTGGACATTCCCCCCGCAATAACAGCAACTGATAATCCATTCATAGAGCTAATATAATATATAAACGGACAAAAGTTAAGCCGGTTTTTCATATTCATACGCAGGCCAACTGTCACAAAAACACAAAAACAGATTTTCCCCTTGCGCTGTTAGAAAAAATACCGTATATATTTAATTCCTTTCCGGAGGCTGCCCTGAACAAACAGCCATTTGTAACGTTCTGGAGTAGCCGTGAAAGGAAAAAGTTACGGAGGAGTGGCCGAGTCCGGTTTAAGGCGGCGGTCTTGAAAACCGTTGTGGGTAACACCACCGTGGGTTCGAATCCTACCTCCTCCGCTGTTTTATCATAGTATTGAATGGTACCATTGGAGAGGTGGCC
>JAVBTI010000168.1:0-14114 GCA_031556255.1 Deferribacterales bacterium | reverse complement strand
AACCAGCTCCTCCGCATAGAGGACGAGCTCATGGGGAAGGCCAACTACGAGGGTTTCGGGGCGATTTCCAATATCAAGAAAGAACAACCGGGGGCTGAGGCCCCCTTGTTACTTCATAAGTTTATATTACCAAAAAAGTCTTTTTTTACTTTACTTTCATCATTAATGTGTTAATTTAGAACATATTGAAGGAATATTATGAATTACGAAACAAAGCTGGCACAGCTATTGTGCGATTATAGTTTGAAAATCAAGAAGGACGACCTCGTGCTCATACGCGGTGAGACATGCGCGGAGCCGCTGATAAGGGCATGTTTTAAAGAAGTTTTGCTCCGTGGGGCGCACCCCCTTGTCAGGCTCTCTTTTCCCGAGCAGAGCGCCATGTTTTTCAAATACGGACAGGACCACCAGTTCTCATACACACCGGCGGCGGATAAACTGCAGGCGGAGACGGTAACCGCTCAAATATCCATCGACTCTACAAGCAACTCCAAACAGCTCACCGGGGCGGACTCGTCCAAAGTCGCCATGCAGCAAAAGGTGCGGGGAGACCTGCGGGAGATAATGTTCGATCGGGAGGACAAGGGGCAGTTCGTGTGGGTTTTGGCCCCCTACCCCACCCCGGCCATGGCGCAGGACGCGGAAATGTCGTATGAAGAATATTCCGACTTTGTATACGGCGCCTGCAAACTGAACGAACAAGACCCTGTGGCCGCATGGCAGAAAGTGGACAGGCTGCAGGCCGATATAGTGAAACGACTCACAGGGGCTAAAACCATACGCGTGCAGGGAAAAAACACCGACCTCACGCTGAACGTGGACGGCAGGCTCTGGAAAAGCTGCTGCGGGCAGCGGAACATGCCGGACGGCGAAGTATTCACCAGCCCTGTGGAAAACAGCGCCACGGGGCGGATATATTTCGACATCCCCACAAACTACAGCGGTGTGGAGGCCCAGGGCGTGCTGCTGAGCCTGAAAGAAGGCAGGGTTATTGAAGCAAGCGCCGAAAAAGGGCACGATTTTCTGCTGAAAATGCTCGATACCGATGAAGGGGCGCGGTTCGTGGGGGAGATAGCCTTCGGCCTGAACGACAATATAAAGAAACCAAGCAAAAACATCCTGTTCGACGAAAAGATCGGGCAGACCATGCACATGGCGGTGGGTGCGTCGTACCCGGAAACCGGCGGCAAAAACAAATCCGCCCTGCACTGGGATCTGATAAAAGACATGAGAGACGGCGGTTCCGTGGAAATTGACGGAAAATTAATCTACAAAAACGGTAAATTTATTTAACGGAGGTAATATACCATGAGCAAAACTCTTGTTGCCGTTCCATCCATGAATCCGGGCGGAATGGAAGCACAGGTCAGCGGGCATTTCGGACGCTGCGATCTCTACACTATAGCGGAGATCGAAAACGGCAATATTGTCAGCAACACCACGCTGGACAACCCGCCCCACGTGGAAGGCGGTTGTCTGGCTCCCGTACAGCTGCTGGCGGATCGCGGCGTACAGGTTCTGATCGCCGGCGGCATGGGAATGAGGCCGTTTATGGGCTTCCAGCAGGCCGGGATAGACGTCTTCCAGGGCAACCCCAACGCCAATGTTGGCGAAAATATCAACGCATTTGCGGCGGGCAGGCTGCCGCAGTTCTCCATGTCGTCCACCTGCGGCGGACATTAAGAATTAAAGCGGAGGGGGCGTCCCCCTCCATGCTGACCTTTAAATGACGGGGTGCAATCCAAATTATCGTGCCCCATCTTTGCGGAATCCACAATGTCCTGCATAAACCTTGCATCCGCCTGTAAAAACAATCCCAGAAGCCTGCCAAATGGTCTGTAAAAAGGCTTCTTTTCCTCAATACCGGCAACCCTGTATGAGAAGAACGGCGCCCGCGCCGCAATATGTTCTTTATAGCAAATCTGCTGTTCTTTTATCAGCGAAATGAACATATTATCGTCGCCGTTTTCCAGCGTTTCTTCGGCATCTTTCCTCTTCTGTGCCATCATTGAAAACTCGCCGGCAATGCCGGCCTCCCCTTCAGTCTCTTCCAGGATAAGGCCGTCGGAAAAATAAACGCCGTAAACAGCGGCGGCAGATGAAAGGTAATCATCCAGTGCGTCGGCGGACATAGCGGAGAGCTTTTCCGCAAGGCGCGCACATTCGTCCCATGCGGAAGTAAAATGCGTGCCGAAGGCCCCCAGATCCGCACTGTGGCACTCCGCAGTAAGGGTGGCCAGTTTGCTGAGCAGCTCTTTTGACGGCGCTTCGGAAAAAAGCCGATGGAAAAAGCGGTATAAACTCGACTGAAAAGACAATTGATCGCCAGGGCTCATTACGGCATCATCTTTTTCACAGGCAGCTCCAGATAAAGATCACTTCTCTCCGCCTGCACGCTGATCTCCCGGCTTCCGTAGTAATCGCCCTCCATATCGAACACCACAAGATCGTACAGCCCCAGAGGCACATTGGGAAATCTGAAACTCCTGTTGCTTTTAACATCGGTAAGCTGGCGGAAGTCGTTGCCGTTTTTGCTGCGTTTACCGATTAACAGCGCTTTGGCATCTTTGAGCTGCACGGCCGCGGCAGAAGGATCTATTACGGCCTCCCCTATTATATCCGCCGCTCCGCCGCCTATAACGGCCATCACTTTGTAGTATTTAGCCGGGTTATCGGACGCAAGCGCAATATACAGACGCTGCTGCGCTCCGGCAAGAAGCCCGCGGAAGTTGTCATATTCGTTTTTATCAAGTGTCAGGCTGCTCTTCTGCCCATCCCATGTGAACAGATGCGTGATCTCAGTTTCCTCTCCGCCCAGTTCTATGAACACCTTCACCTCTTCCCCGCTGAACTTGAGCCCGCCGCCCACTTTAAACACCAGAGGGCCGCTGCCCGTGTATACATAAGACGGCGTCAGCCCTTCCGCTGTTATTATCAGCGTTTTGGCCCTGGGCGGCCTCACAACTGTTTTTACAAGCTGGCCGCCTATATCCCCCACGTCAAGGATTGCTTCCATATGGCGGCTACCGGACGTAAACGTCAGCGCACTTTTATTATCTTCAAAAGGTTTCATGGGAGGGGCGTATATTATAACCCCCCGGCCCAGGTGTTTATACCGCAGGGGTGACGTGGACGGACGCAGGGAAATGGCATCGGGCTCTCCGGATATGTATCTGTCCACAAACAGCACGCCGAAATCCGGCGCCATCAGCCGCCGGTCCTGAACCACCGGCAGGAACGGCTGGCAGTTCTCCACATACTGGTCGTTACTGCCTGTGCAGCTTACCTGGAATATAGTTCTCAGCCTGTTCTGTCCCGCCGAAAGGGCAAGCCTGTCCAGCTCTCCCCGGAACAGGCGTTCCTTGTCAATGATAGACAGCCTGTAGGTGCAGTCTGGGAGATCGTCGAACAGCACTATTCCCATGCCCTTTATTGTGGCTATTTTGGAGAAGAACTTGTCCGGGGCGTATTCACAGGAGGCTTTTGCCTTCAGCCCGGAAAAAAGCGACGATTGCGCACCGTAATTATCCACCACCGATGCTTCGATGCTCTTATACCCCGCAAGCAGACTCAGGTAGTACTTCTTGTTCTTCACCTCGATCCTGACCGGCTGGCTGTTTGTGGCAAGATTGCTGAGAAAACCGGGAATCGCCTCTTTTTTCAAAGTAAGAGAGCGGTTTTGGGGAGACACATTGAAAATTTCCGTGACGTCTGCATCCGATTCCATGAACACTTTTAGATCATTTTGACCGAAGGGCACGGGGAATGTGAGCTGCAAAACTTTTTTCCCGTTGTATATCCCCTGTTCAGCCCCCTTAACGGAAACAAAAGCGTTCCCGCAAAGGGGACGTTCGTCGGGGCACATGGTGTAATCCATACCTTCTTCAGTAACCACCGGGTATTCTGAGCCGATATAGTGAAAAGGAAGCTGGTAAACCCTGCCCCCCGAAGTGAACAGCATCGTGGCATAGATATCTTTGTTAATATCGGCGGTCAGCAGGGACAAGATGTTGTCGGGATATAAAATATATTCACCCGGCATCTCGCCCAGCACATTAACGGCCACCACGGAATCTATATTACTTGCGGAGTACTGTTTGAGATCCAGCAGTTCGTAATTGTTACGGTATAAAGTCACGGGGGCGACGGAAAGAGGCACCAGATTGCCTTCAGTCATCAGACGCAGAACGTTTTCAGATTTATTGCCCCCCGAGGCGGATTGCGCGGTAAGTTTCACCGTGAGCACCCGCCGTGCCATGTTGTCGCCATCCGTAATATTTATAAAGCTGCTGCCGTAATGTTTCAACGATATATCCGCAATCTGCGCCTGGTATGAACCGGCGGGGATATTATCCAGCCTGCACACTCCTTTAGAGTCAAGCGCCGCGACGCGCACAACCGGACTGTCCGTCACATGCAGTTCGCGAAAGATCACGAAAACGCCCTCCAGTGACGAAAGCTTTATATTTTTGTCCCCCGGCTGCACCGTAACTGAAACAGACGCTCCCCCCGGCCGCACTGTCTGCTTTATGCGGAAACAGGCGTCCGGCTGCACCCTGTCGCAGAAAGTGGCGGCGAGGGTGGCGGAATCGTTCAACAGGGTGTCGTATAGCTGTTTATACCTGGCCTTGTCAGCCAACATGCTCTGCCTTGAGTCGCTCCATATGAAAAACGGCGTCACGTCAGCGGCCTTGCCGTCCGCGGTGTAGACATGCATTTTCACATAATCTTTGGATATCCTGGTGATGCTGTTCACCGAGGCTGCGGGAATATGCATGGCCGAAGCGGGCAGCACCCCTCCGCCCTGCAACCCCGAAATACGTGTCTGCGCGTAAATTCCCCTGCTGTCCAGCATCCCGAACTGTTCATAACCGGTATTCAGCTTAACGGGATGCGGTATTTTCAAAAGAAATTTTTTCGATCCCACTGCACCGTGAAAAACAAGCTCTCCGGCGTCTTCCCGTTCCGTAGGCAGGATGAGCGCAATACTGTCCCCGGTGACATTTATCTTTGCCGGATCGCCCTCCATCTGCCTGAAATCGGTCACTTTGCCGGTGAGCCGGGCATCCCACTGCTGCGGATTCAGAATTATAAACTCGCCCGCCCTGTACGGCACATCTTCCGACGAAGAAAGAATCATGTCGAAATCCGGCACCACGTGGGACACTTCCAGCGTCGTGATATTATCCGCCACGGCCAGCGCCCCGAGCTTAATTTTAACCGAAGGCACCCCATCAATAGATATGCTATAATCAAACGAAGCCAGATCCGGCACACTGTAATCCCCCCTCGAGTCTATCACTGCTGAAACTGAATGAGGTATGACAGTGTCTGAACCGGCAAAACTGAGCGTCACACTTTTTCCCACAAGCAATGGGGGCACTTTGCCGGCCGTGTTCCTGACCCGGCCTTTAATGGCTCTGTCGGCCAGGATTATGTCCGCCGCGCCGTTCAGCCTGACTTTGTCATCCGTGATGCGCCAGGAAAAGCGGCCGCGCGCTCCTTTGAAATATTTATAAAAATGCTGCTGATAAAACTCCTTTATCCTGAAAAGCTGGTTATTTTCATCGTACTGGAAAAGGGTGGTGACATCCTCGCCATTCACAAAAAAGCTGGCTTTCCGGCTGTTGGTGTCGCTGACGGATGCAAGACGTACGGAAAAATCGCCGTCCGGCCTGCAGATATTTACATATTGGCAGTCCGGAAAAGCAACCTGGAGCTGGAGTACAGGCGCAGCCCCGGATTTCGCCGCATAACCGCCGTTTTTATCGTAAAAACGCCACTCTGCCGGTTTTTGTGCAAAATCAAACATCATCGGCGATGTAATTCCGGGCAGGTTAAGTGTAATATTATCGGGAGCTTTACCTGAAGGAGGGTTATAATTCAGTACAAGTCTTGATTTATCCGCGGTATACTCGATGTCTGCGCTTTTGTCCTCTCCAGACATACGCGTAGCGGCAGGATTTGTTAAAGTGACTTCCTTGAAATACCCTTTAGTAATCGTTCCGTCGGCAGCAGCCACACAGGGTAAGAGCAGCGCGATTGCCAGCCAGATAACATCTTTCACAACAACCCCGCAAATATCATAAAACAGCAAAACAGTTTATATGAATTATCCGAAATTTACAATACTATAAAGTTTATACCCGCCGCTGAGGTTGTATACGTCAAAGCCGGACTGTGAAAGTATCCTCGCGGCCACATAACCCCGCTGCCCCACCCTGCATGTCAGATAGACCGGTTTTGTATCATCAAGTTCACGCAATCTGGCACGCAATTCATCCAGCGGTATATTTATGAAACCGTCGATCGCACCCTCCGCATATTCCTGCGCGGTGCGCACATCCAAAAGTGTAATGCTGCCGTCCCTTGGCAGTGCCGCCACATCGTGCCAGTGAAAGTTTTTTACCTTGCCGGTCAACAGGTTTTCAACGGCAGAGCCGGCCACATTGACAGGGTCTTTGGAAGATGAAAACGGCGGGGCATAGCAAAGTTCCAGATTTATAAGATCATACGCGGTCATTCCGGCACGAATGGCTGTGGCAAAAATGTCGCAGCGTTTGTCCACGCCCTCGAAACCCACAATCTGCACCCCGAGGATCTTGCCGGTGCTCTTTTCATAAATGGTCTTGATCGACATATTCGCGGCGCCGGGGTAATATCCGGCATGGCTTGGGGAGTCGGTGTAGTTTTTGTCGTACTCAAGCCCCAGCCGTTTGGCTGTTTTTTCGTTTATGCCGGTCGTGGCCACAGTCATATCAAATATTTTAAGTATAGCGGAGCCCTGAGTGCCGGTATATACGCTGTCAAGCCCGCAGATATTATCCGCGGCAACCCGCCCCTGCCTGCCGGCAGGACCGGCGAGCGGGATAAATGCCCCCTGACCGGTCACAAAATCCATGACTTCCACAGCATCGCCCACGGCGTAAATGTCCGGGTCGCCAGTGCGCATTCTGTCGTTTACCAGAATGGAACCACGGCCATTGACCTCAAGTCCGGCCTCAACGGCAAGCCTGCTTTCCGGTCTGACGCCGACAGCCATGATCAGCATGTCAGCTTCTATTTCGCCGTCATTCAAGGTCACGGCGAGTCTCCCCTCTTTTTCCGATATGGCTTTAACCCCGTTTTTCAGGATAAGCCGGACACCTTTTTTCTCCATATAGCGATGGACACCGCAGGCCATTTCGTAATCGAGCGGCGCTATAACCTGATCGAGCATCTCCACCAGCGTGACGGACAAACCCGCGTCCGCAAGGTTCTCCGCCATCTCGACGCCTATATATCCCCCGCCCATGACAATAGCATTCCGGGGACTCCGGGTTTCGATATATTCTCTGATTTTATAAGCATCCGGAATATTCCGCAGGATAAACACTTTGCCTGACGATACGCCGGGAATGGACGGGACTATCGGCTCCGCCCCGGGCGCTAAAATAAGTTTATCATATTTTTCGGTGTAAACTCCGCCGGTGGCAAGGTGCTTTACATCGATCGACTTTTCCGCCCGGTTAATGGAGATAACTTCATTTTGGATACGGACATACACATTGAAGCGCGTGCGGAAGCTTTCGGGGGTTTGCAGCGTCAGCGCCGTCCTGTCATTGATCTTGCCGCCGATATAGTACGGCAGGCCGCAGTTGGCAAATGAGATATACTCCCCGCGTTCAAAGATGATTATCTCGGCGCTTTCATCAAGCCTGCGCAGCCTGGCGGCGGCGGAGGCACCGCCCGCGACGCCGCCGATGATCAGAATCTTATTTGCCATATTATTCTCCCCCCTCCCCATTAGGGGGAGGGAACAAGGGAGAGGGGTTTTACTGCGTCAGCAGTAAACATTATCTGTTCCGGATAGCGGCATAACCGCTCCCCTCTCTCCAACTCTCCCCCAGGGGGAGAGGGATAACGAATCTTGAGCCTAGCTTTTCAGCGCTTTCCAGCCGCAGGCGGCCAGTATCGACCCGATAAACGGCGCGACTATGAAAACCCAGAGCTGCGATATCGCCGTGCCGCCCATTATCATGGCCGGGCCGAAACTTCTGGCGGGGTTGACCGATGTTCCCGTGAGCCTGATGCCCAGTATATGCACGAAAGTGAGTGTCAGCCCTATCACCAAGCCGGCAACGGCGCCGGATGATTTATCCGAAGTTACACCTAAAATTGTGAATATAAAAACAAAAGTCAATACCATCTCGGTAACGATAGCCCCGGCCATGCTTATTCCGATACCGTAGCCCGCGCCGAAGCCGTTGACGCCCATCCCGGACGCCTGAACCGTCAGCGTGCCCGACGAGGATATGATATAGGCAAGCAAAGCCGCCCCCGCCAGAGCACCCGCCGCCTGAGCCACTATGTAACCCGCAAAATCTTTACCGCTCATTCTTTTAGAGATCAGCATGGCGAGAGAAACGGCCGGATTGATATGGCAGCCGGAAATATTGCCTATCACATACGCCATAGCTACTATGGAAAGACCGAATGCAAACGCTATCCCCAGCACCCCGAGGCTGTCCCCGGCCACCGCCGCACTGCCGCAGCCGAACAAAACCAACACAAGGGTACCGATAAACTCAGCCAGGTACTTTTTCATTAATTTCCTCCGATATTCGCCGCCGGCGTGACTGTACGCAAAGACGGCGCTGAGGTATAATAATGCGGTATTATAAGAAATGCAAAGGGTTTTCGGAATGGTGTACCGAAATCGGATATCAAAGAGAACTGGATACTATTTTTGTCACTCAACTGGGTATATTTATTTCCGGCAAGCCAAAGCATGATCGCTCCATAGTTAATAAGGGGGATATTATGGGTAATAAATCGGGTTATTCCAGAGTTATATTACTGATCGTTTTCCTTGCCAGTGTAGCGGCGCCGCTGAACCAGTTTAAGGTGCCGCCCATGATGCAGCAGCTAATGGTCTCGTTGAATATCACAATCTCCACATCAGGCTGGCTTATGAGCGTATTTGCCCTTGTGGGGGTAGTTCTGGCTTTGCCGGTTGGGCTTGTGATACAGCGGCTGGGGCTGAAAAATACCGGACTGCTGGCACTCCTTGCCCTGACAGCCGGCTCGCTCCTGGGCACTTTTTCCACAAGCGCCTACATGATGCTGACAAGCCGCGTGATAGAGGGGGCGGGCATGTGCCTTATTTCAGTGATGGCGCCCGCGGCTATCGCGGCGTGGTTTCCGCCGGAGCGGCGCGGTCTTCCGATGGGGATCTGGGCCACATGGGTGCCGCTGGGAAGTATACTGATGTTTAACATCGCCCCACGCATAGGGGGGGCCGGATGGAAAGCCGTATGGATTTTCTCCACGGGATACACCGTGGCTGTATTCATATTGATGCTGGCGCTCTTCCGTATGCCCGAAGAGGGCGAAGCGGGCAAGCCCGCACCTTCCGGAGTAAATCCCGGCGCGGCGGAGAATGCTTACGCCAATATCAGCATCTGGCTGCTTGCCCTGATGTTCATGCTGTTCAATATAATGGTTCTTTCCGTAACCACCTTCACCCCTGTGTTCCTTGAGACAATGCGTGGGTTTGCATCCGCGAAAGCTTCCGGATATGCCAGCATTATTATGGTTGCCGCGCTTATAACAGGCCCCGCGGCCGGTATGGCTATAAACGCCCTGAAATCCTGTAAAAAAATATTCGTTTGCGGAATGTTTCTTGCCGCGGTAATAATGCTCTTTCTGTTCAGCAGTACCGGAAGCATGCTCATCTTTATGCTTGTGCTTGCGGGGATAGCTGTGGGAATGGTTCCCACTGCCACGCTGACGGCGGCTCCCGGTATAATGAAAAGCCCGGCGGCGGCGGGGATCGGTATGTCGGTCGTGATGTTCGGGCAGAATATAGGAATGTTTATCGGGCCCGCGCTGTTCGGCGGGGTGGTTCAGTCTCACGGCTGGACTGCGGCCGCCTATGCCGTAGTGCCGCTGCTGGCCGCCGGCGGGATAATCGCACTGTTTATAAAAACAAAATAGCGGAAGAGCGCGCGGATTACTTTGAATGCTGCTTAAGCCGCTCCGCCAGCGCGGTAACGGTTCCCTTTATATCGCCTGCGGCAAGCGATGAGGGGCAGAAGAGTATGTGGCTTGTATCATCCCTGTCAAAAAAATACCCGGGGTAACAGTTGGCAACGTTGCCCCGGCTGAAAAGCGATCTCGTATTAACATCCGGTATGTCGAACCAGAAATGAATGACGCAGTTTTTCTCCGTCCAGCCGGCCACCGGTTTGAGATATTTGTCGCACAGATCAAGGGCGGCCTCCCGGCGGCCTTTTATAAAACCACGCACGTTTTCCATCATCGTATAATACGCGCCGCTGGTGAAAAGCTCGTTTGCTATCGCCTGCATGGCCATGCTCGGGCGGTCGTCTATCTGTATGAGTACGTCGCACAGATGTTCAATCACTCTCCTTTCGGCCACTATCCAGCATATGCGGATATCCAGCGGGTATGAACGCAAAAAAGAGCCCATGTATATTATATTCCCGCCGCCTTCCATGGATTTAAGAGGCGCCGGGAAGGGCTTTTCATGCCATGCGTCGCGGGTGTGCTCAATCTCTATGACCGGTATTTTGTATGTCCGCACCAAATCCATGATCTCCCTCTTGCGGTTTTTCGTCATAACGATCCCGGTGGGCAACTGGTCGCAGGTATCAAGGTGCAGTATGGGATTTTTGTATTTATGCATGATTTTGGCAAGTTCTTTTGATGATATCCCGTATTCGTCCATGGAGATGTCCGTCATATTGAGCCCAATAGAGTGAATGTCGGTCACGGTGTTTGCCAGATTGGGCTTTTCATAGATCATGTTTGAGCCGTACGTGGCCAGGCCGGAGTAAATAATATTTGTGGCGGTAAAAGTGCTGGAACATATCAGTATATTGTCTGCCGACGTCATGATGCCGATAGACGCCAGATGCTTTGCCAGGCTCTCCCGCAGAGGCTGGTAGCCGTACTTTGTGTACATGTCTATATGACGGGCACTGTTCAGCTTATTGATACTCTGTTCTGTATTTCGCAAATATTTAATAATGCTGAAATCTTCACCGATTGAGAAGCTGGACAGCCCGCCCAAACCGGCCCACATGCGGAACTCTTTCATGCCGGGGCGGTATTTGGCACGCTTCATATACATTTCCCAGTCCGGAGTATGCCCTTCAGAGTGCTTCGTGGGGGCCACAGTGAAGCCGGACTGAGGATGGGATATTATCATGCCTTCGTTTCTGAGCTGTTCGAAGGCGGTGATTATTGTAGTGCGGCTGACTCCCATATACTCGGTAAGCTTGCGCTGGCCGGGCAGGCGGTCGTTCGGCAGCAGGGTGCCGCTGTTCATAAGTGAACGCAGATAATCCGACACCTGCTCATGAAGAGGCAAGGCGGAACCCCTGTCCGGTTTCCAGTTATAAAACATATTTTCCCCTATAAAAAACTATCATTTTAGCGCCATCATGTCAACTGGCATCTATTTTACTGTCATAAACTGGTACTTGTTAAAAAAATAAATACAGGTACTTTTGATTGATAATATAATTATTGTTTATAATGCATATGGAGGGCTGTATGAAACTGGCAAAACAGAAATCTAAAGTTGTACTGTTCGGTCTTTTGCAGATGATGCGCATTTATAAGGGGCGCTATCCCGCTTACAGAAAGGAGGTGGAAAAATATAATTTCACCGCCCAGATGCGCACCAGAGACGCAGGCGTCTGCCGTTGGTTTAAATTCGAGGACGGCAGGATTAAAAGCGGTACCGGCCGAATTGAAAAACCCGATTGCGAACTGGTATTCTGGACACCGGAAGAGATGTACCTGATTATGATGGCCATGATGCCGGACGGGAACAAACTGGACTTTGTCCACGCCACCAAGAATATGAGGGCGGAGATCAGCGGCGACGACAAACTGCTCTACCAGTTTCTGAAGATCGCCGGCACTATGCTTGAACAGGGTGCAAAGTACGGCACCCCCATGCGGGACGGCACCACAAGATATACCACAAACACCAACGGCGGCCCGCTTTTCGTATATGTAAAGGACGGCAAAATAATCCGCACCACGCCGATAGAGTTTGATGATGACGACGCCCCGTCGTGGACAATACACGCCCGGGGAAAATCGTTCACCCCGCCCCGCAAAACCACCGTTTGTTCATATTCCCAATGCCTGAAATCCAGCGTTTATTCCAAGGACAGAATCCTTTCCCCGATGATAAGGGAGGATTTTGATCCCAAGGGCAACCGCAACCCGCAAAACCGCGGAAAATCAGGCTACCGCAAAATTTCGTGGGATGACGCGCTGGATATCATGGTTTCGGAAATGTACAGAATCAAGGAAACTTACGGCCCCGGCGGCATTATGAACTGCTCCGGCTCACACCACTCTTGGGGGAATATCGGGTACTGGCTTTCGGGCCGCCGCCGCTACGGCAATATAATCGGCACGACCTGGGTGGTTCATAACCACGACTCCTGGGAAGGCTGGTTCTGGGGCGCCGCTCACCACTGGGGACACTCAATGCGCCTTGGGATATCGGAATCGTATAACCAGGTGGAAGATATCCTTAAAAATTGCGAACTGATGGTATTCTGGTCGTCCGACCCCGAGGCCAGCCACGGCGTTTACGCGGCCTACGAAGGGGCCGTACGCCGCCTGTGGCTGAAAGAGGCCGGAATCGAAGTCGTCCACATAGACCCCTTCCATAGCTATACGGCGGGGCTTACGGGCGGCAAGTGGTTTGCCACAAAACCGGGCACGTCCGCGGCTATGGCCCACGCAATCGCCTATGTATGGATAACGGAAAACACCTACGATAAATTTTTCATAGAAAACCGCACCACGGGCTTTGAGGAGTGGAAAAAATATGTCCTCGGAGAGACGGACGGCGTGCCCAAAACTCCCGAATGGCAGGAGCCGGAAACGGGGATCGCCGCCAAAGATGTGCGGGCGTTGGCAAGATTGATGCAGAAAAAACGCACCTACCTGGGCGCCGGCGGCATGAGCGGCTTCGGCGGCGCCTGCCGCTACGCAACAGGCGTCGAATGGGCGCGGAGCATGGTCTACCTCTGCGCCATGCTGGGCATAGGCAAGCCCGGCGTAAATATAGGCAACCTCCAATGCGGCACGCCGCTTGATACAAGATTCTACTTCCCCGGCTACGCCGAAGGCGGTATGTCCGGCGACGTGGGCGGCACCGCGAACGCCGTAAGCCTCTACCAGAAGATGCCTACGGTTATCAGTATGAGCTCCGTGAAACAGACCGTTCCGCGCCTGCGCATACCGGAAGCCGTCATGGGGAAAGGGGTTCTGGGATACGCTCCTGATTCCTCCGCGATAGAAGGTCAGTTTCTGCCTATGCCCTACCCCCACCCCGGCATTACCCCTGTGCGCATGTACCATAAATACGGCGGCTCACATTTCGGCGCCATGAGCGACACCGCAAGATACGCAAGGATGTACTACGAAGGCACACTGGAGTTTGTGGTCAACCAGTCCATATGGTTTGAAGGGGAAGCGACATACGCCGACCTCATCCTCCCCGCCTGCACAAGTTTTGAAAGATGGGATATAGGTGAAACCGCCAACTGTTCCGGATATATCCCCATGCTTCAATTGCAGAACAACCACCGCACAATCGTATTGCAGCACAAATGCATTGAACCGCTGGGAGAATCCAGGTCCGACAATGAAATATACCGCATGATCCTTGAGCGCATGAACTTCGGTTCATATTTCACCGAAGGTACTTCGGAACTCGGCTGGTGCCGCAGAATGTTCAATGCCTCCGATGTGTCAAAGCGTATTTCGTGGGAAGACTTTCTTAAAAAGGGTTATTATGTCGTTCCCGCCTTTGATGAGAACAACCGCGACCCTGTGGCCTGGAACTGGTTTTACGACGGCCGTGTGTGCGACACGCCGGAGCTGGGCAACCTGCCGTCGGACGATTCGCAGAAATGGCGCACAGGCCTGCAAACAGTTTCCGGCAAGATCGAGTTCGTAGCCAACAGCCTGCTGCGCTATGATCCCAATGACACCGAGCGCCCGCCCATGTCCATATACAGACCTTCCTGGGAAGGCCCCGGCACGGAGCTTGCCGAAAAGTGGCCTTACCAGCT
>JAVBTI010000156.1:0-5991 GCA_031556255.1 Deferribacterales bacterium | reverse complement strand
TCGCAGTATGACCTATTTTCTCATATTTCGCAAGGGGGAGTGTCGCCTCATTACACGGTTTTATAAAAAAATACCCCCGGTTTCAAGCGGGGGTAAAACTTTTCGCCATCCCGGACTTGATCCGGTTGGCGGAATTAATATGTCCGGATTCCGGCTCTGAGAGCGGAATGACGGATGTGTGGGCATTAAAATACCGCGACAACTCCGCCGTTGTACTTATCGTTTATGTACTTTTTGACTTTGTCCGTTTTCAGCGCTTTCACAAGGGCCTGCAGGCGAGGGTCATTTTCCGTGCCCATGCGGACTGCAATGATATTAACGTAGGGTGAATCGGCCCCTTCCAGTATTATGGCGTCTTTCAATGGATTCAGTTTCGCTTCCATTGCGAAGTTACCGTTGATTACGGCTGCGTCAACGTCGTTCAGCACGCGGGGCAACTGAGCGGCGTCCAACTCCCTGAACACTATTTTTTTGGGGTTATCGGTTATATTTTTCGGCGTTCCTTCAAGCCCGGCATCGGGGCTGAGTTTAACCAGACCGTTGGACTGGAGAAGAAGCAACGCGCGCCCTTCGTTTGTCGGGTCGTTGGGAATTGCGATGGTAGCACCCTCTTTAAGGTCGGCAAGGTTTTTTATCCTGTTGGAGTAAAGACCGAGCGGCTCAATATGAATCCCGGCAAGCGAAACAAGCTTCATGCCGCGGTCACGAACGAAGGTATCCAGATAAGGCTTATGCTGGAAAAAGTTCGCGTCGATCTGACCGTCGTTAAGAGCTATATTCGGAGTCACATAGTCGGTGAACTCGATAATTTCAAGGTCGATCCCCTCTTTTTTCAGATCGTCTTTGACAAGGTTAAGGAGTTCCGCGTGCGGAACCGGTGTCGCTCCTACTTTAAGTTTCTCCACTTTCGCGGTTTTCGTGCAGCCGAAAACAACAAGGCATGCCAGCGCAACTAATAACAAAATTTTTTTCATATATAACCTCCTATATATTTAACGACTTCTTATCATCCTGTCAGCCAGCTTTGTGCCTACGAACTGAATCATCTCAACCATGATCAGTATTATCAGCACCGACCCTATCATAATATCAAGGCGAAAGCGCTGGTAGCCGTATCTTATGGCCAGGTCGCCCAGCCCGCCGCCGCCGATGGCTCCCGCCATGGCCGAATAACCCACAATGTTAATGATTGTAAGCGTTATCCCCGCCACAAGGGCGGGCAATGCCTCGGGAATCATCACACGCAGGATGATCTGCGAATTTGTGGACCCCATGACCCGCGCCGCCTGGATGGTTCCCGGATCGACCTCTTTCAAAGCGGACTCGATAATACGCGCGACAAAAGGAGCTGCCGCCACGGACAGCGGCACAATTGTCGCCGTGGTGCCTATGCTGGTTCCCACTATCAGTCTCGACAGCGGAAAAACAAGTATCATCAATATTATAAACGGAAAGGAACGGAATACGTTCACTATACGCCCTATTATCTGGTTAAGGGACGGTTTGGGCGTGAGCCCGTCTAAGCTTGTCACGCAGAGTAAAACCCCGAGCGGGAAACCCAATATCACTGAAAATAGAGTAGACCCCGCCACCATATATATTGTCTGCCATGTGGGTTCCGCCAGAAAGCGCAATGTTTCAAGCATCAATCCCCTCCACAATAATATTATGCCCGGCAAGCCACTGTAAAGCCTGATCTATATTGTTTTGTATTCCGCTGATATCCACAATCATCTCTCCTATGGGGTCTTCTCCCACAGTATGTATCGTGGCGGAAAGTATATTGATATCCAGCTGAAACTGTCGGATTAACTGTGCCAGCACCGGTTTTTTCACGGTATCATCCACAAAATGCAACCTGTAACGGTATGCACACGAAGGCTGGCTGCTTAAAAGTTCTTTTTCTTCAATAGGTTTTAACGCGCGTAAAAACTCTCTGGCCGTTTCAGTGCGCGGATAGCGGAACACGTCTTTTACAAGCCCGCTCTCCACTATCACGCCGTTATCTATGACCGATACATAATCGCATATCTCGCGTACAACCTCCATCTGGTGAGTTATCATCACCACAGTGAGGTTCATTTTATTCTGAATGTCTTTGATAAGCTCAAGTATGGAAAGGGTTGTCTGTGGGTCAAGTGCGCTTGTTGCCTCGTCGCAGAAAAGTATTTCGGGGTAATTTGCGAGCGCCCTGGCAATGGCCACGCGCTGTTTCTGTCCGCCGGAAAGCTTACTGATAGGGCTTTTCTCTTTATCGTCCAGTCCCACAAGCGCGAGCAGCTCTCCCACCCGCCCTTTAATCTCATTCTTAGATTTACCCGTTATCTCAAGAGGATATGCCACATTACCGAAAACGTTGCGTGAGGAAAAAAGGTTAAAGTTCTGAAAGATCATCCCCAGCCTGCGCCTGCGCTCCAGAAGGGCACCGCCGGCCAGGTTGTCCACGCGTTCCCGGTCGAAATAGATCTCGCCGCCGTCCGGGCGTTCCAGCAGGCTCATAAGACGCACCAATGTGGATTTTCCTGCGCCGCTTTTTCCTATCACACCGTAAATCACGTTTGAAGGGATATCCATCGATACCCCTCTCACGGCGTGCAACCCCTGATATATCTTAGTTACATTGTTTAGAGTGATCAAAAAACGTACCGCCTTGCCAACCCGTTTATTAATAAATTATGATAATAGGTCTATCAATACGCCAAAGTCAACCGAAAAACTAAATTTATTATAAATTGTTAAAGCTTTTCCAGCATCGCTTTTAACGCTTCGTTATCGGAGGCAATTTTCACGCGCATCTCTTCCCGGTAGACTTCGAGTTTGCCGTACATTTCAGGTTCGTTCGCCGCGATGACCTGGCAGGCAAAAACAGCGGCGTTAACCGCACCCGCCTTTCCTATCGACATTACGGCCACGGGAACTCCTCCCGGCATTTGCACCATGGACAGAAGCGCGTCAAGCCCTGAAAGGCTGGTGGCGGAAATAGGCACCGCGATCACCGGCACGTTGGTTTCGGATGCCACCACCCCCGCCAGGTGCGCCGCCGCTCCTGCAAAGGCTATTATTGCTGAATACCCTTTTTCTTTCGCCGCTTTGCTCCATTCCGATGTGCTTTCCGGGCTGCGATGAGCGCTGGAAATAACGACGTCGCTCCGTACCCCGAACTTGTTCAGCAGCTTCACCGACTCCCCGGCAATGTCGAAATCGGACTTGCTGCCCATTATAATACCTACAATGTTACTCATAAATATTCCCCTTGTATATTCAGCCCGCATCCATGCCCGCGTACCATCCTCGGCAGGAGGGTTCCCAAATCTTTACTGCATTCTTTTAAGCGCTTTGCCGCCGATATCTTTGCGATAATGCGCGCCTTCAAAATATATTTTATCCACACCGGCGTACGCGTTATCTATGGCGTTTTTCAGATTCGTCCCGGTGGCTGTCACACTGAGCACACGGCCGCCGGCGGTTTTAACGGTATCTCCGTCTTTTGCAGTCCCAGAATGGAAAACTTTTACACCCGGGATAGCGTTTGCCGCGTCTATGCCGCCGATCGCGTGCCCGGTTTTATAGCCGCCGGGGTAACCGGCGCTGGTCATAACCACGCATACCGAGGGAATGTTGTTCCATTCCAGCGCCGGCATGCTTCCGAGGCGGCCGTCCGCCACCGCACGCATATAGGCAAGCAGATCGCTTTTCATCCGCGGTAAAATAACCTGCGTTTCCGGATCGCCGAACCGGCAGTTATATTCCAGCACTTTTACGCCGGAAAGATCCGCCCCCGCGCCCTTTCTTGAAACCATCAGCCCTGCGTACAGGATACCTTTATACATAATTCCACGCTTCTTCAACTCTTTTATGATAGGTACGGCAACCAGTTCGGACAATTTTTCATATTGCGCCGCGTCAAGCACCGGAGCGGGCGAATAGGCACCCATGCCGCCCGTGTTGGGCCCCCTGTCCCCGTCGTATACGGCTTTATGATCCTGTGCCGATACGAGCGGCATAACCGTTTCTCCGTCCGTCAGTACAAGGTAAGAGACCTCTTCGCCGTCCAGAAACTCTTCCACCACAAGGGAAGAACCGGCATCGCCAAATATCTTGTTTGTCAGAATTTCATTTACTGCATTGACAGCTTCCTCAACAGTCTGAGCGACCGTGACCCCTTTGCCGGCGGCCAGACCGTCAGCCTTGACAACTATGGGGGCGCCTTTCGATTTGATCCATGATATGGCTTCGTCTGCTTCGGTAAACCTTTTATATTCGGCTGTAGGCACACCGGCGGCAGTCATGATCTCTTTGGCGAAAGCTTTGCTGGCCTCTATCCGGGCCGCGGCCTTGACCGGGCCGAACGCCGGTATGCCCTCACTGCCGAGCAGATCAACAATCCCCTCCGCCAAAGGCGCTTCCGGCCCCACCACGACAAAATCGATCTTCTCCCTCTGTGCGAACGCCAGAAGGCCTCCTATATCATCAGCTTTTACCGGAATGTTGGTGGTTTTGGCTTCGCCGGCCGTTCCCCCGTTTCCCGGAGCAACATGTATGGAGCCTACTTCCGGCGACTGCGCCAGCTTCCATGTCAGCGCGTTTTCACGCCCGCCGTTGCCTATCACAAGTAACTTCATTTATGCCCCCCTAAATTAAATAACAAAAAAGCACCGCAATCCGGAATGAAGATATCAACATGCCTGCGGCACAACCTGTTTCATCCGGATTCCGGTTCAAGGCCGGAATGACGGGAAACAAACTCTCTCTGCTTCTTGCAGATCATGCTTTCAGCATGTCTTCCAGATATTCCCGGTACTCTTTCTTCTCGTCGTCGTTATACTCATTGTCCTCATCCAGCAGTTTGAGCAGCTCTTCAACATCTTCGGCTGACAGCTTTGCGCGGATTTTGCCGTACAATTTTTTCGCGTCTTTATTGAAATTTTGCGTGAACTCTTCGTCTTCAACCGCCCGGCTTATCCAATAGAAAGCGTTTATCATATGGTCATGTTCTGTTTTTGAAGCATAGAAGATTTTTGCCAGCTCATATTGAGCCTGGGCACTCCCCTTCTCTGCGGCTTCGTGCAGAAGCCTCACCCCTTCGTTTTTGTCCTTTTTCACGCCGCGTCCGTCCAGATGGCAATGCGCCAGGCCGCGTATCCCCTCTTCGTTATCCTTTTCCGCCGATTTGGTGTACCATTCAAGTGCTTTCGCGTAGTCGGCTTCAACACCGCTGCCCTCATAATAACAGCCCGCTACATTGCTGGCCCCGACGGGATTATCCGCCTCCGCCGACATAAGAAAGTATTCAAAAGCCTTTTCCAGATCTTTTTTAACGCCGTAGCCCGAATAATAATAACTGCCCAACATATTCATGGCGCCGGAATTGTCTGCCGCGGCGGCCCGCCTGAAATATTCCGCCGCTTTAAGGTAATCCCGTGCAACCACAATCCCGGAATGATAATAAAGCCCCAATTCAAAAACAGCATCTCCATCGTCGTCTTTTGCAGCCTCGTTTATCCAGCGGAAAGCCTGTTCGTACAGGTCTGCCACATTATCCTTGTTGAGAGCACCGGCAATATTGGCCGCGCGTTTATACATCACGGAAAGGTCGTATTGAGCCCATGAAAGCCCCTGTTCCGCCGCTTTTTTATACCAGCGGACAGCCTTTTCTATATCCTGCTCTCCCTGCTTTTCAGTGTGGGCGTACATATATCCAAGAGTATACTGGCATTTGGCATCCCCGGCGTCAGCGCCTTTCAGCAAATATTCGTCCGCAACTTTAGGGTCGTAACGTTTTGCCCCGGAGTCGGCATGCAGCATGGCAAACTCATAAAAAGCCGGCGGGTAACCGGACTCCAGCGCCTGTTGCAGATATATATATGCGAACTCTCCGTCTTTGACCTCTTCCTCTTTTGCATAAATCAAACCGAGATGGTACAAAGACGCGGGTTCTTTCCCTTCCGCGCCCTTGAGTGCCCAATACAGCCCCCGCTCAACATTACGCTC
>JAVBTI010000134.1:0-15368 GCA_031556255.1 Deferribacterales bacterium | reverse complement strand
ACGGCGCGCGCATTGCCAACGCGGCGGCAAGGCTGGGCTGTGACGTTAAAGACGCCGCGTACGGCGCGGACATCCTCTGTTTCGGAGGCACAAAAAACGGCCTCATGGGGGCGGAGGCACTGGTAGTTCTCAACCCCGAAGCGGCGGCTAAAATGCCCTATATCAGAAAACAGGGGATGCAGCTTGCCTCAAAAATGCGTTACCTTTCGGCACAGTTTCTGGCCGTGCTGGAAAACGGCCTGTGGCTTGAAAATGCTAGGCACGCAAACAATATGGCGGACAGGATGCGCCGCGGCATTGAAAACCTTCCCGGGATGAAAGTATTATACCCGCAGGACGCAAATATGATTTTCGCGGAGATGCCGAACAAAATATTCGACGAACTGATAAAAACTTTCTACTTTTACGCCCAGTCCCGTGAACCCGAAAAATCGGTGGTGCGCCTTATGGCCTCATGGCAGACAACTGAAGCGGAAGTGGATAAGTTCGTGGAAGCTGTAAAAAGACTGGTGTAGCATGATCCTGTCAAAGCAGCTTGAAACAGCGGGAAACTGGCTCTTTAGATACAGGGGTATTTTGCCTGTGCCTGTTCTGGCGTCCAGCTATATCTATTTTATCTTCAATAAAATAAATCTGGGCGGCGTATATCTGATGACCGCCTTCTGTGTATGCCTTATCGGTTTTTTAATCCGGGCTTACACCGTGGGGTATGCTGCAGAAGGCACGTCCGGGAGAAATACCGCCGGGCAGGCGGCGGAATCGCTCAATACCACAGGGATTTACTCTGTAGTACGAAACCCCCTCTATCTGGGCAACTTCTTCATGTGGGGCGGAGTGGCCATGTTCACAAAGAACCCGCTTTTTATTCTGGCCTTCTGCCTTGCTTTTTGGCTCTATTACGAGCGTATAATTTACGCCGAAGAGCAGTTTCTTATCAAAAAGTTCGGCAATACATTTACGGACTGGGCAAGCAGAACGCCGGCATTCATCCCTAAACCGGGGCTTTTCAAAAAACCCGCGACTGCTTTTAACCTGAAAAAGGTGCTGAAAAAGGAGAAAAGCGGGCTGCTGGCGGTGTCGATTGTGTTTCTCCTTTTCGACACCACGGGCAGAATACTGTCCGGCAGTCCGGATTCCGTAAACCCTTACCTCTTAGCGCTGTTCGCCATGAGCCTTGCTATATACACAGTATTGAAACTGTTTAAACTCACCCGCAAAGGTTAGAGCATTTCAACATTGAAATGCTCTGAGGCGCTTTTGCGCCGCCCGCGGAGCAAGCGAAGCGGGGTTACCCTGCGAAGCGCCGCGCAGACGCAGGGTCGTACCGCAGTGCGGGTTTTCCGCGCGAGGATAAAGAGCAGCACTAATGTATTCATATTTATACAACATCTCAAAATTAAAATGCTCTAAACGGCTATTTGATTTTATTTTTTATCTGAGTTTTTGCATCCGCGTCACTGGTAAAATTGATAAGCCCCACGGAAAGAATGAATTTAATCCCCTCTTCCACCGTCACATCCAGCTCTACGCACCCGCTCACCGGAAATATGGTAATAAACCCGGAAGTAGGGTTCGGCGCCGTCGGCACGTACACGTTGTACGAAGGTACTCCCATCGCTTTGGTTAAAATTGGTTGTGAGTCTTTAACGACAAAAGCCAGGCAGTACGCCTTGTCACTGGGGAAGTTCACCAGCACAACCTTCTGAAAGTTATTACTGGACGATTTGAAAGAATCGATCATCTGCTTTATGGCGTTGTAGATGGTATTCGCCAAAGGAATGGCAGTGATAGTCTTTTCCACAAGGTTTAACAGGAAACGCCCTACGTACAGCCGTGTCAGAAGCCCGATCAGAAAAATAAGCAGAATAAACATCGCCACGGTGAGAATCCCCATAAACGCTTCCGGGATCGCCACATGGTACAGATGGGCAAGCCTGACAAACAACGGCATCAGGTTTGAAACTATCAGCCCGTAAAGGATCTTAAGGATATATACCGTCACCACCAGCGGCAACATGGCCACTATGCCGGTTATAAATATACGCCTGATTATATGTTCTTTCTTTTTGGGCTTGTCTACGCCGGGCGGCACGACATTGCCGCCCTCAACGAACTCCTGCGAATCTTTTTTTTCTTCCTGCATTAACTGTTCCTCAATAACACAATATTACTTTGTTCCAAAAAGCCTGTCACCCGCGTCACCCAATCCGGGGACGATATAGCCGTTCTCATTCAGGCATTTATCCAGAACGGCGGCGTACACTTTGATATCCGGATGAGCCTCGCAAAAACGTTTCACTCCCTCCGGCGCGGCAATAAGACATAAAAATTTTATATTTTTACAGCCCTCTGCCTTAAGTCTGTCTGCGGCAGCTACGGCGGACCCGCCGGTGGCCAGCATTGGATCTATCAGTATAAAATCCCTGCCCGGCGAATCTTTAGGGATCTTCATATAATATGTATGCGGCTCGAGGGTGTGTTCATCCCTGTATATGCCAATATGCCCCACACGGGCGGACGGGATAAGGTTCAGTATCCCGTCCACCATGCCAATGCCGGCCCGCAGAATCGGCACCAAAACTATCTTCTTGCCCGCCACGACCGGCGACTTCATCGCACAGATGGGAGTATCAATATCCACATACTCAAGCGGCAGATCCTCCGTCATGCTGTAGACCATCAGCATCGCCACTTCGTTCACAAGCTCTTTGAAAACTTTCTTGGACGTGCGTTTGTCCCTTATATGGGTAACCTTGTGCTGTATAAGAGGATGCCGAACCAGAGTAAAATTAGGATAATTCATGCTTTCTGACCTTTTTCTTCAGGAAGAATAATGTTCAGCAGGATACCCAGAATACCGGCAAGCCCTATTCCACTAAGGACAAAGTGTGCGCCGAACTGAAGCTTCAGGTCACCTATCCCTGCGACAAGTATGATTGCGGTAATCACCATATTCCGCGGCTGCGACAGATCGACTTTTCCTGTTATCATGGAATTTATCCCGACCACAGTGATCATGCCGAACAGGAGCATCATTATTCCCCCCATCACGGGGAGCGGTATAGAAGACAGAAGCGCGTTCAGCTTGCCGCAGAAAGCAAACAGTATGGCAAAAACCGCGGCAATTCGCATATACATGGGGTTGAACGCTTTTGTAAGAGCCACTGCACCCGTCACTTCGCTATATGTGGTATTGGGAGGCCCGCCCATAAGTACACCAAGCGTAGACGCAATCCCGTCCCCCAAAAATGTGCGGTGAAGGCCGGGCTTCTCAATAAACTTTTTACCGCTGACTGATGATATGGCCAGGATATCCCCCACATGTTCAATGGCAGGGGCTATTGCAACCGGGATGATAAAAATCGCAGCGGCAAGCTCAAAAGTGGGAATCGCAAACCTGCCTGTTTTTAATGCTTCTGTCCATGGAATCGCAAACCAGGCAGCGTCCATCACTGGTGCAAAATTCACCTTACCGATTATCAGGCATACAACATAGCCCACCGTTGCGCCTATAAGTATAGGGATTAGCCTGACAAACTCCTTGCCCCACATAACCACAAAAACAGCACAGCCGACTGAGATGAGAGCAATTACAAACGCAATCGTGTCAAAAGGCCCGCCGGGCACAAAAGACACGCTGTTTTGAGTTGCCACCGGCGCGAGTTTCAGCCCTATAACAATAATAACAGGCCCCGTCACCACTGTCGGAAGAAAACGTTTCAGAAATTTCCAACCCCACACTTTGAAACATCCGCTGAATATGAAATAAACCACGCCGCTCATGGCAAGCGCGCCCAGAGTGGCGCTCAAGCCGTACAACTTGGTGCTTTCAATGATGGGCGCAATAAAGGCAAACGAACTACCCAGAAATATCGGTACGGAACCCCCGGTCACCGCATGGAAAATGAGTGTTCCCACCCCCGCGGCAAACAACGCCAGCGAAGGATCAAGCCCCGTAAGCAACGGCACCAGAACCAGCGCGCCGAAAGCTACAAACAACATTTGTGCGCCCACCACAATACTTTTGGGCGAAAATGAATTCATACCCTACCCCCTTTTTTCCTCACGTGATACCCGCCTGAACGGGCACGTGAGCGCTTCGCTCCGTTATCTTTTCGACATCGCATCTATCGCAAGCGTAAGAAATTGCTCCAGAGGGAGCCCAATCCGCTCGCATTCTTTGATCCGTTCCCTGTCCACGCTCGCGGCGAAAGATTTATCCTTCATCTTCTTCTTGAGGCTGGACGCCTGCATCCCTTCCATGCCCGTTGGCCTTACCAGCGCGGCGGCTGTCACAAGCCCGGTAACGGACTCCCCGGCACGCAGGGCGGTATCCAGCCTGCTTTTCGGTTCAACCCCGGTGCACTCCGTGTTATGCGCCTGAATAGCGTAAAGTATACCATCCGAAACTTTGCCGGCCAACAGATCCGCCGCCAGGACGCCGTGTTTTTCCGGGGTATTCTTCGTCATGGGATAATCAATATCATGCAATAGTCCCGCAATACCCCATGCATCCGCGTCTTCACCGAAATGCATTGCCAACGCGCGCATAACGGATTCCGAATCAACCGCATGCTGGAGCATGTGCGGCTCCGGATGCTGTGAAACCACCAGATCGTACGCACTTTTCCTGTCTATCATAAAGTCTCCTGCTTCCCTTCTTTCGGCGGGAAGTAAAGCTGCCTTTCCAAAAGCCTGTCATAGCCGCTCCACCCGCCGGGCTGGATCTCTTCTTTGCTCAAAATGCCGCTTATGGCGTTCAATTTGGCATCCATATCGTCTATAAAGTGAAGAAGCAGGGCCTCGGATGTTTTCGGGAGCTGTGGCGAGCCGAACTCAAGCTCCCCATGATGGCTTGCTATCATATGAAGCAACTGCTGCCTGGTGCTCTCCGGGAAACCTTCAATCCCGCCCATATAGTTGTTCAGCATTATATAACCAAGCAGAAGATGCCCCTGCAGCCTGCCGGTATCACTGTATTCAAAACCCGCGGACATATCCAGCTCCTTCACCTTGCCAAGGTCGTGAAACAATGCGCCGATTATAAGCAATTCTTTGTTGACATGGGGATAAAGAGGGGTAATCTGCACCGCGAGACGGACAACAGCCAGGGTGTGCTCCAACAGCCCGTGTACATAGGCATGATGCATGCTCTTTGCCGCGGGCATAATCTGGAACGATTCCCAGACAGGCTCGTCCTCATACAGCATCTGGAGCAGTTTCTGAAACCACTGATTGGTTATATGTTTTTGGAGCAGGCGCTGCAGTTCTTCCGCCATCTCTTTAGGATTGTTCTTGCTCTTGGGAAGGAAAGCCTCCGCACCGCCGGACGAGATAAAGGTCATGTCGTTTATTTTAAGCTGCGACTGGTTGTTATACTGCTGCAAAGTAGCTGAGATGCTGACCATATCACCTTTTTTAGGCTCAAAATCAAGTTTATTGCAATCAAACATAATGGAATTGATGAGGACACCTCCGTCGTCCGCCAAAACCATCCTTAGATATGGCCTGCCGTCTTTGGTATTGGCTTTGACTATATCGAATATCATATAATTTTTTTTCAGAGCTAAATCCATCTATTGTCCACCTATATCAATTTATCGTCGTAGTCAATGCCATCAACAGTCAGAAGCAGCCCTTCTTTCTGAAGCGCCAGCAGCAGGTCTTTCAGGATAAGTTCATACCCTATAGTGCTGTATATAGTAACTTTGCCCATAGTTTCATCCTCTGTGCGCATTGTGCCCACACCTTCATAAGAATCTATCAGTCCGTTAAGATATACGATTTCTGCAGGTTTCACAGTCACATGAAACCTGCATGCCCGTTCCGTCATGGTACAAAACTGACCAGTGTTACGCTGACACCGCCCAGATCATGCAGAACATCGTTCAGCGAATAACGCCGGGAGTCTTCGACATATAATCTGTCCAGATGAAGATTCGACACCGCTTTGATGAAAGACTCCGGTTCTGCCTTCACTTTTGCGAAATCCATAAGGAAGAAACCTCCTGCCGGTTCGATCTTATCCTTCTTCACATAAACGAGACCGTCCTTACCAAGACCGTCCATCAGGGAACACAGCCCGCCGCCGGCAAAAAAATCAATGAACGCGCTGCCGCCGCGCGGCTTGGAATCCGCAAAATTATAATCAATAAAAAACGGATAATGGTTTATACTTTCTATGCCGGCCCTTTTCAGGCGAGTGGCATCCATAACCCCTTTTTCATTTGTACTGTTTACCATAATTTCTTCCGTCATACAGCATTATCAGCCGGCAAAGCTGCCGCGCACTTTTTCCAGCACTCCGTTCACAAAAGCCGCGGTTTTTTCATCCGTAAACCGGCGCGTCAGAGTCACATAGTCATCCAGAACTGCATATGCAGGGGTATCGCTGTGCAAAAGCTCGTCTATGGCCACCCGCAGAACACATTTTTCCATCTCACCGAGGCGCTCGAAAGTCCAGTTGTCTTTCAAAAATTGAGTTACCGTACGATCGTGCTCCGCGCGTCTTGAATAAGCACCGACAAAAAGCTGTTCAGCAAAATCTGCAGATTCCTGCCGGCCGCCGTCAAAACTTTTCCAAAATACAGGAATTACTTCTTCCGGCGGGCACTCCATCATCTCGGCCTGATACATCATCTGAACCGCATATTCTCTGGATCTAGTACGTTTTTTCAAACTTCCAGCCCCTTATTTACGTTTCGCGGGGAACAGGTTGACCATCTCAATAGCCGTCATCGCCGCGTCAGCGCCTTTGTTTCCGCTCTTAGTCCCTGCCCTTTCAACAGCCTGTTCAATGGTATCGGTGGTCAAAACCCCGAACACGATCGGAACCCCGGTTTGCAGCGACACCTGGGCAACACCTTTAGTCGCTTCATTCGCCACAAAATCAAAGTGCGGCGTGGCGCCGCGAATAACAGCCCCCAGAGCGATCACAGCATCGTATTTCCCCTCTTCCGCCGCTTTTTTGCAGGCATAAGGGATTTCAAAAGCACCGGGCACCTTGTAAACGGTGATTTTGGTTTCATCAACACCGTGCCGCACAAGTGTATCAACCGCCCCTGATAGAAGATTTTTTGTGATAAAATCGTTGAAACGGGCTACCACTACGGCAAAACTCTTGCCCTTCCCTTCAAAATTTCCTTCGACCACTTTATAACCGGCCATATATTTGCTCCTATATATTCTAGTGCGCGTCCTTGCGCACACCGCATCCCTGCGGTGGTTGCGCCCCTTCCCTGGGGCGCTTTCCGCATGACACATCCCTGTGTCACACCATACGGCCGGATTAGGCCGGCCGACTGGAGCACCCCTCCAAACCTCCCCAAGAGAAAAGTTCAAGGATCCGGAAGGTAATCTGCCTCACTTACTAAAGCTCCTGTATCCATATTTAACTTCATTTCATTCCCAGCTCATGTCCCATCTTTTCTTGTTTCGTGAGCATATAGCGTTTGTTTACTTCGTTTATGCCGGTGACGAGGGGCACACGCTCCGTCACCTCAAGGCCGTAACCGTCCAGCCCTTTTATTTTAACAGGGTTGTTGGTCATAAGACACATCCTGCGAACACCCAGCTTCGCCAATATCTGCGCACCGAATCCGTAATCCCGCAGGTCAGCCTTAAAGCCCAGTTTATGGTTGGCCTCGACGGTATCACAGCCTTCGTCCTGAAGCTTGTACGCTTTGATCTTGTTCATAATACCAATCCCGCGCCCTTCCTGAAACATATAGAGGATTACGCCCCGTCCCGCCTGCGATATCTTGTCCATCGCAAGGTGGAGCTGATCCCCGCAGTCGCAACGTTTTGAACCGAAAACGTCACCGGTCATACATGCCGAATGCACCCGCACCAGCACAGGATCACCGTCAGCTATATTCCCTTTCACAAGGGCAATCGCTTCCTGCCCGTCCACATAATTCCTGAAGCCGGCGATCCTGAAATCCCCGTGGTATGTGGGCATATCGGCGTCAGCAATCTGCTCTATGAGGGAGTCGTTAGCGGCACGATATGCGATAAGATCCGCAATGGTCAGTATTTTAAGGTTATGTTTCTCCGCAAACCCTTCCAATTGAGGCATTCTGGCCATAGTGCCGTCTTCGTTCATTATTTCACAGATGACGCCCGCGGGGTTGAGCCCGGCAAGACGTGCCAGATCGACGGAACCTTCCGTCTGACCGGCACGTACAAGAACACCCCCCGGCCGTGCGCGCAGAGGGAACATATGCCCCGGTATGGCAATATCGTCCGGCCCGGAACGGGGATCGATGGCGGTTTTGACCGTCTGCGCCCTGTCTGCGGCGGATATGCCGGTAGAGATCCCCACCCGCGCTTCTATTGAGAGCGTAAAGGCTGTGCCGAAACGGCTTTTGTTGTCCTCTTCCCGCGTCATCTGGCGCAAATTCAGCGCGTCACACTTCTCCGGCGTGAGAGAGAGGCAAATCAGTCCGCGGCCGTATCTGGCCATGAAGTTAATGGCCTCAGGCGTGGCAAACTCCGCGGCAATGGTGAGATCACCTTCATTCTCCCTGTCTTCATCGTCTACGAGGATGATCATCCTGCCGTTGCGTATCTCTTCCAACGCTTCGGGCACAGTGGCCCTGACGTTTTTATTCATATATTATCTCCAATAAATAACCTACCAGTCCGACAGCAGATTACGCAGGTTATCCTTTTTTTGCTCATATTTCAACAGCTTCTCAAGGTAGCGGGCTACGAGATCCACTTCTATATTCACGGCATCGCCCGGCATGAGACCGGTCATATTGGTGGACAAGAAGGTATGCGGGATTACGGCTATCCTTACCGCGCTCCCCAAATCCTCCGCCACTGTGAGGCTTACACCGTCTACCGCGACCGATCCTTTTTCCGGCACGAATCTGCGCAGGTTTTCGGGTATTTCCACGGTGATGTCCCAGAAATCCCCCTTACGGACACGCTCAAGAATGTACCCGACTCCATCCACATGCCCCTGCACCATATGGCCGCCGAACCGGGAATCCGCCATCATCGCCCGCTCAAGATTCACCGGCCTGCCCGGGGCCAGCCCTTTCAGGGATGTCCTGTTTAGCGTCTCTTCAGATGCGTCGGCAGTGAAACTCTTCTGTGTAAAGGAGGTAACCGTGAGACATATACCGTTCACGGCTATGGAGTCGCCGTTTTTTACATCGGAGGTAACAACAGCGCAGGCGATCTCCACGCCGGCGTTCATGCCGCCGCGGACCACCTTTATAACACTTCCAACCTCTTCGATAATTCCCGTAAACATTATTCCGAACCAGCCTTGCAGGTTAATTCCAATACTTCGGCAGTGTGGTCACGCAATTTTCCGCGCAGCCACAGATCGTCCCCTGTTCGCGAACAGGCCAAACCCACTACCCGCTGCGCATCTTTTAAAAACGCCGCACCGGAGCCGCCGATACTGCCCCTGCAACGATCGCCGCCTATCAGAATAGGCGCTATAAACAGATGCAGCATATCCGCCTGACCCTGCGACAGAAAGGAGCCGAACACCGCCGAGCCGCCCTCCACAAGGACGTTCATTATATCAAACGAACCCAGTTCAGCCAAAACCCCATGAGCGGAAAGATCATCGGTAATAATAACCTTAACGCCACAATTGCGCAACTGCGAAACTTTATCCGAAGGTGCCCTGTCTGTAGTAAAAAGGATCGTATCTGCCGTGCCTGCCGTCGCTCCAGTAACCAACTTTGATCCGAGCGGTATTCTGCATGCGCTGTCCAGCACTACTCTGGCAGGCTGCCGGTCTGAAGGAATATCGCGAACCGTTAGTTCGGGGTTATCCGCCAGCACAGTGCCAATCCCAACAAGCACAGCATCACTTTCTTTGCGCAGCCTGTGAACTTCCCTGCGGGATTCAGGCCCGGTGATCCACTTGCTTTCACCGGACGCGGCGGCTATCTTGCCGTCCAGGCTCTGAGCTATTTTTACCGTGACGTATGGCCGCCCGGTCAGTTTAAATTTTGTAAAATCTTCTATTAAAGAGGCACACAGTCCTGCCTCTATCCCGCACTTTATCTCAATACCATGCCCCTGCAGAGCTTTCAGCGCACCGCCGGCATGTTGCGGGTTAGGGTCCAGCACACCCACAAATATCCTTTTAACGCCGGAGTTGATTATGGCAAGGCTGCATGGAGGTGTTTTGCCGTACGTAGTACACGGCTCAAGGGTGACATAAAGATCGGCCCCTCTGGCCGTCTCTCCGGCACGCGACAGCGCTTCCACCTCCGCGTGCGGCGCGCCGTAAGCAGTATGCCACCCTTCGCCCGTTATATCTCCGTCACGCACCACCACCGCACCCACACACGGGTTTGTTCGGGTATAGCCTTTTCCGCGGCGGGCAAGCTCCGCCGCACGCATCATATATTCGTTTGCGGTCATCTGCTGATTTTAATTCTGTTTTCTGTACCTGACAAAATTCTCTTAATATTTGCCCGGTGGTTGTATATCACAAAAGCACATATTATCCATGTAAAAACTATTAACCCAGGCCAGCCGGAGAGTATCGTGGTCGTCACACCCATCGCCACGGCGGCACATATGGAGCCGGCAGAGATCATGCGGGTAAAAACCACTACAAATATAAACACTCCCAATGAAACAAGCACTGAAAGAGGCGCCAGGGCGGTGAACACACCAAGGCTTGTGGCCACCCCCTTCCCCCCTTTGAATTTAAGGTATATCGGGAAAGAGTGCCCGATTATCAACGCGGCGCTGCCGAGCAGAACGGTAAACATGGGGATGTTGTGATTAGCGCAATAGTGCAGTAAGAAAAAAACAGGGAGAAAACCTTTCAAAGTATCCAATATCAGCACCAGAGCAAACGCCCACCCACCCAGAGCCCTTCCGGCATTGGTTGAACCGACGTTTCCGCTGCCGATGGTACGAATATCAACACCCTTGACCAGCTTTACCAGCACATATGCCGTGGGAACAGAGCCTATCAGGTAGCAGCTCACCGTGCTCAATATCATGAAAATCGCGGACATCAGTAATTACCTCAAATAATTGTTAATAAAAGTCATTTCAAATCTTTATACACCGATTCTATCCAAGTGTAAATCCATACTTGCGAAAATTTTCTTTCAGGGCAGACTTCATTAAATATCGGGTTGATAATTTATGGCGATTAATGTTAATTATTCTTTTCGGAGGTTCATCTTGGACAGTAAATGGAAACATAATGCGGAGTTCACCGTCAGGGGGTACGAAGCGGACTTCACCAACAGAGCCGCTGTACAGACTTTTGCTTATTATATGGAAGAGGCGGCCGGCCGGCATGCCGAAAAATTGGGGTTTTCCACGGATCGCCTGCGGGATGAAGGAGTAGCATGGGTGCTGGCCCGAATGTATATCGAAACATACACTTTTCCGCAAACCGGGGAAAAGGTATATCTGACAACATGGCCGGTGGGAATTGAAAAGCTTCAGTTTCGCCGGGATTTCGAACTGCGTGACGGAGACGGCCGTATGCTTGCCCGAGCCATCAGCCAGTGGGTAGTTGTTAACCTTGAAACCAGAAAACTTGAACGGATAACATCATATCCCGGATTGGAGCCTGAAGCTCCCGAGCGCACACTGGAGGAACCAAAGTGGAAAATAGCCCCGCAGGCGGACAGCCCGGAACTGCTGCAGCTTGACGTGCGGCTGTCCGACATCGACCAGAACAACCACGTCAATAACGTACACTATATAGAGTGGGTCGTCGAATCGGTGCCTTACGCCACGGATACTGAAAAAAACCTTGCCTCTGTGGAGATAATTTTCAGGGCAGAGGCTAAATATAAAGATAAGGTATCCGTAAAAGGCACCGCCGGGGAAAGCGAAGGGGAATTCGTGCACGGCATATTCAACGGCGGCGGAACCGAACTTGTCCGCGCAAAAACTGTCTGGAAATAGAAAGATTGCCTGCGGTACAACCCGTCTTATCTGGATTCCGGTTCAAAGGCCGGAATGACGGAACAGGTTGAGCCAAGTGATGTGTGAATGGGCGCCTTCCGGATCCTTGAACCTCCCCCTGGGGAGGTTTGAAAGGGTGGCTAACCCGGCGGGCAATCCCGCCGTCTCGGGACATGCGCATGGATGAACGGAAATAAATACCTGCGTGCGTGGATGCACGCTCCTTAAAGGAGAATTATTATGATCAGACCTGACGAGGCCCTTAAAGTAGTTTTAGATGCATTATCCCCCGTGGGAGTGGAAAATATACCTGTATTCAGCGCTCTGGGGCGCATAGCGGCACAAAATGCAGTTTCCAAAAGGGATATCCCCTTGAAAAAAAGTTCAGCCATGGACGGATACGCTGTATACCACGACGATATCGTAAATATTCCCGCCAAACTTAAAGTTCTGGGGGTAATCGCCGCCGGCGACGACGTAAGCGGTATAAGGATGAGCCACGGCGAATGCTGGCGTATTATGACCGGCGCCCACGTACCCGAACAGGCCGACACCGTTGTGGAAAGAGAGCTCACGGACGACAACATACCCCTTTTGGGCGTTAATAAGACCAAAAAGAAAGGGGATAACATACGTCCCGCCAAAGATGACATCGCCAAAGGGGATACCGTTAACTGCTCCGGTGAGAGCATAACTCCTTACTACATAAGCAGGCTGATATCCATCGGCGCATTCCATATGGACATCTACAGGAAGCCCAAAGTGGCGGTGATATCCACAGGCTCCGAGATAGCGTCCCCTTCTGAGTATGACAATCCGGACAAGATGATTGACGCAAACGCTCCTGCGATCATCGGGATGCTCGCGGAAGCGGGCGCAGAACCAAGCTACCTGGGTGTGATCCCGGACGAAGAGGAGCAGCTCATCCAAACACTGACCTCGCTCAAAAGCTATGACATGGTGGTGGTCTCCGGCGGAATCTCTATGGGTGACTTCGACTGCATGGCAAAAATATCCGAAAAAGTGGGACTCAACTGGCAGTTTCACAACGTTAACCAGAAACCGGGCAAGCCGCTCGCTTTCGGGATGCTTCAAACAGGCGCCACAAAAGTGCCGATATTCGGGCTGCCCGGAAACCCGGTAAGCTGCATGTTCTGCGCATATTACTACCTGATACCCGCTGTGCGAAAAATGCAGGGGATGAACGAGCCCAGGCACAGGCAAATCACCGCCCTCCTGGGTGAAGAGATCGACAAAAAGAAAGGCAGGATACAGTTTGACCGCGTAAAGCTGAAGGTAACCGACGGCGTGCTCTACGCCTACCCGTTCAGGACGCAAAACTCCAATGTAATCGCCTCAATGGTGGAGAGCCACGCTTTTATGGAGCTGGCCGATGAACTGGAAGGAAGGCTGAAACCGGGCACTCCTGTAAAAGTATTCATATTTAACAGGTCAGGGCTTTTCTGATGCTTCATAACACCTCCGCAATGCGCGGGGAGCCGATCCTTTTATACGGAGAGGACAGCCCCGAACTGGCCAAGTTCAAACGGCTGCTCGAAAACGAAGGATTCACCAATATAACAGTCGAACCGGATACGGATAAGGCCACCGCGCTTTTGCAGCAACGTCAGTTCAGCCTCTCAATATCCTCGCACAAAGAGATTGGCCAGAGCGACTGGGAGAAGCTGTCAAGATTGAAAACCCACTACCCGAACCTGCCCGTTATATTCGTCACGGGTCAAAGCAATACCGAAAGCATTGTGGAAGTGATGCGGCGCGGCGCATACGATATCTTCAACAAACCGCTTGACGAACAACGCTTTCTGGTCACAGTTGTGCGGGCGCTGGAGCGGAAAATACTTATGGACGCGCTGAGCAACGCCACGGGAGGAAGCCCCGACAACCAACTTCGCCACCCGGAAGCGTTTGCCCATATCGTCACCCGCGACCCAACCATGAACAATATATTCAGATATCTGGAAGCAATCGCGGACTCAAGCCACCCTATTCTGATCAGCGGGGAAACCGGAACGGGCAAAGAGTTGATTGCCCGCGCTATTTATATCCTGACCGGCAGGGAGTCTTTCATTACGGTCAATATAGCGGGCGTAGACGACGCGGTGTTTTCCGACACTCTCTTCGGGCACACCAAGGGGGCGTTTACCGGCGCGGACGCGGCACGGGACGGGCTTCTTGTTAAAGCCAACGACGGCGTGCTGTTTCTGGACGAAATAGGCGACCTCGCCGACATAAGCCAGATAAAGCTCCTGCGCCTTATTCAGGAGGGCACCTATTACCAGCTCGGCTCTGATACACCGCGGGAGGTCAATGCACGGCTCATACTCGCCACAAACAAGAATCTGGAAACACTTGTGGAGAAGGGCACCTTCAGAAAGGATCTTTTCTACAGGATCAGAACTCACAATATCCACCTCCCCCCTTTGCGGGAACGATTGAACGACATACCGATTCTGGTGCCCTACTTTGCCTCCAAAGCAGCGCTCGCTATGAACAAAAAACCCCCGCATATAGTCCCGGAATTGCTTTCGCTTTTGAAATGCTATAATTATCCGGGCAACGTAAGGGAACTTGAATCTATGATAAATGACGCCGTGGCAAGGCACAAAAGAGGTGCACTGGCCATGTCCACATTCCAGGAAAAAGTCAATTCAGGCAGTACAAACAAACCGCCCCTTTCGGATCTGTCCAGACTGTCGGTAAGCGAGGTTTTTACCCATTTTCCCACTCTCAAAGAATGGGAAGACTATCTTGTCAATCTGGCCCTGGAAAAAGCCGCCGGCAATCAGGGGATAGCCGCTGGCCTTCTGGGAATATCACGGCAGGCGCTGAACAAACGCATACTTAATAAAACAAGAGCCCACAAACCTGTCTGACAGCCTGTAATTCAAAAAATCATTGACCATGTATGCAATTTTTATTGCACAAGCAATATTAGTTGCATGATGCCTGAAATTGATAATGCACTATTCTACAAGAAGTTATATATTATTGAGCAACTTTTATTGCAATCATTGCTGTAAATTAATAAATTATTAACCATTTAATAATAAAGGACAAATTAATTTTTCCCTTACTGGCACATATATTGCTCGAAACGTGTGGTGACATTGGAGGCATGTATGGCTGAAAAAGATGTTAATACGAAAGCTTATGACAAATTTTTAAAAGAAATTGATGTTGTGCTTGAAAGCAAGCGTATTTCATACGCCCAGTTCAGTCAAAAGCTGGGTATATCGGCAATAACATTTTACAACCGGTATAAAAGTTATGGTTTTACAGTAAAAGACATGGCACAATTTCTTAAAATAGCCAAAGCGCAGCCCACTAATATGATTTGCTGTCTGAAATGCGGCAGTGAATTTATGCCCCGCGCCAAGAGTGTAAAGCGAGCTTTTTGTGATGCGTGCAAAAGTGAGATGCGTAAAAAGAGC
>JAVBTI010000104.1:0-3634 GCA_031556255.1 Deferribacterales bacterium | reverse complement strand
CCCAGCGGAACCGTGTTGCCGCCCTCATATCCGCCCTGATTGTAGGCGTTGGTATTAATGAAATAACCGGCGGTGTTTTTAATAAACGCGCTTTTTTTCTGAGTTGCGTTAAGACCATTGTAATTCTTTTTCACAGCGTTGTTAGTGGGACCGGTGGTCGCGGCCTCATTCGGCTGGGCTCCGAGGTAAGGCATTTTGAGATACTCTTCCCACGGCATCTGATAGAACGGGCTGGCAGGTGTGTTGTAAGGGCCGGACGCGCCGTAATACGCGGCTTTGGCCAGAGATTCTATCGAATTGTTCACGTTGCCGCCCGCATATTTCACCGCGGAGCCCGCAATGCTCGGATCGATGCTTTCGTATTTCTGGAGCAGTTCTATACCCAGCGGGAAAGCCTGCTTGGATTCGCCCGGCGGGTTTGTGGCCTGCTGGCTGAAGAAGGTTGACGCGTGGTTCGGGTTGATGAAGTTGTCATGCTCCCAGGCTGTGGACATCGGCAAAACGTAGTCGCTCCAGCGGGGGGTAGGCGACAGGAAGTTGTCGAAAGTGACGAAGGTGAAAGAATCGGCGTCGTCATAGTTACTCTTGGGCAGTTTTTCGATCATATCCCGGGAATCGTTGGTGTTTTCGTGCTGGTTCAGGAAGATGTTGCCGGCGCTGTTATATGCCAGGCGGATACCCGAGATCAGAGGAGTGCCCGCGTGGGCGGCAGCCGTACCGTTAGTGCCGGTCCTGCCTACCCAGTCAAAATACGCCGTTCCGGTATCGTCGGTGTAGGTGACGGTTTTGCCCGCGGAGTTGCGTTTCCATGTCATCAACGCCGCTTTTGAACCCGCGTCGTCCCAATAGATGTCGCCGTCGCCGGTAGCGATGGTTTTAGTGTTGGCTGCGGACCAGTTCGGTATATACTTGGCTGAATAGCCGTTTGCCTTCAGCTCATTGGCGTATGCGCCCTTGAGGATGGTGTGCCATGCCGTGCAGGACGCCTTCGGCCTGTCAAGCATTGCGGGCATACTCTGAGAGATGGTGCCGTTCGTAAGACCGAGAGCGTTTGGCGCGGTTGGTTTTGTAAGGCCGGGGAAGGTGGCCGCGCTGGTGTAGGCCCAGATAAAGCCTGTGCCGTACTCCGCCGCGTTGCCTGTTATAATATGCAGGGCCTGTATGGCGAAGAGGTTCGCAATCCCGTCCGCCTGCTTCTGCATACCGCCGGACCATGTGGACTCGACAGGCTTCTTTTTGATATAAGTTTCGGCAAGATTTTTGATCGTCAGCTCGGGCACGCCGGTGATGGCTGAAGCCCAGGCCGGGGTTTTCGGCGTTTTATAATCCTGCTTGGTTTTATAAACCGTGGCGGAACCTTTGGCTGCCGTGTATGAACACGGCGCCCAGCGCTTCATGTTGCCCATAGCGGCTGTGCCGTACTGAACGGCTGTGTAGTTGGTGGTGGTAGCGGCATAGGCTGGAGCGCTGCTGTTGTTGCCCAGTATCCATGAACAATATGATCTGCCAGCCGTTACTGCGCCGATGTTTCTTGTGCCTGCGGCCGCGGTAGCTGTGGCTGTCGCAATAGCGCCGGTAGCTTCAGTCAGATTATATGCCGGTGAATCGAAGAAACCGTATACCATGGTATCCAGATAATCCACATCCAGCCAGGGGTTTGCCTTAAGCGCGCCGGTGGCGAGGTCGAAGGTGTTATCCAGCATATGGTAGAGCATGCCGGCCACAAGAGCCGGGTCGGTGAACGGCTTGGAAACGATCCACTGGTCGGCCATAACCATGCCGGAGTCGGAGAACTCAGGCCCTACGAAGATGACTTTTGAATCAGGATCGCTGGCTTTCATGTCATCGGCGATTTTTGCGTAGCTGTAGGTTATGTTGTTAACTGTGGTCATTCCGTTCTCACCCCACAGAACAAGGGTTTTGGTAAACTTGGCGATATCGTTTGCCCTTGCGGCTTCGTTCATCCCGGTATAGCCGGCGCCGAAATACGAATACTGGTGCGTGGAATATGAACCGAACTGCCACTTATACGGATAGCCCGGCAGATATCTGTAGGCAAAATCCAGAGCGTCACGGCCCTGCACGCCGTCGTTCGCGGCGGAATCGTAGAATACGTAGATCCCGTCCACTCCGTACTTGTCATAAACCCGTTTGTGCTTGGTAGTGATCTCTTTCAGGGCCTGATCCCAGGATATACGCACAAAACCGGTAAGGTCGCCTCTGGTTTTGGTCTGCTTCAGCGGATACTTGAGGCGGCCGGGGTGGTAGATACGGTATCTGTATCCCCGGCATCTTGAACAGGAACGTGTCTGCGGCATGTTGCGGCTTGCGGGATCGATATAAGAACCGCTGCCGGTCTTATTGTTCTCGTCCGTCAAAATGCGCAGTATGCGTCCGTTTCTGACCTGAGCCTTGCTTATGCAGCGGCCGCCGCAGTTGTGGGTGCTGGAGCCGTACACGTAGGTAATATCGCTGGTATCCGGATCATTATAATCCGGCACGTAGCTGCTGCCGTCGCCGCCGACGACAAGCGTTTCTCCGTCATCTTTACCGCAGCCGTAAAGGGCCGCGGCGGAACCAACCGCCATGGTGCCTTTAAGAAAACCACGGCGCGAAACTGAAAGATTTTTCTTCAAAGTTTCATCTGTTTGAGCCATACTTTCTTCCTCCTTCAAAAAACACGCTGACCGTTCGTCACGTGTTATCCTTCGCAGTATAATATATATCAAGTATTGTAACAATAGAAATATTCGGGTTTTGCAAATTTACATCAAGTGATTAAAATGATATGGGGGCCGCATAATTGGCCGACAGGGAGTGCCGTTTGATATTTTTCAGATTTATTATATAGTTATAGCATAGGCACAGAAATAATCTGTTGGTTTTATTTCGTGTATAAAACCATTAAACATTTTCAATGAGCGAACTGACGGAATCGTTAATAACAGCCAAATCACTCTCTCCCAGCTGTTTGTGGGCCATCAGCATGCCCAGAATGTACAGCATGTCAAACGCCGCTCCGCCCGTGTAATTCGTTTCGGCCATACGCCGTATCAGGGCGTTGCCTGCGTTCATGCAAAGCAGCGCCGACGGCCTGCCGTCGTCACTGTCCAGATGATTGAAAAGATCCGGAAGGACCGTCTTGCCGTCCTCGTCGCCATATTTTATATCCGACACAAAAGAAGCTTCTTCGTTTACCAGAAAGAGCACGGGTAACTCAACAGGGCGAAACTTTCTTATTTCAACGCGGCATTCCTTTGGCTCCAGATATTTCGAGGCGGCATTTTTCAGCGTCTCGTAAGCTTTGCGCTTTCCGGCGGGAAGCTCGCGCATGGCGGGCAAAACATCGCCCGTGTCGAGGCGTTCGATCCGCATGGACGGGTTGTAAAAAGAGAGCATCGTCATCAATTCGGCATCATAGGCATACCCGGCGTTCACAAGCATATGCCCGCCCGCGCCGAAAACGGGTGCAAGCTGGCGGAATTCGTCAACCTTGTTCACATATCTTATCGTCCGCGATAGCTCTTTTATCTCCCGGAAGCTGAAAGTGCCGAGGGAGGTCTCAAATGGGAAGTAGTCCATAAAAGTCCGGAGTATCTCTTCGTTCTCCAGCGCCACCAGCTTCAGTCCGATA
>JAVBTI010000040.1:0-12960 GCA_031556255.1 Deferribacterales bacterium | reverse complement strand
AGGGATGTCCATCACTCTGGGGCTGCCTGTGGCGGTGTACGGCAGGGAAGGAGTGGACATGCTTATGCAGGAAACGCGCTCGGTGTACACCTTTGACGACTATAACGACAGTGTGCTGCCGATGAGGATAGCTTTTAATATCCATTTTTATAAAGACAGCCTGCCGAACAATAAGCTGGGTGCGTCTTTTGACGCACTGCGCAAGCTGGTGAACCGCCTGAACCTGCGGATGTATCCCGTTTCCACTGTGTTTGTGGCGGATCTCTATGCGCCCGAAGAGATTCAGATTCCGGAAGAGCTTGAACTGTTCGAGCCTGATTGCGATTTCTCGCTGGAAGATGTTGGCCGGGACGACAAGATCGCCGCGATAACTGCGGATGGCGGGCGTATGCGTACCCTTATGGGAGATTATCTTCACCTCAAGACGGCGGCAATATTAAACGCGGTGAGAGCCGCGTGCGGAGGAGACGAACAGTGATCTACATGGATAATGTGGCGGGTACAAAGCCTGACTCAAGGGTAGTGGAGGCGATGCTTCCGTGGATTGCCCAAAAATACGGTAACCCCAGCGCGCATTTCTATCCTCTGGGACGGGAAGCGTATGAGGCGATTGAAAAATCCCGCGTTTCTGTTGCGAAAATGCTGAACGCCGAGGTTCCCGAGAGTGTAATATTTACGGCGAACGGTACGGAATCAAACAACCTTGCGCTGAAAGGATTCCTCCACGGAGCCGGCAACGCGGGTAAAAAGCATGTGGTTATAAGCGAGATCGAGCATTTCTCAATACAGAATATACTGATAAAGATGCTGAAAGACGGCTGGCAGGTAACAAAACTGAAGGTAGGCGATTCCGGTATAGTCAACCCGGATGAGCTGAAAAAGGCGATTCGCAAGGACACCGCACTTGTCAGCATCGCCGCAGCCAACCCGGAAATAGGCGTTATCCAGGACAGCGTGGCGCTGGGCAGGATCTGCAAGGAGGCGGGCGTGGCGTATCATGTGGATGCAGTGGCGGCGTGCGGACGCATCCCTGTTGACGTCCAGGCTATGGGTGCCGATATGGCGAGCATCGCCGGGCAGAACTTTTACGGACCGCGCGGCTCAGCGGCGCTGTATGTGAGGAAAGGGCTGGCACTGAAACCGCTTTTTGACGGCGGCTATCAGGAGCGCGGCATGCGAAGCGGCAGTGAAAATGTTGCCGGGATTGTCGGGATCGGGAAGGCGGCAGAGCTTGTCACCGCGGAAATGCCCGAGTATGCACCCCGCATGAAAGAGCTGGGCGTGCATTTTTCGGACGGACTGGGCAAAATGTTCGACTACCTGCACTTTACAGGCGGCATGGAACGCCGTTTGCCCGGACATGTGAGCTTTTGGATAGAATATATAGAAGGCGAGTCTCTCTTGATGTGGTATGCGCTGAACGGCATCTGCGCGGCCAGCGGCTCGGCCTGTTCTTCAAACATACTGGCGGACGACGAGGACGACCTGAAAGCATCCCACGTTCTGACTGCGGTGGGGGTACCCACGGATATCTGCGCCGGCTCCATGACCTTCTCCTTTTCCAAATATACCACCAAAGAAGAGGTGGACAAGGCACTGGAAGTGACGCCGGGTATAGTGCAGAAGCTGGTGGCGATGTCGCCGTCGTACAACAGATAGTTTTATTTATAAATATGCGAAGAATGCGCTGCATTCTGGGTTATCAACGGCCGGCGCCCTCGGCGAAGTGAGGGCATGGCCGGCGAAAATAGGTTACGATAGCAGGAGGAATATATGGCAGCAGGACCGTACAGCGAGACAGTGATGGATCATTTTATGAATCCGCGCAACATGGGCGAGATTTCGGACGCCAACGCGGTAGGTGAAGTGGGAAACCCCGCCTGCGGCGATGTTATGAAGCTTTACATGAAAATCAACGATAAAGATATTATTGAGGATGCCAAGTTCAAGACCTTCGGCTGTGGGGCGGCCATCGCGTCAAGCTCCATGGCCACGGAACTTCTGAAGGGCAGGAACGTGAACGAGGCGCTGGCCCTTACAAACCAGGCGATAGTGGATGCCCTGGACGGACTGCCTCCTGCAAAAATACACTGTTCCGTCATGGCAGAAGAGGCTGTGGAAGCGGCACTTCAGGATTTTGCAAAACGTACTGGCAGAGATCCCTCATTCATTGAAAAGATGAAGGCGAAGATCGGAAAACCGGAGCATAAACATTAGAAGGATATAAAGGAGAGGGTATTATGGAAATGAAGAAACAAGTTGAAGAAGTGCTCAATCAGGTTCGTCCCATGCTTCAGGCGGACGGCGGTGACGTGGAACTGCTGGGCGTTACGGATGACGGCATAGTTAAGGTGAGGCTCACCGGCGCTTGCGGCAGTTGCCAGTTCAGCACCATGACGCTGAAACACGGTATAGAGAGCAGGCTTAAAGAACTTATACCCGGAGTGAAAGAAGTACAGTCGATTTAATTACGCCTTCCTTTCCGGGGCATGTGGCATGAAAAAAACATTGTACATGAATATCGCGGATAAGATCGCCGCATATATCATGGAAAATAAACTGCAGCCGGGGGATAAACTGCCCACTTACCGGGAGTTCGCCGATCTTTTCGGAGTTAGTGTCCATACCGTGGGCAGTGCTCTTGAGCGCCTTCAGTATAAAGGGATGGTGGATATACGTCCGCAGTCCGGCATCTTTGTAATGGAAGATGCCTGGAATACCCTTTATCCCAACACTTTTGACTGGCATGCCTACTTCAGTAAAACAAAAAAAGTGCCTATTGATGTGCTGAGACGGTTTCGGGATTCGCGCAAGCGGTATGATCCCTCAAGTACGCGCTATGTAATATCTAATCTGGGGTTGTCGCCGGAGTTCGGAGGCCATCCGCTATGGGAAAAGTCCACACGGAAAGCATTGGCAAACCTCACTCCGGACAGCCTGTATATTCCGCCGACGGATGATCTGCTGCGCTATAATTATGCGCTGGCGGAACATATGAAGTATTATGGTCTTGATCTGCCGCCGGATAATATACTGCTTACCAAAGGGACAAACTTTTCATTGCTTTTTATTGCGCTGACGTTCTTTTCACCGGGCACCATCTGTTACTATCTTTCCCCATCGATGCTTGATGTGTCCGTATTCTGCGACATAACAGGATTTATAAAGACTCCCATCCCCACTGATTCTGAAGGAATAGATCTGGAGTATTTTTCTGAAAGGATCAGAAAAGGTGTGAAGTCGTTTTTGATCGTGTCGCCTGAAATCGCCTTGAGTGGCACAACCATGAGCGTAAAACGGCGCCGGGATCTGTATCACCTTTGCCATACAAACGGTATTCCCATAGTGGAGCTTGATGAGTATCGGGATTACCGCTCCGAGTCCCTTCCTCCAATAAAAGCGTTGGACAGGCACGGTATAGTGTTTTATGTGGGCACATTCCATAATACGCTTAATAACTCCGCTGAGGCGGGATGGGTGGCGGCGACACCGGAACTCATAGAGCGGCTCACTTACGTGGAGCTTTCCATGTGGACGGGCTGTGAAATGTTGCCGCATCAGACAGTATATGAAATGCTCACAAGCGGGGAGTATCGCAATTATGTTACCAAGCTGCAAAAAGTGATGCGCGAGCGGGAAAGGCGTTTGAACAGCCTGCTGGATAAGTATCTGGGAGATATAGCCAAATGGAACAGGAATTCGGAAGTGTTTTTCTGGGTCAGGTTCAAGGACCACATCGATGTGAAAAAGATAACTGCCAACAAAGAGGGGCTGACCTTAGGCGACTACAGCCAGTACGCGTTTTCTGAAAATAACTCCATCATGATCAGTTTGACCGGAATCAGGCAGGCGGATCTTGAGGGGGCAATCAAACAGCTTTCTTATCTGGCACGAAAATCAATAAAACTATAGTTTCTTAAAACCACTGTCAATAAGGTGCCTTGCCGGATTGTTCCTCAGGCTGTCCGGCCGTTGTTCCCTGTTTTTGAATTGTTCCTTTTTTTATTACCCATTTGTATTTTCGGCTTTCATACCTTCGTGCTAGTATCGCCTTAATGATTCTATGGAGGAGGAAAGAGTATGAAGATCAATGAAAACTTCGGCCTGTCACGGCGCGGTTTTTTGAAATGGAGCACCGCGGCCGCATCTCTTGCGGCGGGCCTGACCGCGTGCAGCAAAGACGACGGCGGCGAAACGGTGGTCATGGGCGGAAGCGAAATCAGCGACAACCCCGATCCGGTTCTGAAAGGCGGCAAGTGGGTGACCGTTCCCTGCCCGGAATGCCCGAGATTCAGATGCGTAAATAGGGCTTATGTGGTGGACGGTATACCTGTGCGCCAGAAAACCCAGGATGACCATCCGTTTACAACGGAATATCCCCAATACAGGTCATGTATTAAAGGGCGTGCCATGAAATGGTCGGTATTCAGCCCCGATCGTATTAAATATCCGATGAAGCGCAAAAACTGGAAGCCCGGTGGTACCGACCACCATCCTGAGCTTCGCGGGAAAGACGAGTGGGTGCGTATAACATGGGCGGAGGCGCTGAGCCTTACCGCGCAGGAGTTCAAACGTATCTCCGAAACATATGGCTCCCCGGTCACCAAGTGTGACCCTGGAACTTACGGTTACATGGTGGACGGATACACCCCCAAAGAACTGCACACGAATTATGCGAAAAACTATGCGGCAACCCATAACGGCGAAGTGGGGCTGCCTATTCTGAACCTGTGCTATACGGCTACAGTCGAGCCGCGGTTTCTGAATTATGCCGGCTACGGCAGCATGCCCATCTGGGGGCAGAACTCCACAGGCGGCTGGCCGACCGTCACGAACAAAATGCTTTCCGCCACCGCAGGATACAGCATAGACAGATTCACTTTCATGGATACGGCCAAACTGGTGATTATGTGGGGAAAGAATCCCACCTGGTCCGATTACGGCTCTTTGCAGCTCACTTACCGTGCGGCGAAGGAGCGTGGGGCCAAAATAATATGCATAGACCCCTGGTTTAACCCAGGCAACAACGCTCTGGCGGATCAGTGGATTCCCGTGCGCCCCGGCACGGATGTCGCGCTGCTGCTGGCTATCGCTCATGAACTTATCACCAATAACTGGGTGGATCAGAATTTTCTGGACAAACATGTGGTGGGGTTCGACGAAGCGTCCATGGACAGAGCTGTCTACAAGGCCGACGGCGTAACTGAAATAGTGGATTCCGACGGAAACTCCGTGAAAGGAGCGGACGGCCATCATAAATATAAGCAGGACTGCTTCAAGAACTATGTCATGGGTACCTCTTCCTTTGACAACGTTGTGAAAAACGCCGAATGGGCGTCTAAAATCTGCGGCACCCCCGTAGCGTTGATAAAATCCCTCGCCAAAGATATTGGCACCATAAAACCGATGTATTTCCTGGCCAACCAGTCTACCGGTCGCCACTACAACGGCGGCACCATGGCGCAGGCGTTCCACTCAGTTGCGTTTATGAGGGGCACCGTTGCCAATATCACCGGCGGTTCAATGGGGTCTTACATGGGTTCATACTATGGGTTCGCACCGCAGCCGAACAGATACTTTTCCCCCGGGGACGCGGCAGGAATCAGCAGGACAGGGCTTGGTCCGGTGTATGACGGCGCATCCGTTAACAGCAACCCTCCTAACCCCAAAGCCGCAGGCCCTTACGGCGAAATCGGGCGCGATACCGATATACAGTATAATTATGCCTCCCATAAATATTACGGCACATGCTTCGCTGAGGCATGGGATGCGGTGCTGGACGGAGAGCACCACGACTTCGTCAACGGTAAGAAGAAACAGGTTATCCGGGGTATGATAAAGCTGCATAACGGCAACAACCCCAACCAGATCGTCAACCTCAACAAAGCTATTCAGGCGCACAGGAAGCCTGAGGTCGAGTTTATTTTCGCTTCCGACAGTATTATGACCACAACCACAAGGTACGCCGATATAGTAGTGCCCTGTACCTCGCGGTGGGAGGATGACGGGCATTACAACATGCTGAACCAGGAACTTTTCATAGGTAATATGGACAGGATTTTTGATCCGCTGTTTGAAGCCAGATCCTCTTTTTGGGTCGACGGGGAGCTGTGCAGGCTTTACGGCGCACCTGACAGCCAGATCAAAGGCCTTGCGCATCCGTACGGACGCTCCCAGCGGGAGAATGTGTTCAACGGTATAGCCAACATGAGGGTTATAAAGCCGGACGGTTCCGGTTTCGAGCCGCTGATTAAGTTCACTGAGGAAGATTTGGACAACATCGGTATTAACGTTGACCTGACCGGCGCGGACAGGACGGCGCTCACAACTCAGGGGCGAATAACGTACCAGGAATTCAGAGAGAAAGGGTTCTACCAGATAAAGATGAATGAAGCGCTTAAATACAGGAGCGGAGAACTTGTGAATTACCTTGCCACAGACGATCACAGCCCGTCCGGCGTCCAGCTGCTGGGCGGCGGCGCTCCCGGCAAAGGCACCGAGACTGGGATGCTGGAAATGTACTCCATGAACCTTGTGAACTACTATAAAAACTATGCTCTGGAAGACAGCACCAGGGGGCCTGCGGGGGCGGCCTCCTCAGGCAAATACCACGGCAGCGCCTTAGGCCCGATAGCCCTGTATATGCCTCAGCCGAGCGGATATGAAGAGGCGAGGGATCAGGGGATCTATCCGCTGCAATATGTCAACGTCCACCCGCACATACGCGTACACTCCGCCCGTAGCGACAACCGCTATATAACGGAGTTTTTCGACGATGTGATGTATATCAACCCTGTGGATGCGCAAAAATACGGCAACCTCAAGAACGGAGACACCGCGCTCTTTACCAGCAAAGCGGGCAGGTTCGTCCGCCGGGTGGCGGTGACCAATGAAGTCATGCCGGGTGTTGTGGTGAGCTCCGAAGGCTGCTCTGCAAGGCGTAAAATGTCGGAAGATGCGGATTACGACGCAAACGCGGTTGATCCTTACAGTGTGACCCAGTCGCCCAGCAATGCGCCGATCGACTATGCCGGCTCCTCGAATGTTCTCTGCCCGACATACCTTGTGGGGCAGGGGCATCAGGCGTTCAACACGGTTATCCTGAAGATGGAAAAATTTGATAAAGCGCTTGTGCCGCAGTATAAATGGCCTGTGGACCTCCCCGCGTTCGACGAGAGCGGCGAAGGTTATATCCCTGACAATTATACGATTTAATATGGGAGGTGGAATATGAGACAGTATGCTTTTTTAGTCGATACCGATAAATGTATAAATTGCAAAGCCTGCGCTGTGGCGTGCAAGGAAAAACAAAACCTTAAACTGGGTTATAAGTACCGCAAGATATATTCGAACAGCGCCGGAAGCTGGTCGTTGGACGGCGACGGCGTGTGCACGCCGAGCAATGTGTTTTCATACGCCTTGTCCGTGGCATGCAACCATTGCGTAAAACCGGCCTGTCTGTCAGTCTGTCCGGCGGGTGCCATCGGGAAAAGGAGCGACGGGATAGTATTTATAGACAAATCCCTCTGCATAGGGTGTGGAACATGCGCCAGTGCATGCCCTTACAGCGCACCCTCCCTGGACAGGGCGGCCATGAAAGCCGGTAAGTGTGATTTTTGCCGTGAATATATAGACGCCGGAGAACCCCCCGTCTGTGTGGCCGCATGTAGCATGCGCGCGCTGAGCTACGGCGAGTTTGATCAGCTGAAATCAATGCACCCTGAGGCCGTGCAGCAGGTTGCCCCGTTGCCGTCGCCGTCACAGACCAACCCGTCGTTGCTGGTGATCCCGCATAGCAAGTATCAGAGCGGCATGACGGTGATACAATATAACATGCCCGAAGAAATTCAGGCGGCTGAGGCGTGAGCCGCGAGGAAAAGGCCGCATATTTCAGGTTGCTGGGCTCGCTTTTATATAACGAGCCCGACGCGGCCGCGATGGATATGCTGCTGGATGACGAAATCTTTTCCGAACTGCCGTACGCCGGTGATAACGCGCTTGCCCGGGAAGGGCAGGCGCAAATCACCGCCTGGCTGGGTAGCGGCTCCAAAGCTGAGCTTCTGGATAAAACGAATTCGGATTTTATGCGCCTTTTCATAGGCCCCGACAAGCTTCTGGCCGCGCCGTGGGGCTCGGTGTACCTTGATGAGGACCGTTTGCTTTTTAATGAAGATACCCTCAAGGTACGGAAGTTTTACGAGCGTTATGGGATGATGACCAAGAAAAAATACTCGGAGCCGGACGACCATATCGGCCTGGAGCTTGAGTTTCTGGCCCACCTCGCTGAACAGGGGAATGATGAAGCAATGGCGGGTTTCGCCCGGGAGTTCATGCTGCCGTGGATATTGCGGTGGAATGACGATGTACGGAAATATGCGCGCACGGGCTATTATAGGGGGCTGGCCGGGATGGCTGCCGGCGGTGTGGAATATCTGTGTGATGTGAAATAGCTTTTCCCTCTACGGTTTTTAAAGGGGCCCGTGGGCCCCTTTCATCTTTATTTCACAACTGTATAGTAGTTTTGCCCGGCGCAGCTTTTACACATCACTTTGCCGTCTTTTATCACATGTCTGTTGTCCATGACTATTTCGCCGCACACTGAACAAACCTCTTTCACGGACGGTTTTCCCGGCAGATCTTCAGGCTTGACGTTCACCCTGACCCACTCGGCGCTGAAAAGTTCGTCATCGGGTATGGTGTCGTAAAATTTCACCAAATCTTCGCCTTCGGCCGGTTTAAACTTCCTGGCCGAAGAGATTCGGACGGCTTTGTCTTTTCCCAGATCCAGGAAAGTGGCGGCGGATTTGCCGAAGTCCATCCATTTAAGGCGCCGTCTGCCCAGTTTGCAGCCGGTCACCACGCCCACGGCGTCCGCCACGCACCTGTCCGCCTCCACATACGCAATCAGGTCCCGTTCTGTATGAGGATCTTCGATACCAAGCAATTTCATTCCCAGTCTTGTCAGACGTACGCCTATTATCTGCCCCGCGCAGAGGTGCCCGTGGTAGTCCACGGCCGCTTTTAAGTCTTCGGCAAAGCTGTTCATCGTTTATTCTCCCATATTGTCATTTCCACATCGTATGCGGTGCGGGACAGGTACATTTTGCTTTCCGCATCCCAAAACTGCTCAATGAACTTTTCCAGCGCCCTCATATCCGGTGTAATTTTATGCGCCTCCAGCACGTCGACACAGTTTGCCAGCATATCTTCGCGGCTGCGTTCCGTTACCCACTCCCCCTGCACGCGGCACGAATCAAAGTGGATATTGTTTTCACTGAGCCAGTCCCGCATCACCGGTTCCCATGCGCCACGTTTGTGTTCATGGCCGTGCAGTTTGAAAAGGCCGTCCAAAACATAGGCCTTCATAGGCCCGGCGAACGATATATTGACCACCCACCCGGCGGCGTGTTTGCGAATCTTTTCCACCGCCGCCCTGTCCTGCACCGCGGGTGTGAGGGAACAGAAGATGAGATCGAATTTTCGGTCCGGGGTATACTGAGCCCAGTCCGCGCATACACAGGTTATATTTGTTAAGTTATTCGCGCGGGCGCTTTCCGCCAGGGTTTTCAACATACCCTCCGAGATGTCCAGCGCCGTCACGTGCGCGGCTTCGCGTGCCATGCGTATGGTGTAGGAACCTGTGCCGCAGCCTAGATCCAGCACCGTTTTCCCTTCCAGCTCAACACCGTGTTTTTTCATTGTATCAAGCATTTTCGCCTGGTACGTATCCCCCTCCCTGTGTCCCGGGAACGATTTGGATCTGGTGTCCCAGAAAGTTTTTTTTGAATCCTCCGCAGTTTTACCGCAGCAACTTACTTTTTCTTCCATGAATTCTCCCTTTTTATTTATAAGTAAAATATATTAATTGATCTTTGAAGTCAATTAGTATATTTATTTGCAATAAAAATAGTATATGGAGCGATTATGAGAAAAAATCTGATTGCTTTTTATGTGTTGCTGTCGCTGTTTTTATTTATTTTTTCAGGCTGTGCCGGCAAGACCGGCGCGGCGGATCAAAGTTTTGATCTGGTTGTGCTTCATACGAACGACCATCACGGAATGATAGTGTCCGATAACGGCACCGGCAGCCTGGCGGAAAGGGCGGCCTTTATTAAAGGCGTGCGCGCGGGCAACCCATATGTGCTTCTGCTTGATGCCGGGGATATCAACACCCGCGGGCAGGGGTTGTCTGAACTGGCCGACTGGCGCGTGGATATAGACGCATACAATCTTATGGAATACGACGCCATGTCCTTCGGAAACCACGAGTTTGACAAAGGCCTCGCCCTTCTTGCGGAACAGATGCGGAGGGCAAAATTCCCTTTCCTGGCGGCAAACATAAAAAAGCCGGACGGCTCTTATCTAGGCAAGCCCTGGATAGTTAAAGAATACAACGGCGTGCGCGTGGGTATTTTCGGGCTGACCGTTACGAACGAGAACTTCTACGGTAACCTCGGCGGGCAGCTTATTTTTCTCAACACGGCGGAAAGCGCGAAAGAGGCCGTCCGCTATCTGCGGGAACAGGAGAAGTGCGGCATAGTAATAGCCCTCGTCCACCTGGGGATAGGCGACGAAGGGAGAAACCACGGCGGCACCGCGGCAGTGGCTAACTCAGTGCCAGGTATAGATCTGATGGTGGACGGCCATTCGGAAACATTTATTGAGGAGCCGCTGGTCATTAACGGCGTGCCGGTGATCACCGCCTTCCATTACGGGGAATATATCGGCGAGGCGCATCTGAAGGTATCGGGCGGCGGGATGGATGGCCTGACGTGGAAGCTCGTGCCTGTAACCTCGGGCACTGCGCCCGACCCTGACGTGGAAAAACTTGTCGCCTCTTTTAAGGCTGAAAAGGATTCCATTCTGAACGAAAAGCTGGCGACGGCTTCCGGAGATTTCGAGCAGGATTTCTCCGACTCCTTTGAAAAGGAGACGGCGGCCGGCGATATGGTGAACGACGCCACCGTCTGGTATGTACAGAATATCCTGAAAATGAAGGCCGATTTTGCTTTCACCAACGGGGGCACCCTGCGTGTGGGGCCGAAAAAAGGTGAAATAACTGGAAAGATTGCATACGACCTGCTCCCTTTTGAAAACAATATCATGATTGTGGAAATGCAGGGTGCGGACGTTATCAGGCTTTTCGGATACATGGCTTCGCTTCCGTCGGGGCATAAGGGATGGGCGCAGGTTTCAAGAGAGGCCCGCTATACAATAGACTATACGAAAGGCGACGGCGTGCTGAAAAACCTCACAATCGGCGGCAAGGCCGTTTTACCTGATGCCGCATATGCGGTAGCCACCAACGATTTTATCACGCGCGGCGGCAACGGCTATAAAATGATGGGAACCACTGTTGACACGGAGGTTAACCTCCGCAAGGCCTTAACGGAGTATATGAAATATATGAAGATGCTGAACCCGGTGACGGACGGCAGGATAAAAGTAATTAAATAGTGAGACCGCAAGCTTGCGTTCGAACCCAAACCACATCATTGCGGCCCCGGATCCCCGGATCGATGTCCGGGGCAGGCTTAGTCCGGGGTGACAGACCCGCAATCCCGTCCGGTTTCATATTCACTTGCATAGATCCAGGCTCAAGGCCGGGATGACGGGAAATATAGGGTTTAGCGAAGCGGTGGTTTTCAGACGGGAAATGCAGCGACAACCTGGGCGGGCTTTATAAGATGCTCGGCGTAGAAAGGCGCGGGCTGAAAGGCACCTCCGAAATGTTCGGATGGCTGGACGCCAGCAATATCACCTATACAACATGCAAATTTATGAAAAACAGGGCTGTGGAGCAGAGCAGGGAAGAGATGCTGGAGCGCTGTGTGGATATCATAAAATCCGGGGATATTAAGCCCGATATGGGAATTATAGAGCGATATATGGAGCGGTTTAAAAATGAAGAAGGAAAATATGCGCACTCCAGCGAATCGGAGGTACATATGATTATCTGGAATAGCTCTTCATATTGGAATGACAACATTTAGTCTTTTTTGTTAATTATTTTAATTAGAATAATTTTTCTTCTTGCAAAAAACGATCGTTGACGATATAAGTGTGCAATTAAAATATACTAAATGGAGGTTATGCGATGTTGGTATCTTTTATGAAAAAGCTGACTGATAGATTTGCGGCAGTTTTATTGGGCATGCTGTGTTTTGTCGGCTGCAGTTCCAGCGACAGCGGTTCCAAGGGTGTTCCACTTTCGGCGCCAGGCAATATGGCCCTTACCGCCAAATCAGGCGAGCTTCTCGTCCAGTTCTCAAGAGTTGCAGGGATCGGCGCTGAAGGATCCGAGAAATATCCGAGTTATGAGGTCAGCATCGGCACGAGAGAAGACGGCAGCGACAAAGTGCTGCTGAGTCCGGAAGTTAATTCCGGAAGCAGCAACCTTGTACAGTTTACTATAACAAGGGCCGCTGCCAGTGGGCAACTGGGAGTGATTTATGAGTATCCTACATTAGAAGACGGAAAAGAGTACTGGATATTCGTAAGATCGAACTTTGCCAGCGCAGACTACGGCTATTCCGGTTACACCAAACTGCAGGCTGTGCCGATACCTATGCCCACGGCTGTCGACAACGCCACGGTGACAGCCGGAGATAAGCGCATTGTTGTATCGTGGACTGCGAAACCGTATGAAGAGTACGGCGTCAATATGGACGACTGCCCCAAAAGCCCCAGCCAGCTCACTCCCGGGTTCTGGTCGCCAGCAAACCTCACTTCAGGCGATAACTATGTTTTCACGGTGGATAACAACACTACAACCCATAAGCTTTGTGTGATGTCCAGAAACGCTAACGGCGCAGGCGAATGGCATATTTTTGGCACCGTTGTTCTTCCAACCCCAGGGGATAACGGGAGTATTACATACACCTCATACAAAGGGGCTGATGCCACAACCGCGCCTGACGCGCCAGTGGTAACCTTAGTAAAAAACGCCAATAAACGCGT
>JAVBTI010000031.1:0-4739 GCA_031556255.1 Deferribacterales bacterium | reverse complement strand
TAACTGGCTTATTAAAGGCTATATAGAGGGCTTCCGTTTCAAGCGCAGGCATCGCAAAGTCACAGAGCGCAAGATTGCTTACAGGAACCCGGCAGCCATGCGCATAGATGAGCGTCCCGCAGAAGCCAACGAACGTAAGCCTTCCAATGGCGGGACAACAAAATCATAATGCCCTTTGGGCTGAATATCACCCGTTTTGCTCATTTTTATAGCATAGGACAAGCCATAAAGGACTTCCAGCGCAGTCTTATATGCTTCACTGTTATTTGGGTTGCCACGCCCATAAATCATAATAAAAACCATTTCCGGAACTTCGATGATGGACGGTGTTTTGTCGGGTAGGTATAAATTTTTTTGCGTTTTTTCGTAGGGAAATAAAGCGCTAATCCGGATGTAAAACGGATTTGCTCAATGGTAATGCCCATACGTACCTGCTGTGGAGCTGGTAATTCTTGTTGGCCGGCATCCCAACTCATTGCAAGCGATTGCCGCAGATGGATTTCAAATATATTTATATACCGTAAATTAACAATGACTTTTTTTTAAACATAGTTTAAAATCAAATGCTTGTTGAAATTTAAGGAGTTTAAAATGAAGCTGTCTTTTCGTATGAGGATATTGGTGCCGGTAATTGCCGCCGTGGCTCTATCATTTTTGGCAATGGGGTTAATTGTTTACAACTCTTTTTACCGTGAAATTGATACTCTGGCCAGTGCTAACGCATGGAATCTTTCTTACCGCTATGTCAACCTCATGCAGGCCAAATTTGATCAGGCTGTTAACGATACAGAAGCAATGGGCGAAGTCGCAGTTTCTTTTTCCGGGAAGGCCGGGGGGGTCGGCAGGGATGAAACAGTAAATTATATTGCCTCTGTGCTGGCCGATAACACGGATATTTTTGCAACCTGGGCGGTATGGGCGCCGAACAAATTTGACGGCAACGACAGCGCTTTTGCCGGACAGCCGGGTTCAGGAGCCACCGGCCAGTTTTCAGTGCTGATGTACAGAGACGGCGGTTCTGTCAAAAGAGCGGCATCAATGGATATGTCTGACGACCGTTATCAGACGCCGATGAAAACAGGGAAAATTTACATAACCGAACCCATGGAACGCGGCTATGACAACAAAAAGGTGATGGTCGTTTCCATATGCAGGCCGTTTCAAATCAACGGGCAGTTCGCGGGTGTGGCGGGTGTGGACATCGGGCTTGAAAATATGATCAAGGTTGTGAGGGGTATAAAAGTTTACAAAACCGGATATGCTGTGCTGCTCTCCCAGAATCTGACCAATCTTGTGCACCCTTCGGATGCCTCCATAGGCGTGCGTTCTGTTGTGGCGGATCAGCTTAAACCGCATGCCGATAAAAAAGAGGAATACAAGATGGAAAGAACCAGCGTCGCCACTGGTCTGGTTTCACTTTCATACTATATGCCCATCCCTATAAATGAGGCGGAGTATACCTTCTATTTCGGCTTGACTGCGACTAAATCCGAAGTATATGACGCGCTTGACAGTATAAGGCTAATCGTGCCGATAGTAGCGATTATTGCGGTGCTTCTGACTGCGGCCGTCATTGTTTATATCGTGCGGGGGCTGATGCGTCAGCTTGGCGGCGAACCGAAATATGTGGTGGAAACCATGAACCGCATAGCGAACGGTGATCTCACCGTGGAGATTGTAACGAGGCCCGGTGACAGCACAAGCCTTGTCTATGCTGTGAAAGAGATGGTCAACCATCTGCGCGGGATCATAAGCGGCAGTATAAAGATAGCGGGGGATCTGCAGAACGCCAGCGTTACGCTTTCCGCCGGTGTGCAGGAACTGTCGGCCGGAATGACGGATCAGTCCGACCGTTCGGCGCTCATCTCTTCCGCATCCGAAGAGATGTCATCCACTACGGGTGAGATAGCCCGCAGTTTGACCGAGATATCGGAATTTTCAAGCCAGACTTCGGAAAAGGTGACAAATGGAAGCAAAAAAGTTGAAGAATCTGTCAAAGAAATTGTGAAAATAAAAGATACGGTGGACCAGGCGTCACAGCTTGTCAAATCGTTGGGTGAAAAATCCCTTGAGATCAAGAATATTGTTGGGGTTATTACCAATATTGCTGACCAGACGAATCTTCTGGCGCTCAACGCGGCTATAGAGGCTGCGAGGGCCGGGGATGCCGGCCGGGGGTTTGCCGTGGTGGCCGACGAAGTCCGCAAGCTGGCGGAAAACACGCAAAAAGCCACTTCCGAGATAGCGGAACTTGTAAACGGCACCCAAAAAGAGATGCAGAATGTAACGGAATCAATGGATTCCGTGATAGGGCAGGTTACCAGCGGAGTGGAGTCGTCGCGGCAGACAACCGCCGTACTGGAGGACATACAGGGCGGAGTTTCCATGCTTCAGTCGATGGTGGAAAATATATCCGCCGCCACCCAGGAAATGTCCACCACCAGCTCTCAGATACAGCAGGATATCAGCTCGGTCGCCGTGATATCCAGCGAGGTGAAAAGTACCTCGGATTATCTGGCGTCAAACGCATCTTCGCTTGAAAGAACGGCGGAAGTGATGAAAGATATGATGAGCAAATTCAAAACAAATTGATACAACGGATTCAACCCGCGGACAGGCCGGTTAATCCGTGTAAGAAGGGATTAACCGGCTTTTACTGTTTTTATATGGAATTGCGCGTTCCCGTCACAACATTTTCTGGATCTTTCTTTGTTTAAGTGTTATTCTGTTTGTATGAGCAGTGCCATGTTTATGCGAGGTTGAGGATATGCGTAAGCGCGTTCTTCTGATAGATGACAGCATGACCATACATAAAATTGTCGAGCTTACCCTTGATCATGGCGGGTTCGAACTGTTCAGCGCATTTACTGCGGATGAGGGATTGAAACTGGCGCAGGAGCACGATCCGCATATCGTGCTTGTGGATAACAAACTATGCCAGGAGCCCACATTCCTGCCCGCCCTTGCCTCAGGGGCCAGCCATCTCGGAATTATCATGCTTTTCGGGGCATATGAGAAGTTTCCGGAAACTGAAATATCAAGCCTAAATGTGCAGGACTACCTCATAAAACCGTTCAACGCGAACGCTCTTAACCATGCGCTTACCGCTATGGCTGACAGCGCGGGGATGGATGTGCCGATTCCTGAAAATACGGCGGAGGAAGAGCCTGCGCCGGCAGAAAGTGTGCCGGAAGAGCCGTTACAGGAAATTATTGAAGATGTTATAGTGCCTCCGGCCGAAGAAACGCCGGCGGGGCCGGATGCCGGCGGTATAGATATTGATACCTCGTCCGTTATAGACGATCCGCTCAGTGTTATCGAGCAGGATATAGAGTTTGAAATACTGGAAAGCCATATAGACAAATCGGACGGGTTGCCTTTCTCTGCTGACGGGTTGCCTGCGGACGGAGAAGATTATGATTCGGGCAATAACATTGTGGAGGCGGAATTTTCCATCGAAAATGACATGGGAAACTGTGGCGAACCACGGGAGATAGGCTCCAAACCTACGGATACGTCAAGGCTTCCCGCTGTGGATAGCGCGGATGAAGCAGCCGAGCCCATACCCATGCCTCCGCGGGCCAAAGACGCCCATCTGCTAGAGAAGCACGAACCTATCGCCATGGGGCACGGCAGTATCGAAGCGGTACCTGAACAGGAAAGCAGTATAACAGTATCGCCTGCTTCGGAGGGTATCGAAGAACCCGGAAATGTAATCGCTGATATTTATGATGAATATGAGTCCGTTCCGACGCCTCCGGACATAATGCAGCCGGAGCCTCCGACTGAAGATGAACAGGAGCCTCCGGCTGAAGAACTGTCTGAACTTCCGGGCGAAGATCCGGCTGAAAGCGTTGACGAGGATATGCTGGACAGTCTGTACAGCCTGCTTACCGAATCCGCCGCGCAGGATGAAATACCGACAGAGCGGGATATGCCGGACGAGTTTACCGGCACGTCTGAGATCGACGAACTGAGGGAAGAGATTGTTGAAAGGCAGGAGTTAATGGAGATGTTCAACGAACTGGACGATGAAATTGAGCATCTGGCCGATTCTTTTGAACGCGAAGCCGGGCAAGACGCAGATATACCATCAGGATTTCGCAGACTGGCCGAACTTGCGGGCGCTGACAGCGAAAAAGCCGTGCCCGTGAAAAATGATACCCCCAGGGAGTTTACGCGCGCGGGCAGGTTGACTATAGACCTGTCTAAAGAGGAGCTGGCTGATCTGCTGATGCGCTCCGTGAATACGGCGGATATTCAAAATATGATAAAAGAGGCGATGCAGCTTTCCCTGGAACAGACCATGGAAAAGGTTGTTCGCGAAGAGATAAAGCAACTGAAGGGAGAGGAATAGTTCAAAGATGTCAAAAGACAGTTACAAAGAAAGCGGTGTGGATATTGACGAAGGGAACCGTTTTGTTACTCTGATCAAAAATTTGGTTGAGAGTACTCATAATAAATCCGTTATAGGCGGCCTGGGCGGGTTTGCCGGGTTTTATGCCCTGGATAAATTCCGCGATATGAAAGATCCGGTGCTGGTTTCCTCTACCGACGGAGTGGGAACCAAGCTTAAAGTAGCTATTGACGCGGGTGTTTATAATACAGTCGGTATTGATCTGGTGGCAATGAGCGTGAACGACCTTGTTGTAACGGGCGCGCGTCCACTTTTCTTTTTGGATTACCTGGCCACCGGGCACCTATCGGCGGATGACATGACCGCCGTGCTCGAAGGGGTT
>JAVBTI010000082.1:0-22701 GCA_031556255.1 Deferribacterales bacterium | reverse complement strand
AGCGACGTTCACGAAAAATCAGATTCTTGTGAACGCGGCGACGGCGATGCTTGCGCAGGCTAACACTCTGCCTCAGATAGCTCTGCAGCTTATAGGCCGGTAATAACTGATTAACCGGGGGAAGAAAAACACTTCCCCCTTACTCCCCCATTCCTGGGACATTCCCGCGGAAACGCTCGAAGGGGGACTAACCGATGCGAGGTGACTTATGAGTCAGGTGAATGCGTTGCAAAATACCTATTACGGTAATACGGCGCCTGCACAACCCGCAGCCGGTAGACAATCTGAAGTTACGGCTGAACAAAATGTCTCTGGTAACTACGTCGATAAAGTCAGCGTTAATGATGCGGTCAAAAACATCAACGCGGCCCTGACGACCCTAAGAAGGGACGAAAGACAGTTCAAAGTGGACGAGGACCTGGGTAGGCTTGTTGTGCGAATAGTCAACTCCGAAACAAAGGAACTTATCCGCCAAATCCCAACGGAGGAGGCGCTGACACTGTCCAAGAAGATGCAGGAGATGATAGGGTTGTTGTTTAATTGAAGTATGATATTATCCGCCGCAGCGGGATTAACCCGGGCGGCGGGTATCTATGACCTTTCATGTACTCAAAGGGGGGGCGGTAAAAACCGCCCCCTTAATTATGTATATGACAGCGGCAGTTCCAGATTGACTGATTTCAAAAACGATTCATCTAATAACAGTCCCGGCACGATGCTTTCCCCGGCCATCTTTCCGTTGTCGAGGAATATCACTCTGTCGCAGATCTCCAGCGCCATATCCAGATCATGTGTTGCGATTATCTTGCTGTACTCCCGCTGAGCGAGCAGCTCGATAAGGTTCCTGCGGGCCTTGGGGTCGAGGGCGTTTGTCGGTTCATCCAATAATAAAACAGATGGGTTCATTATGAACACCGTGGCCAGCGCCGCCACCCGCTTTTCTCCGCCGGAAAGCCTGTGGGACTCCCTGTCAGCCAGGTGCCGCGCGCACACTTTATCCAGCGCCGCCAGCGCCATATCCCGGGCTTCGGAAAGTGCAACCCCTCTGTTCAGCACGCCGAACGCGACATCTTCCCATACGGTGGGCATAAAAAGCTGGTCGTCAGGATCCTGGAACACCATCCCTATCTGCCGCCGGGCGTTTTTTACATTTTCATATACAGATTGCCCCTCCAGTAAAATATCGCCGGAGGCGGGTTTCAGGCATGCGGAAATGAGCTGCAGCAGTGTTGACTTGCCGGAACCGTTTGCTCCGACTATGGCCAGGGATTCACCCCTTGCCAGTGTGAAATTTATATCCCTCAGCGACGCAAGGCGCTCGTTGTACCTATGGCACAGCCCTTTGACTTCCAATAAAGCACTCATATATTCCCCGCGCAGATAAAAGTCGCAGACAACAACAGCGACAATAATATACATATAGTGTCCCGCAGACGCCAGCGGAAATCTCTCGTGACCGGGAACCGGCCGTCGAAGCCCCGGCAGAGCATTGCCTGCTGCACTCTGTCCGCCCTGCGGATCGCCTCGGCTATAGTCGCGGCGATAATGGATGCATAGCTCTTCCATTGCGTCAGAACTCCCATATTATCAGGCTTGCGCAGGCTCATAGCCCGGATGGAGGTCGAAATATGCTCCCACAGTATAAAAATATACCTGTACGACAGGAGCAGCACTGCCACAAGCTTGTGAGGCACTTTCATCCGCATCATGGCGTTGCCAGCGATGTAAACGCCCATCGGCGCAATGGTGGCCATAAATATCATGGCGGCGGCATTCACCCGCAACGTGTATGTGAGCGCCTGGGAAACGCCGTCCTCCGCCGTGAACGGAAGAGTAATCCACAGGAATATCATAAAAAAGTTCACCGGCACAAGGCGCATAAGAACCAGCCGTATGTTTGGGGTAAGCAGCGCGAAGCATACCAAAATAACCGCAAGTATCAGCGGCCGGTTGTCGCTCACCACCATGGACACGGTGAATAACAACCCCGTAACGATAAGGCAGCGGGGATCGGATTTATGCAGGAGGCGTGCCCCTCCGGTTATTGCTCGGCCGGTGAGCTCCATATCAGGCGGCTCCCTCGGATGTTCCCGGCAGTGCTTTGTTAAGGAAGAGCACTATGAACGCCGTGATTACGCCTTCCACAAGCGCCAGAATCAGGTTGGCGGCAAAGATCAGTTTAACCGTGTTTGTAAAGCTTGCATTGCTGAAATAGAGGGCGGCGCAGATAAGTACCGTGCCGGCGATAACCGCGCCGAAGCCGGCGGCGAACGCAGATATAGGAGTATATCCGCCTTTGGGCAGCGCTTTGTAAATGTAATGTGCCGAGATAGCGGCACAGCCCATAATCGCACAGTTCGGCCCCAGCGCCAGGATACCGCCGAACTGGAACAGCACCGCCTGTAAAAAGAGCGCCACTATCAGCGCCGGGAAGGCGCTCCATCCCAGCAGCACGCCAGCAACCCCCAACAGGGTCAGGTGGATCGCCACCGGAGGCACGGGGATTCTGATTAGGGAGGCAATAAACAGCGCCGCCGATATCAGCGCCACGCGGGATATCTTTTGAGGGGGCGTCCGGCGCAGCCCGATGGCCACTCCTGCCCCGGCAATGCCCCACCCGCAGGCTATCACGGGCAGCGATAATACTCCTTCGCTGATATGCATTATGCCCTGCCTTTGCGTCTGTTGAATACCCAATACAGGGCGAAGATATTCACGATCAGGCTCAGGCCGAAGGCCACGCGCAACGGAAGAGATGCCCCCGCAGTGCTTTTTCTTTCCGGTTGGACGTCATATCCGCGCAGATGGACAGAAATTGGTGCGGTTATTTTGTGCCCCATGCCGTCCGCCGCTTCTACGCGCCACTCCCCGTCTTCATCGGGGATGAACGAATAGACGCCGTTTCTGTCGGCATAGCCGAGGATTGACTCCGCCGTGCCGGAACCCGGCGAATATACTTTAATTTCTGCAAATGCCATCGGCTCTTCGGAAGAGTAAGTAAACTGAAGCGCCACCGCGCCGTCCGCGGGCAGCCGGGTATAATCCGTGCCGTGGGCATAAACAGCCGTGGCGCACGCCAGCAGAATCAGCACTATTACCAGCCGTTTCATTATTTTACGTTAAATACAATAACCGCGCGTATGGCGTGCTCGTCGTAATTTTTGCCGTCGCCCGGCACAGTGTTGGCCACGCGCAGCATCCAGGTGCCGGCTTGTTCCGGCGTTACGGTCACCATGCCGTCGACGCCGCTGTTTGTTTTTACCGCGTAGGCTTCTTCGGTTTTCACGTCGTAGCCGTCGTAGGTGGCTGCGACTGGCGTTTGCAAGGGTTTGCCTTCGTACAGGACTTTAAATGCAGCGGGCTTCCCTTTGGCGATATCAGCCGGGTTAGTCACGGGGACTATTTCCAGCGGCTGGCCGATGGGTGTTGCAAAGCTTTTATCCGACGCCGACGGGTTCAGATAGGTTTTGGAAAACTTTTCATAGTTGGTGGTTTTTTGGACTGTAAAACCTTTGGTTTCAAGGGTTTTCCGGTCACCGTCCTGTCCGCCCTTTGTGGTGGTGCTGTAGAGCATCCCTTTTCGGTGGCCGATAATCACAGCGGGGTTATTGCTCGTCAATTTATAGCCGGTTTCGTACACTATTTTATTGTTATTCGGGACAAATTCAAGGTCGGTTTTTTTACCGTCCTGCAACGCATAGGCGCTGAGATATTCGGCGGGTTCAAGTTCCTCCCCCGCCATGAAATAGTGGGTGGAGAGAATTTCCAGAGCGACGGTGTCGCCCTTTTTGTACGGACCTGGCTTGGACGGCTTGATTATAAATTCATGGGCGAACGCTGCGGGGGAAAGCAGCAGCGCCGCCCCGAGAAAAACTGATAATAATAACTTTTTCATCATACAACCTCAGATAATTTTTATTTCGTGCCACGATAGTTAAAATAAGTAGCACTAATAAAAAAAACTGTCAATGATAAAGTGTGGATGGAGCTATTGAACCGAGGTTTGAGCGGGTATGGAGGCGGATTCGGTGCCTTTCTTTCTGCGGAAATCCCACGGAGGGGTGGGACTTTTATCCTGCCAGATACCTTGTTTGGCGATTTTGGCATTAGTCTGGGCGGTATGGTAGTGCGTTATAGATGAAGAGTTGCTGTCCTGCGCGGCGAAAAATTCGTACACCCAGGCATAGCCTTCCCGGGCCTGCTCCAGCCCGGCGTTAAGCCCCTGGCAGTAGACTACGCCGACTATCCGTTCGTATCTGTCCGCGTTCATAACCGCCACAAGGGCTGGCTCGCCCGCGCACATTTTTTCAAGGTTCTCTTTCGATTTCTGGTAATAGGGCTGCGCTTTCTCCGGTGCGTCGACAGCATACAGCCGCACCCGTATCTGCCTGTTCTGCACAGTGAGGATCTCAAGGGTGTCACCGTCAATAACCCTGGTAACATTGCCCTCGAACGACAGCAGCGGCGGTACGAATATGAAAAAAAATGCTGCGAACAATATGCTGATTTTCATATAGCAAAGTAACTCTTTTTGATATATGTTGTCAATATGTTTTTTTATGTTACGTTGTGTAGTGTTGGCGCAAAAAGCATTATTCCTCAAGTCCTTCCCATATGTCCCGGATAGGTGCAAATTATAGCCGTTGGGTTAAAAATGATAACCAGTAGCTAGTATAAATGTATTTTTAGATCATTTAAAAATCATCGTCAATAGGTTAAAAATCTACAGAACACTATGAATAAAGTAAAGTACTCCAACGAGTATAGACAATTAAGCCTGAATATTGCCTTTTACAGAAAGCTCAAAGGGCTGACGCAGGAAGAGTTGTCTGAGATCGTCGGCATCAGCAGGTCGCACCTGGGTCATATTGAATCGTTGAAGATGAAAAAGATGCCGTCGTTGAATTTGTTGTTCGCCATTGCCAAAGCGCTGGACGTGACCGCCGACAAGCTTCTGGAAATCCGCTGATTGCCTGTGGCCGGAATGGGCTTGATATTTTCTGCCTTGTGGCGTATTATATAATTGATTCTTAAACGGGGGGCGCTTGGTTTCGACGGGGCGCTGAGAGTTTTGGGAGCATGCCAAGGACCAGGGCCTTGTAAAAACTTGGAAAACAAATTAAACGCTAATCAAAACGATTACGCACTCGCTGCCTAATTAGCAGTGACATCCCCGGCGCAGCCTGCCTGTGGCGGTACCGGGGGTGTAAACAATACAGGCTGGCTACCCGCGGTTGCTCCGGCTGCGGGGGCGAGAAAGCAGGAGCTTTTTCCAACCTTAGCCCGGCTGCGGACATGGACGGAAGAACTTTAATCGCAGCCTAAGCATGTAGCGCCCGGAATGGTAGGCTCTTCGGACGCGGGTTCGATTCCCGCCGCCTCCATCGAAAGGCGCAAAGTCGAACTCTAAAGTAATCTACTTTAGAGGCGGCTTTGCGGTTTCAATCTATCTGGATAAAGGGATAGTGACTTCATCTAAGGGATGATTTCTAATCGCCCCAGTTTATATCCCAAGGCTTGCCACCAATTTTGGAATCCCAAAATTTTTCAACCTCTTCCAAAATGTATTTAAGCTCAATGGTATCCTCTCCGCTGTTATTGGTGACTATCAGTTTCTTTGGAACGTGAGTCCCATCTGTTTTTCCTGCCTGGTATGGTTTTTCTGTATTGAAATGCTTTGTCCCATTAACAACGCTTTCCAAGATCTCATTAAATGGTACCTCTTTCCACGCCTTTTTCCTATCCTCTTTATCCGGCCAATACCAATCTGCCATATGATATAGTATGATACACGCATTTATGGCTTTTCTTTCGCTTGTTTCATCTTCGTAAAATTCTTTCAGATTCTCTTTTATGATTTTGTGGTAAAAGTGCTTGGGGTTTCCATATATAAACGAAGAACCTTACATTTTCTGTTACATGCCGGTACATAAAGAGAAAAACAAAAATCAGTAAAATGCGGTATTCTTAAGTAAGCCGTTTTAACAAAACGGGAGCGATCCCGCAAATGAGCTGATGCGTAAATTATGCTTAAAACGCAGATTTTCAAGGGATGCCCGGGACCGGAATCGAACCGGTACAGCATTGCTGCCGAGGGATTTTAAATCCCTTGCGTCTACCTATTCCGCCACCCGGGCTGAAGTTAAGAGAAAATGATATACATTTAACCTTCAAAAATCAAGTAAAAAAGAAATAACCGGCTATCCGCCTCATTGCGGACTTGAGGTGAAATCAGTTTTCCGTCACTCCCGCGCGGGCAGGAATCCAGGATTAATAAGGGATTACATTATTATTTTACGGGAGCGGGCCAGACCCAGCTTGCTGTACGTTTACCACAGCATGCTCCTGTCAGTTATTTGTTCTCAGCGAACAAGGTGGGCGTGCTGCGGCAGCATACGGCAAGCTCAAGCAGCGCGCCCATATCACGGCTCAATCAATCTGGCGCCCCGTCAACACTACCCCAGCTCTTCAACTATACGCAATATTTCCGGCAACAATTGCTTCTTACGGGATAATACTCCGGGCAGCAGAAAACAATGTTCCGCTGAACGCCTGTATGAAAACCGCTTCTCCGCCGCCTCAAACGCGGTGCAGATCAGCACGCTCTCCTCCCGGATAATGTCCGTAATCAGGAGCAGCGCCCAGTCCAGCCCTTTGGAATTTTTTTGTTTATCCAATTCATGCAGCAGGGCGGGCAGCACCTCCGGCAGATCCGCCGTGGTTACGACCTCCACCTGCCCCACACCGAAGGCGACTCCGTTTTCATGGTATTTTTTGAAGTCCGTGTTTATGATGCTCTCCGGAGTACGGGCGCTGAGGTTGTCTGTGGCGCCGAATATAGCCATGCCGTAGTCGTATGCGCTCACGCCGGTTATCTTTTCCAGCTCCGAGAGCGCCGTGCGGTCGTCGTCCGTGACGGTGGGGGATTTCAGCATCACCGTGTCACTGATTATCCCGCCCATGAGGAGCATGGCCACGGTCTTGTCCGGCGACCTTCCGGCGGACCTGTAAAGCTGGTAAACAAGTGTGCAGGTGCTTCCCACAGGTTTGGCGTAGAATGTGACCGGTGCGTTGGTTTTGACGGCTCCCAGGCGGTGGTGGTCCACTATTTCCAGCACCTCCGCGCATTCAATGCCGTCCACCGCCTGATCCGGTTCGTTGTGGTCAACCATTATCAGCTTTGTCCTGTGCCGTTGGAGCATGTTCGTGCGAGTCACCACGCCTATAACCCGCTCCTCGTCCACTACTGGAAGTACCCTCTGCCTGTTGTCTATTATAATGTCTTCCGCATCTTCAACATAGCTGTCAGCTCTTACCGTAAAGACTTTTGGGTTCATAACGCTGCGCACGGGGCTTGAAAGGATAACCCGGCGCACCGTCTCGGCGGAATCAAGGCTTGAAAGGAACACCCAGCCTTTATAGTTTGTGAAATCCGCTCCTATCCTTTCCCCAGGTTTTGTGCCGGTTATTATAACTGTGGGAATTCCTCTGCTCACTGCGTATTCTATGACATCGCGCCTGTTTCCCACGATCAGAAGGGTCTCCTCCGCGCCCGCGCGGTCAATCCGCTCCTGGGATTTGTCGATGGGCATGGCACCGACCATGATTGCCGCCCGGAACTCCTCTTTCAGACCCCTGTGCAGGACAGAACCTTTTATCGCGACGGGGATATGCTCCGCGTGGAAAAGGTAGCGCGGCCGCTGGTCCACCGCCTCCTGTATAAAGAGGCGTATAAGTTCCTGCGCGCCTACCAGTCCTTTAATGCGGTGTTCTCCGTCCGTAACGGGCAATACCTGTATGCTGTTCTGTTCGACCAGATGAAAAACATCCAGCACCGGAGCGCTCTCTTTTACGGACACTACGTCGGAGGCCATAATATCCGCTACTTTTGGATATACATCTTTCAATATCTGTGGCAGAGGCGCGTCGTTGCGCTGGAAAATATATTTCGTCTGATTATTGGCGTTGCCGCAGCGAGCCGGCAAGTATGTGTTTTCAGGGTCAAGCGCCTGTTTGAGCGCGGCGTATGCGTACGCCGATGCTATGGAATCAGTGTCGGGGTTTTTGTGCCCGACAACATAAATCATTGACATTTCGTTATTGTTCTTCCTTTAAAGTATTTACTATGCCGGCAAGGTTTTCTTCGCTTATCGCGCCCAGCACCGATGTGTAGAGCCTGCCATCGGGGCGGTATATCAGGGTTGTGGGTATTTTATCCGCGTAAAGCCTGCGCTGGAGGTCGCCTTTTATCTGGTAAACGGGGTATCTCATACCGTAAAAGTTCACAAACGAGATTATGTCGGCCTTTCTTGAATCTATGGAAAGCGCGACCAGCTCAAAGCTGTCACCGCCAAGTTCGTCATACACTTTCACAAACCCCGGAGTCTCTTCCTCGCACGGAGGGCACCACGTGGCGAACACGTTCACCACAAGAACTTTTCCCAGATTGTCTTTTTTGAGTTTATCATACTCAGAGGCCGCGAGCGCCGGGACATCGGATACCACCGTTTCAGCGGGCACACGTTTTTCCCGGCATCCGGTGATGCAAAGCACGAGCAGCGCTATTACCGCACCTTTCTTAAGGGTGTTCCTGTTCATTAATACTCTCCCCGCGATCGTATATGAACGCGTGTAAGACTTCTTTCACAAAATACTGAACGCATCTGACTGGGCTTGCCTCTACCTTTTTCAGGATTGAGTCATATTTGGCGGCGAACGGATCGGTGTTGCCCAGGCGAATTTCCTGCAAACACTCCATCAGCGCGTCTATATTATCCGAATAGCGCAGTATGTTTCCTTCCAGCGTATCGTCCTTTCCGTCGAAAACCACGGCGCGGTATTCCTCTTTAAATGGTGAGGGTATATTTGCCAACAACACTTCGTCAACAAGCTGTGTTTCCACCTGTCTCATGGTGGCTTTGGTCTGTTCGTTCATATTCTTGGTGGTGCTTATAACATCGCCCATCAGCGCCTCCGGCACGTCATGGTTCAGCGCTTTTCTGTAGAGCGCCTTCCAGTTGACCGTTCCGCCGAGGCTTTCCTCGATAAACCCGAGCATCTGCGCAATCTGCGCCACCGCGAAGGAGTGTTCGGCCACGGAGGCGCGCCTGTGCAGAAATTCGTTCGACCAGCGGCCGATGTTGTTCAATTTGCGTATATTCAGGAGAAGCTGCGGCAGGCCGTTCATATTTAGCTCCGTTTATCCCGTGTTATTATAGCCCACGCGTTATGGTTGTGTATGGACTCCATGTTCGTACTGGAAACTTCAAACCACTCTATCCGCCCGTCCGCGTCCAGCAGTTCCGTGGCGCTGCGCACGATATCCTCAACAAATGTGGGGTTCTCATAGGAGCGCTCCGTCACATATTTCTCATCCTCTCTCTTCAGGAGGGCGTATATGGGCGAACTGGCCGACTTTTCGGCGTACTCGATCAATTCCTCTATCCACACCAGTTTGGACGCCCGGACTGATATCTTAACAATGCTGCGCTGGTTATGCGCGCCGTAGTCCGATATTTCCTTCGAGCAGGGGCAGAGCGACAGCACCGGTACATTGACGGTGATCATAAGATCCCGCCCTTTCTCCGACAGCGAAGCGGAAAACTCACAGTCGTAATCCATCAGTGAGATCTGCTCCGACACCGGCGCCTTCTTTTCTACAAAATATTTGAAAGAAAGCTGTATGTGCGACTCTTCAGCATCGAGAGACGTACGCATCTCCCCCAGTATACCGTCTATGGAGTCTATGCTTATATTCTCCCTGTGTTTATGTATGAGCTCCACAAAACGGGACATATGCGTCCCCTTGAAGTTATGCGGCAGATTGACGCTCATGGTAATCGCCGCTATCGTATGCTGGCTGCCTTTGCTTCTGTCTTTGACCACGATGGGGTAAACTATATCGGCGATCCCCACGCGGTCGATATTTATATTGCGCCCGTCTTGCTGGCTTTGCATATCTTTCAGCATTATATTTTCATAACTCCCTTAACAACTCAATAATCCCCGTTTTTTCGCTTACCAGGGCCGTCCCCATGCCGAACTTCGCCGCCGCCTCCAGGTTGCGCTCCTGGTCGTCGAAAAATAACGTCTCCGATGCATTTATCCCGGTTATGCGCATCATCTCTCTGAAGCTCTGCGGCATGGGCTTGGCGTAATAAAAAACATTTTCTATCGCCACTATCTTTTTAAAGCATCCTCCAAGGCCAGTCTGTTCGAGTACCGCCCTGGCATGTCTTTCCGCTCCGTTGGTGTAAACCACCTTCTCGTACGGCAGCGAATTTAAAATTTCAGCCAGCTCACCGTTGTGCGACAGATATTGGCTATAATCTATATCGTAAACATATTTTTCGTAAGCCGCCGGATCAATCTTTTCAATATGGTAAAGCCCGACAAGGGACGAACCGAAGGAGTCTCTGTATTTTATGCGCATTTTGTCAGCCTCTTCGGGAGCAAGCTTCATACAGTGACCTATATAAACTCCGATTCGGCGTGAAACCTCTTTCATCAGTCCTGTACTTTTTGGATACAGCGTATCATCAAGATCGAACAGAAGAGTGCGCGGAGTGCGGAAACCGTTTGTTGACAAGTCGCGAAGCCCATTTGCTGAAAAGGATCGTGGCATACTTTCCGTTGCTCTATGCATGATTTTCAGTTATATTGTATAAATATTGTAATGTCAAACGCAGAGGTGAGAAAATGGAGTGTATTTTTTGTAAAATAATCAAAGGCGAGATGCCTTCGGCCAAGATATATGAAGACGAACACCAGATCGCTTTTCTCGACCTCTTTCCCGCAGCCCGGGGGCATGCCTTGCTGGTGCCTAAAAAACATCATGTGAATATATTTGATGCTGAAAAAGAGTGCGGGGCAGCCGTTTATCCGGCGCTGTCCCGCATTGCCAGGGCCTTACGGACGGCAACCGGATGTGACGGATTGAATATAGTGCAGAATAATGAGGCCGCCGCCGGACAGGTGGTGTTCCACTCCCATATACACTTGATTCCGAGATATGAAAATGACTCGATTAAGGTCACTGTAGCCGGCAAAGAGCGTGCCGACAATGCAGCCCTCTCCGAAATGGCCGATAAGATAATAACGGCACTGAAAACTCTTTAGGCCGCGGCAAATGACGGGGGCGATAATAATCCGGCTCCTTATAGCGCAGCTTTTACGCTGGGCTCTGTTTGGAAACGGCCTTTTGAGCCCGCTGTGGCGGAAGTTTTACAATGTCCCCCTCCTCGGGTACTTTCTTAAATGCGCTTTCTGCCAGGGGTTCTGGCTGGGACTGTTCATATTTTTCCCTTCGTTCGGGATTTTCGACTCTCTGATGTGGGGGCTGATATCGGCATGGCTTGCCCTGTCATGGCAGGCATGGGTTCTGGAACGGCGAGCAAGCGGGGAGTGAATTTATGGCACAGCGCAAAAATGACGGCCACAATCAGGATGTGGTGCTTATCGAATGTAACATCGACGACATGAGCGGGGAGTTTTTCGGGGACATCATGAACAGGCTGTTCGAGGCGGGCGCGCTGGACGTGTGGTTTACCTCCGCCTATGGCAAAAAAAACCGTCCCCTGTACCAGCTTTCGGCACTGGTAAACCCTGCAAACGAAGAAGATGCGCTGAGAGCGGTTTTTGCTCACACAAGCACAGCGGGAGTGAGGCGGCAGACAGTAAACAGGGTCGTTATGGATCGCTCTTTCGTACACGTGAAGGTGGAGGGGAGCGACATTGCAGTTAAACGGCTGAGTTGGAAAGATATCGTCAAATATACGCCGGAATGGGATGACTGTGCGGCAGTTTCAAGGGCCGCCAACCGTCCCGCCGCCGAGATATATGCTCTGGCACAAACGCTGGCAAAAAACTCGGATCAGAGGTAGCAAGGTGGCGCACAGCTTGTTTGAAACAGGATATATTCAAGTATATACCGGCAATGGCAAGGGGAAAACCACGGCGGCCATAGGCGTCACTATGCGTGCGATAGCTTCGGGAATGAAAGTCTTTTTCGGGCAGTTTATGAAGAACACACCCTCGGCGGAGCACAAGATATTTGCGGATTATCCGCAGTCCGTGATGCTCATGCAGTTCGGCACGGGCAGGTTCGTGCGGGGCAAACCGGAGAAAGAGGACTATGCCAAAGCCGCCGCCGGCTGGGAGCATTGTAAAAAAGCCATACAATCAGGAGAGTATGACCTTGTGGTACTGGATGAACTGAACACCGCGCTGGGCCTGGGGTTGCTGTTTGCGGCGGAAGTGACCGGTGTGCTGCGCCATAAACACAAGCAGACGGAAATTATAATAACCGGCCGCTACGCCCCGGAAGAGATTGTAAATATTGCCGACCTGGTAACAGAGATGAAAGAGATCAAACACTACTTCACGCAGGGGGTAGGCGCCAGAAAAGGTATTGAAGAATAAGCAAAAACGGATTAAATTGATGGGAAACGGAGAGGAAAAAATGATCGACAGAATCAGCCGCAGTTTTGTAAACTACTCCGCGTATCGCCAGAATATGACCTCCCAGCTTGCGGTGAACAACGCCTACGAAGTCCGCGAGAGCCACTCCATACTGGAAGCTAACGGCAAAGCGAGATTATCCGCCACCTATCCGCGCAGGGCGCTTGAATACTCGCTTATACATGCCATGGACAACGCCGATCGCATCAGAAGCAACTATACCTATCCTGCCATGGGGCATGTGCCGTCGACCGTGGATAATCAGGGATATCCGTACCGCGGACAGAATATCGACGTCAAGGCCTGACAGGGGACCGGACAGGCGGAGGCATATAACATACATCTTTCCAATCTAGTCACAGTTAGGTAGAAAGCCGCGATATAAATCGCGGCAAAATAACTCATAATACAACTGCCTTACCAGCTTTCAATTCATCCAAATAATCAGCCCACCACTACATCATTGCGATCCGTTCGTCCAAATATTCTGCGTGATTGTATGCCGCTTTAACTTTGTTACGCTCCGCGTGGGCCAGTTGCATTTTTACAATCTCACTGGGGAATCCGTTCTCATGGAGCAGGGTGGAGGCCATGCCTCTGAAACCGTGGACGCACATTTCCTCTTTCTCATAGCCCATGCGCCGTAGAGCTGCCAATATTGTGACATTACTCATAGGACGCTGTTTAGAACGAATAGACGGGAAGATATATTTGCCGTTCCCTGTTAGACTGTGAATCTCTTTGACGACCCGATATATGAAAAAAAGCGAACAAACTTGTCTGAAATTTTCTTTGTCGCTTAAAAACTGGCACTGGGATGATATTATGTCTTATAATTCGTTAAAGTCTTATGAAGAGTATGATGGTGCTTTTATTGAAGAAAATGAGTTGCGTAAAACCTTTGAATTTGATGACTCACATTGCAATTTTGTAGAAAAGTTAATGGTTGATGTAAACAAGAAAATTGAAAACTCCAGAAATACCATACTGGGATGGCATATAAATAAGATTGCAAAACAAGAGATGTCAGAACGATTATTTAGCGATGGTGCTGACAATACATTGCAGACACAACCGATCGCCGATAGAATATTCGTAATACGCGCCGAAAACGGGCTTGTGGTAAAACGCTCCGGCGGCCTGAACGGCCCGGAACTGACATTGATAAGCGACAACCCTGTCATCGGTAAAAGAGTGGTGAATTTATCAACGGGCGACGTGGCCGTTATCGGCAGAGTGGTCTGGTACGGCAGATCTGTATAAGGTTTTTCTCAGTTAATATGCGTGCTTATGTCATCTTTATGGGGACGGAGGTATGAAACCACCGCGCGGATACTCAAAAGATGCTCCAGCAAGCGCTCCCGCTTCGTAATCAGAAGCTGTATCTCTTCATCATATGTGGAAATCATGCTTCTGAAAAGTTTCAGTATGTTCGAAAAATACTCTTTTTCAAGCGGTTCAGTAGGGATATTTCCGGTATAGGAGAGCAGTTCTCCTTTCAGTGTGTTGACAAACGCCCGGATGGCCGCGATCCTGTCATCGGTCGCAGTAATCTCACTTTTAATAAACAGTTCGAGGATCGACTCAATCCGGTTATTCATAAATACACCCTTATCACTTATCGGACATAATATGCAATACCTTTAATCAATATTTAAGATTTATTCCGCATTTATCCGCGTAGATGCTTTCCATCGCGCAGGCGCTCATATTGTCGAAAAACGACTTATGTATAACCAAATGGTTGTTTTCCCGGCGGACCATGCCGGCTTTATGCCATCTGTTGAGGAGGAGGTCAAACGAAATCAGGCTTATATATAAAGCATTCGCTATCTCTTCCCTGGTGAGTTTTATCGGCATGGTAAGCCATTCATCCCTAAACTCGTTATCATCGTAGGCTCTTATCATATCGTAAAAGAACCGGACGGCCTTTTTCTCCGCGCTCATGGACGATATAAAGATAGGAATATGCATGTATCTGCGGCTGCAATAGGCGCACTCCCTGAGAAGCGCTTTATGCAAAGGCACGTTGTTGTCAATCAGCCCCTGCACTATATCGTAATGCACCGCCACAACCTCGCTAGGACGCAAAACTTCGATAACTTTACAGGCGGTATACTCCTTGATGAGTATAAGCTGGTGATCCACCAGCCTGTATGGAAGTATAAAAACAGAAAACTTTTCTTTTGAACAAAAACTTATATACTGAGTGTTGCTCACGAGGCCGCTTTTCAGCATCAACAGGTAGTTGTCCACGAGCGAAGAGGGAACCGTGCTTTTTTTCTTGAATCTATGCACTTCCCCATTCTTGAAAAAAAAATTAATAATTTCAGGTGCAAGTTCTGTATGAAAGAACATTCCTTTCATCGGAGATATGCTGTGTAACATATTATTATTATACTTATTTTCATTATTCAAATAAAGTGCTTTCACACATTCACCCATTTCCTGGAAATAAATCGTTTGAACGTCAGGAATGCCTGACAGCAGAAGGTAAACACCAACCCCCACCACACCGCCTTAACGCCTAACCCTAAAATAATCGCGCATATATAAATAAAGGGCAGCCGCACTATAAATATCGACACCAGCGTGTAAAACATCAGCGGCCTGGTGTCCCCCGCCCCCGAAAGCGCGCCGGTAGTGATCGCGTTGCATGCTATCAGCGGCTCGGAGATCATTACTATATACAGATATGTCACAATCTGTCCGACCACCTTCGGATCAGCCATGCCCGCGCTGTCTTTGGCGGCGAAGAACGACGCCAGCGGCCGGGCGGCCACCAAAACGCAGACGGTCAGGCATATTATCAGCCCCACACCGGCGGCGATGGTCACGAGCCCCGCCTGAAACGCCTCGTTCGGTTTGCCCGCGCCTAACAGGTTGCCCACTATCACGGCGTTAGCCATATTAAACGCGAAAGCGGGCAGAAAGATCACCGATTCAATCCTGAGCCCCACCGTATACGCAGCCATAATCTCCGTACTGTCCGGCAGCTTTCCGATCATCCAGAAAAGCGCCACGGAAGAGATCTGCCAGCTTAGTGTAACCACCGCGACGGGAAGCGCTATTTTAACTATGCTAGCAGCCACAGACTTATCAAAAAAATATTTTTCACCGGACACCACCGCGCCGGCGGACTTGAAAGCCGGTATAAAAGCCGCAACCCAGCTTACGGCCGTTGCCGCCGCAATCCCTTTGAAACCAAGGGGGGTGTAAAACACCAGAAATACATTCAGGACGATATTCAAAGATGCCGCGACACCCATAATCTTCATGGACACGATCATCTTACGGCAGGCTCTCAGTACGCCGTTCAGGTTTATCACTGCCAGGTGGAAAAAGAGACCGGCGGTATAAATACGCCCAAGCATAAGTGCCTTTTCCTTCACATCCGGAGCGACATCCACATTATTGATTACGACGGGTATTATAATAAAAGCGGCGACGGTGAAAACCGCGGCAATGATCAGCGCAAGGGACACGGCAGTATGAATGGTACCAGCGAGGCCTTTCCTGTCGCCACCTTTGCCGAATATCCTGCTCACGGCCGATACTGTGCCCACGGTCAGCGCCTGCAGGACAAAGGTAAAAAAGATATATATACTGTTTGCAAGACCCACGGCGGCCTGCACGTCTTTATCAAGGTAAGAGGCCACTTTGACGTCCGTCATGCCGATAAAAAGATCGAAAAGCATCATAACGAGTACAGGCCAGCTCATGCTGATGCTCTGTTTCAGATAAGCTTTTATTGTCCTGATAATACTGCTTTTTTCCATCGTAAATTATCAGCCCCTGATAACTTTAAAGCTTACCGGAAAAATATTCACCGTCATTCCGGCCGAGCCTGCCCCGGAGACCGATCCGGGGAGCCGGAAATCCAGGACAGAATAAATAAGACTTTCCTTATTTATTTTGCCTGGATCGCGGGTCAGTCACCCCGGACTTGATCCGGGCCACAATGACGGAAAAATCACTCCGGCTTTTTATCATGCACAAATACACGTCCAACAACGATCTTATCTACACCCTTTCCACCATGACGAAATTTATTTCGTCCAGGTTATCCATATCCATCAGTTCGTCGTCGAACATTGTCAGTTCCACCTCCGGCAGCGCGGCACGTATAAGCCTGAGCATGGCGGGTTTATAACTTCCCACATTATCTTTCTCAAACGACCACATATCGACAAGCCGGTGAAATATCGCTATGGGTCGCTGATTATAGGTGTCGCACCACGTGCGCGTCAAGCCCTTGTTTTCAACCGCCCTTGCGGACAGTATTATGTACGGTGCCACGGGAACACGAAGCATGGCGGGAACTCCCGGAACTCCGTTTCCCGAATAGGAGGCAATGGTGCCGTCAACATCGTAAACATTCAGTTTTTCTATACCGGCGCCATATATGTATGACGCCAGCTTTTTCACCTGATGGTGGTACATATTATTTGACGACAACTATAATATTTGATTCCGTAACCTGCTCCACAGACGCGCCGTCGGCAACCGCCTTCATCTTCAGCAGATACACGCCCGCTTTGGGAGCTTCCCACTCATATTTCCAGTTTATCCATTTGAGAGCGTCGATATTGTCGGGAACAAAGAACTCTTTCCACGTCCTGCCGTTATCGGCGCTGAAAAGCATACGGGTGATTTTGATATTGTGCCATGCATATGCCCAACCTTCCAGAGTGGCTTTTTTGCCCACAACAGTACCGTCCCTGGCGGGAACCAGGAATCCGGAGTTCACTGTCTCCATGACATCGGGGATCGGCTCAGACCTGAGCGGCGGCAACAGCTCATGATCCACCTGCATGATTTCAATGGTTTTCACCCACATGGTGTTAGCGCCGCCGGTCTCACCGGGAATGGCGGAAGCCACAGGGCCGCCGAACTTGGCAGGCATATCTTTGCCGCGCATTTTCAGCGTAAGCTGGCCGTTTCTGTCTTTAACAGTTTTGATGCTGGCCGGCGACTGCCATCCGTCATACGCGGTGATTTTCAGGTAGTTCGCGCCCGGTTTCATACCTACATCGTTCAGCAAATCCATTGTGGAAATACCGGTAAACTCGGCCTGATAGATCATAGCGCCGCCCGGCGGGTTAATGGCGCAGGGGCGTGTGAAGATCTGGGTTATCTGCTTGAATTTCTTCAGGTCGTCCAGTGTGTAAGTTTTAGTTTTCATCGCCATCGGACCGGTCACGGTGATTTTGTAATCTTTCAGATCTTTCGGCAAAAAGCTTTCGGGCTTGCCGTAGTTCTGCGCCACAAACTGGTCCAGCTCATCGGTCATCAGATTCTGATTGAAGCTGATTTTACCTTTGAAGTCGGGATCCATTGTGAAACCGTCACGGTAGCCTTCATAATTCTGCCGCTGCGTGAGCCACTGACGAACGGAGTTCAGCGGAGCCAGCACGGCTTTCGTGTCATCCATTATTGTGGCCCAGCCGCTGGTTACTGAAGGATCATACTTGATCCTGTCCCATAAAACCATTGTTCCGTCAGGCTTTACTGCATGGCAGCTAAAACAATCGCCTTCAAAGCCCCTTTTAGGTGTGTGGGAGCTATGTATGGCCTCTCCCAACCTGGGCCCCAGTCCGCCGGCGGAAATATTATGGCAGGTAAGGCAGTAGATAACATTTTTCTCTTTGCCGTAAGCTCTGCCGAGATCAGCCATGGAGTGCTGAATCGGTCCCGCGCGCTGCGCCAGGGCGCGGAGATCGTCGTGGCATACCAGGCACCCTCTTTCCCCTGTGCGCTGGTATACTTCGTTGCGGTACGTTTCCGGAAACGCGCCTGTCTTGCTGGACAGCTGCAATTCCGCTAAAGCAGCGGTACATAGAACCATCAGACAAAACAACATCAATAACACTTTTGTTTTCATAACAGTCTCCTCCTAATAGCGTTGATTCCACTATTAGCACAAGACAAAATGAAATACGTTTATAATAATATAAAACTTTTGAAAATTATTTAAAAAACTCAATAGAAGGTTTTATTACATTTAGTGTTTTTTTTGATAAAATAAAGATTCCGACACCTATGGATGTTCTGATTTAACAAAAAGGGCGGCGCCCATCGCCCCTCTTTGCCTCAGTAGGCACCATCATTAAGAAATGCTTCCAGAAAAAATTTGTCCGCCCCCGAATATACTTTGCAATCTGTACCGCCGTTATTTCAAAAAGAGCCATCCTTCCCCGTGCGCATATTGATGCTGTTTTCAATATAATTTAAACAAACCGGCGGAAGGATACAAGGGTGGGGGCTGACACAGCCTCTGCGGCATAATATCACAAAAAAAGGAGCGGAAACCCGCTCCTAACCTTCAGTCGGGGCGACTGGATTTGAACCAGCGACCCTCTGTGCCCAAGACAGATACGCTACCAACTGCGCTACGCCCCGAAGGAAAGACAATCTATAAGTATTGCGCAAAGATGTCAACTGGAAAATTCATTTTAACGCAACTTTTTTAAACTCTATATGAAATGTGCCTCTGTCGACAGTCAATATTACAAAAGTATCATAGCCCACCCCACGGTTCAGCGTCGGGCTGCCCGGGTTCAGGATAGTCTGATTACCAATCTCCACCCAGTGCGGGCGGTGCGTATGCCCGAATATAATCAGATTAGGATTGTCATCAGCAAAATGGTAAAGCAGATAATTTTCCCGGTTGTTGCGTGCCTTATCGCTGTGGATTACGGCGATCTTCACCCCTTCAAGCTCCAAAATAATCTCGAAAGGAACGTCCATCGTGTCGTTATTGCCGCGAACAGAATAAAGTTTCTTGCAGTGCGCGAGCAATTCGTCATAAAAACGGCGCGGGCCGTGGTCCCCGACGTGTATCACCGCGTCGGCTTCCTCTATTTCTCCGCGCAAAACCTGCGGCAGGTTGTTATATTCCCGGGCATGCGTATCTGAAATTACAACAATACGTAGAATTGGTCACTCCCCGTTTGCCTTATAACGTTTGTCCCTAACATATATCTGCTTTATGTTAGGAGCTTTATCCCCCTGACGTTCGTCGATCTGAAACAGCTTAATCTCTCTTATAATCTCAGTAAGCTTCGTGTATCCGTAGTTGCGCGGGTCAAACTCCGGCGCGTGGTTGGCAATGTGCTGCCCCACGGCTCCAAGATAGGCCCAGCCCGATTCGTCCATGGTGGCCGCCACGGCGTTCCGCAAAAGATTGACAAGAGTGGTATTCCCCTTGAGATCATTGGAGGTAAACCTCTTCGGCGGCTTTTCCGTTGTATCTGAATCCTCTGATTTGAGAATATCTGTAAATATGAATTTATCGCACGCACTGATAAAAGGTTTCGGCGTTTTGCGCTCGCCGAAGCCGTACACTGTGAGTCCCGCCTCGCGTATGCGGGAGGCCAGCCGCGTAAAATCGCTGTCGCTTGAGACAAGGCAGAACCCGTCGAAAGTCTTGGCGTACAGCAGGTCCATCGCATCTATAATCATGGCGCTGTCGGTGGCATTTTTCCCCACAGTATAGCTGAACTGCTGTATCGGCTGGATGGCATGGGTTAAAAGCACCTCTTTCCAGCCTTTGAGGTGGGTGCCCGTCCAGTCGCCGTAAATACGTTTAACTGTGGCGATGCCGAACTTGGCAACCTCCTGCAGTAAAGGATCTACAATATGCGGGGAAGCGTTATCCGCGTCGATCAACACAACAAGTTTTTTAGGTATAAGGTCATTATTCATAACTGTTATTTCACGCCCCTGCTCTCTTCCGGTTTGAAGATAAATATGGTGTACGGCTTTTTGAATATTTCAGTTACCTTGGCCATATCCTCCTTCTTCACCCCTTTCAACATGTTTATGTAACGCTCCGTATGATCGAAACCCAAACCGAGGTTTTCGAAAAACGCCGCGTACCAAGCGGTGCGGCTGTTCGTCTCCGCTTCGGAAAGCACCTGGCCTATAATATGGTTTTTGGACTTTTCCAGTTCATCATCGGTTATGGTACGGCCTATGCTGTTGTTGATCTTCTGCATGGTGGATATGGCATCATCCGCATTCTCTATTTGCAGTCCGATATACCCTATCATACGGGATGTGCACAGCCTCGACGGGTACATGGCACTGACGGCATAGGCATACCCCTTTTCCTTGCGCAGCGCGGTAAAATACGGAGAGCTCATGCCGCCGCCCAGTACGTCGCTCAGGATCTTGCTGTAGATGTAATCCTTGCTGTCCGCTGCCGGCGCGCCGTATGCCAGATATAGTTTAGCCTGCTGTATACGAGGATCTGTGGCCTCTATGCGCTCGCTTTTAGCAATGTCAGCGCCGGCACAGTCTATTTTTAACGGGCTGCCTTTCGGCACTTTTTTGAAGATGTCCTGTATCAGCTTCATCTGTTTGTCGGTGTAATTTCCGGCAAGCACCACTATCATGTCGGCACCGTAAAAATGCTTATCATAATAATTGTTGATATCTTTCAGGGTAAGCCCGGAAACACTTTTTGTCGTTCCCTCGGTCTTCATGGAGTAAGGATGTTTTTTGTAAGTGGCCTCCATGAAAAGCTGGTAGGCAATACTGTTCGGGTCGTCTTTTTCCGCCTCGAGCTCCCGCAGGGTAAGGTCTTTCTCCCTTTCGAAAACAGCGGGAGAAAAAGATGGGGAGAGTATCTGTTCTTTCAACTCAGTCATCACTGCGTCGAGGTTGTCCGAAGCGACGGCCATGGTGAACTCAAAGTAATCGCTGGACAAACCGGCGTTAAGCCCGCCACCGACAAATTCCACCTTTTCCATCAGTCTGCCGCTTTTCAGCCAGGTCCTTGCGAAAAGCGCACCCGCTCCGTTATTGACGGCGGTCTCGCGGAACACTCCGCCCTTTATGAAAACCACAAGTGAAACGGTCTGGGTGTAATCCCGCGGTATACTTTTCCACCGAACGCCGTTTTCAAAAAACTCCTGACACTGTGCTGGTGCGGCACCCGACATTAAAACCCCCAATATTAAAGCGTTCAGCAATATTTTTTTCATTCTTCGCTAATCTCTTGCAGAATTTTGACAGTCCTGCCCTCGATGCGCAGCACCCCTTTTGCATAAAGCGCCACCGCTCTGGGGTATAACACATGTTCTTCTTTCAGGATACGTTCAGACAGAGTGTGGTCGTTGTCATCCGCAAAGACCGGCACGGCACGTTGCAAAATTATAGGCCCCGTATCCATACCCTTGTCTACGAAATGGACCGTGCACCCGCTCACCCTTACTCCATAATTCAGCGCCTGCTTCTGGGCGTTCAGCCCCGGAAAGGCGGGTAAAAGCGAGGGATGGATATTCATTATTTTACCGTAATAGGCGTCCACCAGCACTCCGGAGACTATCCTCATATATCCGGCAAGGCAGATCAGTCCCACGTCGAGCGACCGTGCAATCCGCAGAATCTCTTCATCAAATTTTTCCCGTGAAGAGTATGTTTTCGGATCAAGTACAACTGTTTCAATATTGTTTTCACGCGCGTATACGAGGCCTTCCGCGTACGGCTTGTCGCTGATAACGGTGACAACCGAAGCATCCGTGATCAATTTCTGCTTTATCGCTTCGTTAATCGCCCGGAAATTGCTTCCCCTGCCGGATAAAAGCACGGCAATGTTCATGTTAGGCATCTATACCTCTGATGGTAACGGTTCTGTCTCCCCGCACAATACGCCCTATAATCTGTGCCTGTTCCCCCATTCCGGAAGCCAGTTCCGCAAGCCGGGCGGCGTTTTCTTCAGGCAATACAAATATAAAACCTATCCCCATATTGAAAACCCGGTGGAGTTCACGTTCGGATATGGATGAAATCGAACGCAGCGCCTCTATCGCGGGGATTTTCGGGAACGCGTCTTTATCAATTTCAGCAGCCAACCCTTCCGGCAAGACCCTTGGAACATTATCGTAAAAGCCGCCGCCGGTGACGTGCACCATCCCGTTAACCGGAATCCCCGCATCCAGCACCGCCATAACCGTTTTCACATATATGCGTGTGGGGGTGAGAAGCAGGTCACTCACCTTTCCGTAAGTGGGAATAAGGTCGTTCACGCACAACCCGAGATCTTTGAAAAAAACCTTTCTCAGCAGGGAAAATCCGTTGCTGTGAAAGCCTGACGAAGCAAGCCCCACAAGGCAGTCCCCCTCTTTCACACCGCTGCCGTCGATGATCTTCGCTCTGTCTACGATCCCCACGGCGAACCCGGCCAGGTCGAAATCGCCCTTGGCATACATCCCCGGCATCTCGGCCGTTTCGCCG
>JAVBTI010000049.1:0-5535 GCA_031556255.1 Deferribacterales bacterium | reverse complement strand
CATAATTTGGATGTTATAAAAACCGCCGATTATATAATCGATCTGGGCCCCGAAGGCGGTGAACGCGGCGGCGAACTCGTATTTGCCGGGACGCCGGAAGAGTGTGTGAAGTGCCCGGATTCATATACCGGGCAATTCCTGAAAGACTCGCTTAAACCTTTGAAAAAGACGGGGACGAACGGTAAAAAGGTTGCCGCCGGAGGAAAGGGGAAAAAATGAGGCGTAATTTTAGCGTTGTTTTGTTTTTTTGCGCGCTGTTTTTACTGTGCAGTGCCTTATGGACGGCATATGACGCTTACGCCGCAGACAGTTATGAATCGCTGAAAAACGTATACGACTCCATTGAAAAAAAGAAAGCGCCCCGTCAGGATTATACCTCCCTTGGCGACCGTTTTTACAGGGTTTACGCCTCCAAACCGGGCGCAAAGAACGCCGACACTGCCCTCCTTTTTGCCGGGAAAAGCTACAAAAAAAGTTATGAGCTTTACAATAACGGCACGGATCTGGAGCTGGCCACCAAATATCTGCGTATACTTTACACCAATTACGACACGACCCCCGCCGCCGAAGGACGTCTGGAGTATGCCGAGCTTTTCATAATGAAGCGGGATCTTGCCACAGCCCAATTTGTACTGAGGCAGGTTAAGGTAAAGTTCCCGGGCACAGCCCAGGAAGCCGCCGCCGACAGCATGCTTGCCGATCTCAACCGGATGGCGAAAAGATCCGAAGAGCCGATGGACAGCACCTTCACCATCCCCCCTGTTGTGATAAACAACCCACCTTCCACACAGGAGTTCCGCCCCGACCCGGAGCTTTCCGCCGATACACCTGAAGAACCCGCCGAAGATTTTGCCAATCTGGTCACTAACCCCGAATCGAACGGCAAAACTGTTGTTAAAGGGATTCGTAACTTTTCCGGTGACGACTATACGCGGATAGTGATAGACGTCTCCCAGAACACCAAGATAGAAGACCACTGGCTTAAAGAGAACCCGCAGCAGAAGCTGCCGCCGAGGCTTTTCATAGATATTGAAGACTCCGCCGTGGAAAGCAGCGTGCCCAAAGAGATCCCCATAAAAGACGGACTCCTGACGCGAGTACGCTGGGCCTATAACAAACCCGGAGTGACGCGTGTCGTCCTCGATTTCGATACTGTCAAAGAGTACAGCGTTTTCCAGCTCGGCAGTCCCTCCCGTATTGTCATTGACGTGAGCGGGGAAGTGAAGAAAGCCAGCGTGGCATCCACGCAAACGCAGCCTGCCACAAGGCCGTCAACAAAGCCGGGGGGAATCAGCCTGCCGGAAGTTTTGGGCCTTAAAATCAGCACTATTGTTATCGATCCCGGGCACGGCGGTAAAGACCCCGGCTGCACATACAATGGGCTGAAAGAGAAAGATATTGTGCTCGACATATCGAAAAGCCTGCGGGATCTGCTGAAACGCACCCATCCCAATATAAAAGTCTATATGACGCGGGAGACGGACGTATTCATCCCGCTGGAAGAGCGTACCGCCATTGCGAATAAATATAAGGCCGACCTGTTTGTCTCCGTACATATCAATGCCGCGCGAAACTCCGCCGCCCAGGGGGTTGAAACCTATGTACTAAACGTCACCAACGATAAATCCGCCCTCGAGGTGGCTGCCTTTGAAAACCAGGCCACCACAAAGTCGATGTCCGATTTGCAGGGTATCCTGAAAGATATTATGACTAACTCCAAGCTGGAGGAATCACTCCGGCTGGCCGGTTCAGCACAGAACAATATGGTAGGCACGCTGAAACTCTCCAAAAAAGAGGATCTGGGGGTAAAACAGGCGCCGTTTTACGTACTCGTGGGCGCAAAGATGCCGGCGATTCTGGTTGAGGCGGGGTTTCTTTCCAACAGCGCCGACGCTAAAAAACTCGCCACCCAGAGCCACAGGAATGATGTGGCGCAGGGGATACATAAGGGGTTGGCGGAATATATGAGCAAGTATAACAAGTAAGAGGCCTATAAGGGGCCGGATTTGTGTAATCGTAAAATCGGCGGATACCCCCGCGTTTTACAGTGATAATGCAAGCTTCCACTCCCTTACAGGGGGAAAGTTGGGGAGAGAAGGATTAGGGCATGGCCTTCGGCGCCTACGATAGCCTTTGCCAACTCGTAATTGACTGTCTTACACCTTACTGATATAATAAAAAGTTAACTAAATAATTCACATATCCGCCTATTGAGGAAACAATGTATCTTGAAAAAAACCTGGCAAGCTTTGGAAAACGTTATCCGCACTATGCAGAGATGATCCGCAACGCGCCGTTGACCGGCCGGTACATAACGCAACCTTCGGCGCGCAAGGACGGCCTCCCGAATATGATAGACCGTCAGCAGGGGTTCATGTTTTACAACAACGTCGACCCCATGGCCCACGCAGAACAGACAATACGCGGGCATAACATAAGACTTTCCAGCGTGGCGGTATTCATGGGCTTCGGGCTGGGGTTCCACATCCCGTCTTATGCGAATATGTTCAAGAACGGTGTTGAACTGATGGTGGTGTTTGAAAAGGACGCTGAGCTTCTAAAAACGGCGTTTACCGCAGTCGATTACGGGAATATGTTCGAAGATCCGCGTCTGTTATGCTGTTTCGGGCAGGAACCGGTGGCGTATTATCCCGCGCTGTTCGGCAGGCTCCAGATTGGCAACGCCAAGCTGTACATGCAGGCTATGAACTTCATAGACAGCGGGCAGGCAATCAGGACTGACAAAGAGTACTACACGGCCTGTGTGCGGTCGCTCAAAGACGCGGTGTCCGGGATTCTGAACCTGTACGGCAACGATCCGGCAGACTCTATGATGGGCATTCAGAATACATTTTACAACATAGAAACGATCATAGAAACCCCCGGGATCAAAGACCTTAAAGGTGTGTTTAAAGGAAAACCGGGAGTGGTGGTGGCCACGGGGCCATCCCTTAACAAAAATATACATCTTTTGAACGAGATAGAGGATAAGGCTGTGATCGCAGCCGCCGACGCATCCCTCAGGGTTATGCAGAAGAAAGCCGTCCCCATGCCTCACTTTGTAACCTCCCTTGAGCGGGTGGTTGAGACGGCCAAACTTTTCGAAGGGCAGACGGAAGAGAGCCTGAAGGACATCTTTCTGGCCGCCTGCCCCGTAGTGCGGCCGGAAACCTACACTGCTTATCCCGGCGAGAAGGTTATAGTCTACAGAGATTTTGCCACATTTAAATGGTTGAATATAGACAAAGGGATCCTTGAAATAGGCCCCTCCTCCGCCAACATGGCATTCAAAATACTTGAATATATGGGCTGCAATCCGATCATCCTAATTGGTCAGGATCTGGCCTTCGAGGGGGATCTAACCCACGCCGACGGCGCCACCTACGGAGAAACGCAGGATCTGGTATGGACGAAGGACTCCTTTATGACAGAAGGGAACTACGTTCCTGAAATACGCACCACCCGGGTGTGGTATACGTTTAAAATGTTTTTCGAGAATGATATCGCCCAGTACCACGGGCGGCTGATAAACGCTACGGAGGGTGGGGCGAAGATCCACGGCGCGGAGCTTATGACGTTCAGGGAGGCCATAGACCAGTTTGTCAAAAAACCGCTGAATGTAATCCCCACAGTGCGGAAAAAACTGAACAAACCTTTTCCCGCCCAGCAGGAAAAGGACCGTCAGTCGATTCGTAAAAAAGTTGCCGATGCCATTGAGTACAGCGACTCGGTAATTTCCCGACTGAAAGTTGGAGAGAAAGCATGCGCCGATTTCTTGACGGAGGTTTACCCCGCCTGGCAGAAAGGCAATCTGTCAATGGAAAGCGAGGCGAAGCGCCGCTATCCTGAGATAGAAAGCAACCTTTCCATATTCGGCGAAGAAAAGTTCTATTTGATCTTTATGCACTATGTACAGTCGTTTTTCATAAAAACAATGGTGGAAGTAAACGGCATAAAAGGAAACGAAGACCCGTCGGTGAATCAGATGGCGAAGCTTGCGGACAAGTTCGGAAAGTTTTACAGCTATATGGCCGGCCTGATCGAGGCGATGAAAAAAGAGCTTTTAGAGCTGCAAAAGCTAGTTAATGAGCACAAAGCTCAATAGATAAAGGAGATTAAGGATGTCAGGGCATAGTAAATGGGCGAATATTAAACATAGAAAAGGCGCCCAGGACGCAAAGAAAGGGAAGATTTTCACAAAGATCGGCAGGGAACTCACTGTTGCCGCGAAGATAGGCGGGGGCGACCCGAACGCCAACCCGCGTCTGCGACTCGCCTTGGATAAAGCGCGGGAAGCCAACATGCCGAAAGATAACGTGGAGCGCGCTATAAAGAAAGGCACCGGCGAAGGGAACGAGCAGAATTTTGAAGACGTCACATACGAGGCCTACGGGCCGGCGGGCGTGGCATTGCTGGTGAAGGTGCTGACGGACAACCGCAACAGATCCATTACTGATGTGCGCTCTACTGTGACCAAGCGTGGCGGCTCCATGGCGGAAGCGGGAAGCGTTAGCTGGAAGTTTGAAATGAAAGGGGTGCTGGAAGTGTCCGCAGACGCCGTCGGCGAGGACACCATCATGGAGATAGTGCTTGACGCCGGGGCGGAGGATGTTACTTCCGACAGCGATCTGCATATCATCACCACCGCTCCCTCCGATTTTGAAAAGGTGAAACAGGCGCTGGAGGGCAAAAACGTCGTGATGAGCTACGCGGAGGTCACCATGAAGCCCAAGAATACCATGAAAGTGGAGTCCGCCGACGCAAAAAAGATTATTGCCATGGTGGAAGCGCTGGAAGACCTCGACGATGTTCAGGAAGTGTACGGCAACTATGACATCGATGATGCGGATCTGGAAGAAGAGTAGAGATTTTGATTTATTTTATGGGCATCGATCCCGGCCTGAACAACACCGGCGTGGGAATAGTAGGCTGGGAAAAAGGGAAGCTTTTTTATGAGGGACACCGTCTCATAAAGCCTAACGCAAAGATGCCTCTGCCGGACAGGCTGAAGGTGATCGTACAGGGAATCAGCGAAGCGGTAGTCAATTATAACCCGCATTCAGCGGCGGTGGAAAATGTATTCCACTCCGTCAATGCGAAAAGCGCCCTTTTGCTGGGGCAGACGCGCGGAGCAATACTTGCGGCGCTGCTTTTTTCAAAGGTTTCCATCTGCGAGTTCACCGCGCTGCAAATAAAGCAGGCGGTGGTGGGCTACGGGAAAGCGGAAAAAGAGCAGGTAAAGAAGATGGTGGAACTGCACCTCAATCAGACATTTAACAAGGTGCCGCTGGATGTCACCGATGCGTTGGCATGCGCGATATGTTTGGCGTGGTATCAGACAAGCAAAATAAAGTAGGCCGGCTTGTAGTGCGGGCGCACTGCTGTGCTATTTTTTCGGGTCAAATCCTCATGTACGTTCGGGTACACTGCGGTTGCCCCTCTCAAAAATATCTTCGCATTGTATCCCGCCTGACAAGCCTTCCGTATGAATGGCCGCAATATATTGGGAGCATGTTGTGATTTATAAATTATCCG
>JAVBTI010000067.1:0-21938 GCA_031556255.1 Deferribacterales bacterium | reverse complement strand
CTCGGCAAAGTTTACAGAAACCTGAACAGACTGGCTGAAAGCGGCGAAATCTTACGTCTGCGCACGGAAAACGGCCCCGACAGGTTTGACGGCGACATCTCCGGGCATTACCACGCTGAATGCACGGTTTGCGGAGATATGTACGATATTGATATCCCTTATCAGGCGGAACTGAATAAAGAGATAGAAACAAAAACAGGCATGTCAATCAGCTCGCACAGGATCACTTTCGACATTGTCTGTGAAAGATGCAAAAGGAGGAAATGATGAAGAAACTGGCATTGCTGTGTTGCGCGGTATTGCTGTCAACAGGGGTTTACGCGGCGGACGACCTCATGAAAGAGGCGCAGAAAAATTTCAAACCTATCCCCCTCAATGTAAAAGAGGGGTATAACGCTCTTAAAGACAACCCCGCCTCTGACACAAAGTACGGCCTCGGGCGTATGCTCTATTTTGAGCCACGCCTGTCCAAAAGCCAGCTTTTGAGCTGCAACACATGCCATAACCTCAGCTTTGGCGGCGACGATTACCAGGAGACATCCATAGGCCATGGCTGGCAGAAAGGCCCTCGCAACGCCCCGACGGTGCTCAATTCAGTATATAATTCGGCCCAGTTCTGGGACGGGCGTGCCGGTGATCTGAAAGAACAGGCGAAAGGCCCTATACAGGCGTCGGTTGAAATGGCCGCCACTCCGGCATATGTGGTACAGGTGTTGAAGAGTATACCGGAGTACACCGACCTCTTCAAAAAAGCCTTTCCCGGCGATAAAGACCCGGTCACCTTCGACAATATGGCTAAAGCCATTGAAGTGTTTGAAGCCACCTTATTAACACCGAATTCCCGTTTCGACAAATTTCTGCGCGGCGACAAAAACGCGCTTACCAAAGCGGAACAGGAAGGGTTGGCAATTTATATGGACAAAGGGTGTGCCGGTTGCCATTCCGGCATCAATATGACGAGCGACGGTTACTATCCGTTCGGCGTCGTGGAAAAACCGTCTGACAGTATACTTGCAGGTGATAAAGGCCGTTTCGCAATGACAGAAGCTAAGGACGACGAGTTTGCATTCAAAGCCCCCACCCTCAGAAATATTGAATACACCGCCCCGTACTTTCATTCCGGCAAAGTGTGGAGACTCAGCGACGCCGTTGCGCTGATGGGCTCAGCGCAGCTCGGGATAAAACTTTCCGACAAAGAAGTAAACTCCATAGTGCTTTTCCTGAAGACCTTAACCGGTGAACAGCCCGAACTGACTTACCCCACCTTGCCCCCTTCCACGGACTCCACTCCGAGACCTGACTGGGGCAAATAGAAATATCCCATGAGGAGCGGGTAACCCCCGCTCCCTCCCTTATTTTATTTTTCCGATATACTTGTTATCCTTCCCGGATTGTTTTATACTTTTCTACTGGAGTAATAAAATGGACTTTGTTCATCTGCATTTGCATACGCAATACTCGCTCCTCGATGGTGCGATTTTAATAGATAAACTTATCCCCAAAGCGCAGACGCTCGGCATGAAAAGCGTCGCCATTACTGACCACGGCACGATGTACGGCGTGGTGGATTTTTATAATGCCTGTAAAAAGGCGGATATAAAGCCGATCATAGGTTGTGAGGCTTACATCTCCCCCACAACACGGCATGAACGGGAGTACACGCGCGGACAGACCAGCAACTACCACCTTATCCTTCTTGCGGAGAACAATAAAGGATTCTACAACCTTCGCAAACTTGCTTCTATTGCCCAACTGGAAGGGTTCTACCACAGGCCGCGTATAGACAAGGAAGTGCTCCGGCAGTATCACGAAGGGGTCATCGCCCTTTCCGCCTGCCTTGGCGGCGAGATACCGCAGAAGATACTCAGCGGGGATTACAACGCCGCCCGCGACGCCGCCCTGGAATACCGCGACATCATGGGAGAGGGAAATTATTTCCTCGAAATACAGCATAATGGTATTCCCGAGCAGACTATCGTCAACAGACAGCTTATAAACATATCTCAGGAGACGGGGATCCCGCTCGTCGCCACCTGCGACTGCCACTATCTGGACAAAGGGGATCATGAGTCCCACACCGTCCTTATGTGCATACAGACCGCCTCCACCATAAATCAGCCGAACCGTATGGAAACAGCATCGGAGGAGCTTTATTTCAAATCGGCGGAAGAGATGTACGGCCACTTCAAAGATCACCCTGAGGCGCTTGAAAACACTGTCAAAATAGCGGAAAGGTGCAGCGTCAATATTGAGTTCGGCAATGTCCACCTCCCCTCGTATGATGTTCCCGCGCCCTATACGCCGGAAAGCTACTTCCGCCACCTTTCCCAGGAAGGGCTTGCAGAGCGCCTCAAGCGTGTGCCCGGAGGGTTGCACGAAGAGTACCGCAAGCGTCTTGAAATGGAGATGGACGTTATTGAGATGAAAGGTTATGTCGGTTACTTCTTGATAGTATGGGATTTCATAAGCTACGCCCGTAAAAACGGCATATCCGTCGGCCCCGGCCGGGGGAGCGGCGCCGGTTCCCTTGTGGCATACTCACTCACCATCACAGATATAGATCCGATCAAGCTCAATCTGCTGTTCGAACGTTTTTTGAACCCGGAACGCCCGTCACTGCCGGACTTTGATATAGATTTTTGCGTCCTACGCCGGGATGAAGTAATACAGTATGTGCGGGACAAGTACGGGCACGACAGGGTGTCGCAGATAGTTACATTCGGCAGGTTGTCCGGCAGATCCATTGTCCGGGATGTGAGCCGGGTGCTGGATATCCCCCTCACCGTAGCTGATAAAATGGCAAAAGCGATCCCGGAGGCGCCGGGGATGACACTCACGAAGGCGCTGAGGGATGATCCCTCCATAGAGAGCACTTTCAAGGCTATCCCGATGGGGGAGGAGCTTTTCCGGCACTCGCTCAAGCTGGAGGGCCTTCTGCGGCAGGCGGGAATGCATGCTGCGGGGGTGGTTATCGCCGATAAACCGCTGGATGAATATGTCCCGCTCTGCCGGGGCAAAGACGAAGAGGTGCTGGCACAGTATGAAAAAGGTCTTCTGGAAAAGCTGGGGCTTGTAAAGTTTGACTTTCTCGGCCTCGCCAACCTCACTATTATAGACGACGCCATACGGCGCATACGCAAAGACGGCAACCCGGACTTTGACATATCAGCTATACCTTTTGATGACAAAGACGTCTATGAAATGCTTTCAAACGGTGAATCCACAGGCGTTTTCCAGTTGGAAAGCGACGGGATGCGCCGCCTGATGAAGAAACTTCAGCCCTCCGTGCTGGAAGATATAATAGCTCTGAATGCCCTTTTCCGCCCCGGCCCTATAGGAAGCGGCATGCTCGACCTCTTCTGTGACCGCAAACACGGCGTGCAGCCTATAACATACCCCCTGCCGCAGCTTGAACCGGTTCTGAGGGAAACTTACGGGGTCATAGTCTACCAGGAACAGGTCATGGAGATAGCCCGGGTTGTGGCCGGGTATTCCCTCGGTTCCGCTGACATCCTCCGGCGCGCGATGGGCAAAAAAGATTTCAATGAGATGCAGCAGCAGCAGGAAGTATTTATCGAGGGGAGCGAGAAACTGGGGATTCCGGGCGCACGCAAACTCGGCGTGAACGTGGAAAAAGCTAAAGAGATCTTCAGCCTGATGGAAAAGTTCGCGGAGTACGGTTTTAACAAAAGCCACTCTGCCGCCTACGCCGTACTGGCTTACCAGACGGCGTACCTGCGCCGTAAGTTTCCGGCTCAATTCCTGGCTGCCGCCATGAGTTCCGAAGATCTTAAACCTGAGCGAATTATACCGTTCATAGACGACGCCCGGAGCATGGGAATTGAAGTATATCCCCCCAATATCAACAAAAGCGGCGTGCAGTTTGAACATATCGACAGCGCCATCTGGTTCGGACTGAAAGCCGTGAAAAACGTCGGGCTGGGCGCCGTGGAGATGCTTATCGCGGAAAGGGATAAAAACGGCCCCTACAAAAGCATATACGACCTTTGCCATCGGGTGGATCTGCGGACGGTCAATAAAAAAGTTCTGGAATCACTTATATACGCGGGAGCGTTCGACTGTTTCGGCAAGAACCGCCGCCAGCATCTGCAGGTGCTTGAAAGCTGTATGGAACAGGGGCAGCGCAAACAGCGGATGAAGGAGCAGGGTCTTATGAGCATAGAGGACTTCCTGTTTGACCCTGAAGATAAAGAGGAAACACCTGAAGAGTATTATCCGGAAGTGGCTGAAATGCCCGATTCCGAGCTTCTGTCGGCAGAAAAGGCGGTGTTGTCGATGTATTTTACATCCCATCCCATCATGAACGCGGCGGAACTCACCAATAACGCCTTCGATACAGCTCTGGCGGTACTGAGCATGGAAAGCGACATGCCGGTTAAAATGCTGGGACTTGTTAAATCTGTAAGAAAGCTGTTGACCAACAAAAACCATCCCACAAAAAAGAAGGAAAACATGGCCTCATTCATACTGGAAGATCTTACCGGCACGGTGGAAGCGGTGGCGTTCCCCCGTGCCTATGAACAGTTCAGCCAGATGATCCAGCCGGAAGCGATAATCGTTGTCGAGGGTATATGGAAAAAAGAGGGGGACAGGACATCCATACAGGTCAAACAGCTTTACTCCATGGGAGAAGCGCTGGAAAAGCTGACTAAAGGACTCGCCATATCGCTGAACCTGACCGAAACCGCTGAAGATGATATAAGCCGGCTTTACGGCGTCATCAGACAGAACGCCGGCTCCATGCCTGTTACGCTGAGCTTCAGCCGCGGCGACGAATACGAATTCACCCTCCCTCTGGCGGCAAAATTTGCCGTCAAGCCGTCGGAAGAGTTTTTCAGGCAGATGAACGAATATTACGGCAGGTCGTCCTACAGTATTATCACTTCCGAAACGCAGATACCGCCGTCTACCGCGAGAATATTCGAGAAATTTTACATAGAAGAAACAGAGGAGGTAGAAAGCCTATGACACCGCGTGCTCTTACGATTGCGGGCTCCGATTCCGGCGGTTGCGCGGGCATCCAGGCGGACATCAAAACTTTTTCCGCGCTGGGGGTATTCGGCATGTCGGCGATAACCGCTCTGACATCCCAAAATACACTGGGAGTTACCCACGTTTATCCCGTCTCCCCGGAAAGCGTCACCCACCAGATTGACGCAGTCATGTCCGATATAGGTGCCAATACCGTTAAAACCGGGATGCTCTTTTCCGCGGAGATTATATCCGCTGTTGTAGGCAGGCTGAAACACTGGCAGGTGGATAATCTGGTGGTTGATCCGGTCATGGTATCCACCACGGGAGCTATTCTTTTACAGGAGAGCGCTGTGGAAGAAATGGTGCGGCATCTTTTTCCGCTGGCCAGAGTGATCACGCCCAACCTGCCCGAAGCCGAAGCCCTTACAGGCGGTAAGATAACAAGCGATTCCGACCGCCGGGAAGCATGCAAAGCTATCGCCCGCAAAGGTGCAAGGTCAGTGGTATTGAAGGGCGGGCACGCGGGCGACAGGAGCGGCAAAGCCGTCGACCTTTGGTACGACGGAAAGTCTTTCTACGAGTTTACTTCGGACTGGGTGGAGACGAAAAACCTCCACGGCACCGGCTGCACCTTTTCTTCAGCTATAGCGGCCTACCTGGCGCTCTCCCATACACTGGAAGAGAGCCTGAGGCTGGCAAAAAAATATATCGCAAGCGCGATAACGGCCGGCGGAAACCTTTCCATAGGGCAGGGTGACGGCCCGGTTGATCACTTCTGGGTCATGAAGGGGCGTTAGAGTTGGCTTGTTCCATAGAAGCGCTCCCGCTTGTCGCTTACAACTATGCAGTATTGGTGATATATGAGCGAATACGACCGTCTGGCCTGGTTTTACAATAAATACTGGACCCAAAGCTCACCTGAACTATTTGAGAGGGCGCTGAACCGTGTATTCCTCCCAAGTATGCCCGACAAGGCGGAAATCCTTGACCTCTGCTGCGGCACGGGGCAGATATGCGCTCGCCTGTCCCGCAGGCTCTATCGCATGACCGGGCTGGACAATTCCGAAACAATTCTGCTACTTGCCAAAGAAAATGCTCCCGCAGCCTCGTTTGTCCCTGGGGATGCTATAAGTTTTTCATTCAGATACAAGTTCGACGGGGTGATATCTTTATTTGACAGCCTCAACCATATACTCACCCGGGACGAACTTCTGTCCTGCTTCAAATCTGTACGTGGGGCCCTTAAAGAGGACGGGCTTTTCCTCTTTGACCTGAACGACGAAGACACCTTCGATCAGAACTGGGAGGCGGGGTTTTCCGGAGTGGAGGACGATAATGTATGCATTCTGAAGCCCGCCTTTGATCTGCTCTCAGGCCGCGCTGTATATAACATCACCACCTTTCTGAAAGAAGGAAATGCATGGCACAGGGAGGACATAAAAGTGCAGGAACAGTATTATTCCGACGAAGAGGTTCTAGAACTTCTTACACTGGCTGATTTCCACAATGTGCAGATACTGAGCGGCAGCAAAGATCTGGGGATCGCTGCATTCAAAGGCAGACAGTTCTTCCTGGTGAGCTGACAGCCCTGTCATTCCCTGCAAAATAGTGCCATGGCGTATTCAATTGCTTGCGTATATTCCCAAGTTGAATTATAATTTAGGTTTGAAGTGAGGTCGGAATGATAAAATTAATTCTCAATAAGATTTTGGGCTCCTGGCAGGAAAAATATATAAAAAAGCTTCAGCCCATCATAGCCGCCGTCAACGCCCTGGAAAGTACTTTCGCGGCCATGCCGGACAGCGAACTCTATTCCACAACCGGCAGGCTCCGCCAAAAGCTTGCGGACGGCGCGTCGCCGGACGACGTTCTGCCCGAAGCGTTCGCCGCTGTGCGGGAAACCAGCAAGCGCCTTATGAACATGCGTCATTATGATGTCCAGCTTATGGGCGGCTGCGTGCTTCATCGGGGGCAGATTTCCGAGATGAAAACCGGTGAAGGTAAAACCCTTGTCGCCACACTGGCCCTCTATCTGAACGCCCTCGAAGGGAAAGGGGCGCACCTTGTTACCGTAAACGACTATCTGGCACGGCGTGACGCGACATGGATGGGGCCTATATATCTTAAACTCGGCCTCTCCGTGGGGATAATACAGAACGAGAATTCCCGGAAAGTCGTTTGGACGGATGAAACCGCCGGAAAGGTAGATACAATTGATATCAGCCGGAAAGAGGCCTACGCCTGCGATATAACATACGGCACCAATAACGAGTTCGGATTCGATTATCTCAGGGACAATATGAAATACGAACAGGGTGCTTTTGTTCAGAGGGAGCTGAACTACGCCATTGTTGATGAGGTGGACAGCATCCTGATTGACGAAGCCCGCACACCTCTCATTATAAGCGGCCCCACGGAAGAGTCCACCGATAAATATTACAATATAAACAAAGTCGTAAAGCATCTGAGACGTGACGTGCACTATAAAGTCGATGAAAAGCACCGCACATCAACCCTTAACGATGAAGGTATAAACTACGTCGAAAAAGAGCTTAAGGTAGGCAATATATTTGACGCGTCCAATGTAAACACCCTCCACTTCGTCAACAACGCGTTGAAAGCTCATGCGGTATTCAAGCTGGACGTGGATTATGTCGTACAAAATGATCAGGTTATAATAGTGGACGAGTTTACCGGCCGCCTCATGCCCGGCCGCCGTTTCTCAGATGGCCTGCACCAGGCGCTGGAGGCGAAGGAAGGGGTAAAGATCCAGAATGAGAATCAGACTCTCGCGTCCATTACCTTCCAGAACTACTTCCGCATGTATAAAAAGCTCGCCGGTATGACAGGTACGGCACTGACAGAGGCTGAAGAGTTCCGGCAGATATATAAACTTACCGTGGTATCGGTACCCACACATAAAAATATGATCCGCAAAGACCAGCCGGACATGATCTACCGCACCGTGGAAGAAAAATATGAAGCCATCGCTCAGGAGATAGCAAGGCTCTTCCACAAAGGGCAGCCGGTGCTGGTGGGCACAGTGTCCATCGAAAAGTCGGAGTTGCTCAGCAAGCGGCTGGGCAAGCTGAAAATTCCCCATGATGTCCTCAATGCCAAAAACCATGAGCGGGAAGCGGCCATCGTTGAAGGGGCGGGGCGCAAAAAAGCGGTCACCATCGCCACCAACATGGCGGGGCGCGGTACCGACATCAAGCTGGGCGAAGGAGTGGCGGATCTGGGCGGACTTTTCATCCTCGGCACGGAGCGTCACGAATCCCGCCGGATAGACAACCAGTTGCGCGGCCGTTCCGGCCGTCAGGGCGACCCGGGCGAGAGCCGCTTCTACCTCAGCATGGAAGACGATCTTCTGCGTATATTCGGCGCGGAAAGAATCGGCGGCCTCATGGACAGGCTGGGGATGAAGGAAGGGGAGCCTATAGAGCACACCCTCGTCAGCCGCGCCATAGAAGGTGCCCAGAAAAAGGTGGAGGCTATGCACTTTGAGGTGCGTAAACACCTTCTCGAGTATGACAACGTGGCAAACCAGCAGCGGCAGGTAATTTACGGCCTCCGCAGGAATATCCTTTCCGGCGGCGATATAAACGAGCTGCTGGTGGAATTTTCAGAAACGATCGCGGACGACCTCTACGCGGAACATATACACACGCATAAAGACAGCACGATGTTTTCGGAAGCGGTGGAAAAAATTTACGGTGAAGCGCCGGGTTTGGCAAATACGCGTCCCGAAGACTCCGCCACATATAAAAAAGCAGTTCTTGACCTTTACGAAAAGCGCGCGGGCGAACGCAGGGCAGTATTGGGGGAGCATTTTGAAGGGCTGGCCCGCTTCCTCCTTATAAATATCATTGATGCCCGCTGGAAAGAGCACCTTTTGCAGATGGATTACCTGCGGGACAGCGTCGGTCTGCGCGGCTACGGCCAGAAAGACCCGCTGATAGAGTATAAAAAAGAGTCGTTCACTCTTTTCACCGATATGTATTCGAGGATTCAGTTTGAGTCGGTGAACCTGATGATGCACGTGCAGCTTCAAAATTCCGCCCCGGTGGCCGTGAAACGGCAGGAGCCGGTAAAAGTAAGGGAAGAGCGGCGGGATATATTCAAAGAGGAGTCGCAGCAGCAAAAAACCGAACCCGTGCGCCGCAACCACCCGAAAGTCGGCCGCAACGACCCCTGCCCCTGCGGAAGCGGAAAAAAATATAAAAACTGCCACGGGGCGGATTAAGTGTAAAAATTATGCGTTTTTTTGCTTTACTATACAGAGGCGCCCGTTTTGTAAGCATTGTAACGATGTTCCTGATGAAAACATCTTTCGTCAGGCAGTTTAATAAAAACGATACCGCGCGGAACCGGGCGTTGGCGGTGCTTACCCACCGGTACACCGGGAAAGTTATGAAGGTGTTTCGTATCAATGTCGCCGTCACCGGCATGGGCGAACTCTCGGATGACGCCCCCTGTCTGATCGTGTCAAATCATCTGTCATATTTGGACATACTTGTACTTTCATCTGTAAAACCCACTCTTTTCCTTTCCCACAAAGGGATAGAGAGGGAACCGGTCATAGGCGCCATAGCCGCAAACGGCGGCACTCTTTTTGTGGACAAGTCCACCAAAACAAAGCTCATTGCTGAAATGGGCCGCCTCGCAAATATGCTGAAAGAGGGGATCACCATGACATTGTTCCCCGAAGGGGGGACGGGCAACGGCGAAGCGGTAGCGTCCTTCCATTCCGCATTTATAGAAGCGGCCATGCTGGCGGGGGTGCCTGTTCTTCCCATATGCCTGCAATACCGCCGCATCAACAACGAACCGGTTACAAAAGAAAATAAAAGCTTTGTGGTTTTGGATAAAATGCCTTTTATGCCTCATATTTGGGCCCTTTTCAGAAAACTGAACACCCTTGACGTCACCATAACCGTGTTCGACAGGATATCTACCAGGGGGGGGGACAGAAAAGAGGTTTCCGATATGGCGCGCAGCAAGATAGCCCGTGAGTATGCAGCGATATGAAGATTATTGCGGGGGTGGACGAGGTGGGGCGGGGCTGTCTGGCCGGTCCTGTAGTGGCCTGCGCGGTTGCCCTGCCCGACGATTATTTCAACCCCGATGTAAAAGACTCAAAACAGCTCTCCGCCAAAAAAAGGGAGGCGCTGGATAAAATCATACGCAGGGAGGCGCTGGCGATAGGGATAGGCGTTGTGTGCAACGCCCTTATCGATAGAATAGGCATAGCTTCCGCCACAAAACAGGCTATGCAGGCCGCCGTGACCCGCATCGACATCCCCTGCGACCTCATTATTATAGATGCCGTCGGGCTGAACAACCTCCCATGCCCCTCCATGCATCCGTGCAAGGCGGACAGCATGTATCTCTGCGTTTCTGCCGCATCCATAGTGGCAAAAGTGTACCGGGACGCGTTGATGGACGACATGGCCGAGCTGTTTCCCGGGTATGGATGGGAAAGTAACAAAGGGTACGGTTCAAAAATCCATCTGGAGCAGATCCGCAGACTGGGCCCGACCATCCTGCACCGTCGAACCTTCATAGGCAGCTATGTTTAAAAACACCTTCCTCAAAAAGGTATTGGGAGCCAGGGGTGAAAAGCAGGCAGCCAAACATCTCATTAAAAAGGGCTATAAAATAGTGGAATTAAATATGCGCACTCCTTACGGAGAGGTGGATATTATTGCGTCGGACGGTGACGTCCTGGTTTTCGTGGAGGTTAAACTCCGCAGTGACGGGCGGTTCGGCGCGGGAATGGAAGCTGTCACCCGGAGCAAGCAGCAGAAACTGATAAAATCCGCCCATTACTTCTGCAACATGAAAAATATCGCGCCGCTGTGCCGGTTCGACGTGGTGTCCATAGACGGGAGAGAGATTGTGCATATAGAGAATGCGTTTATATGCTGAAAGGTGCGGAATTTACGGAAGCGCGAAACTGGCGCATCGCTTTGTTGCCGCCTCAGTCGGCAATCCTAATGTACGTCTGTGTACACTCCGCCTCCTTCGGACGGCGCCGCGCGCTGCATCCAGTTTGACGCTTCCGTACCGTGCTTTGCAAAGCGGCCGATACATAATCCGCCGCCCCGGCCCTTCCTGAATAGGGATAGGCATTATAAAGTACGTGCCATTCCGGGCTTGGCCCGGAATCCGGAAAAATGCCGCCTGCCTTGGATCCCGGCTCGAAGGCCGGAATGGCGGAAGAGAAGCGCCGGCTTAATCAGTTCTTCACCAGCGCAATTTCCAGCACCTCGTCAAACAAACTTACGGGTATCAGTTTCAGTGATTTGGTTATGGATTTGGGCATCTTTTCTATCTCTATGGCGTTTCTTTGCGGAATAACGACTGTCTTCACCCCGATCCGTTTTGCGGCAAAAAGTTTTTCCTTTAATCCGCCTATCGGCAGGACCTTGCCGGTGATGGTTATTTCCCCGGTCATGGCCACGTCTTTGCGCACGGCGCGCCCCGTCATGACGGACATAATGGCGGTGGCCATTGTTATCCCCGCAGAGGGGCCGTCTTTCGGTATCGCACCCGCCGGAACGTGGAGATGGATATCGTTTTCGGAAAATTCTTTCTCATCCACACCGTATTTAGGCGCTATGGAACGTACATAGGTCAGCGCGGCCTGTGTGGATTCCCGCATCACATCGCCCAGCATCCCTGTCAGTGTAAGGCCGCCTTTGCCTTTGAACTTAGTACATTCGATGAAAAGGACGTCTCCGCCGACGGGAGTCCACGCGAGACCGGTGACTATGCCGACCTCGTTCTTTTTCAACTCGTCTTCCCCCTGGAACTCTTCCGGTCCAAGGAATTTAGAGACGTTTTTCGCGGTGACGGCGAATTTGGTGCCTTTTTTCTCTACGACCTTGCGTCCGACCTTGCGGCACACTGTTCCGATGACCTGCTCCAGCCGGCGCAGGCCGGACTCTCTTGTATAGCCGGAGATTATTTCTTTAACAGCGTCTTTGCTGAAGGTTATCTGAGATTTTGTCAGACCGGACTCTTTTATCTGGCGCGGGATTATATATTTTTCCGCTATGGCGAGCTTTTCCTCTTCAGTGTAGCCCGCCAGCCGTATGATCTCCATCCGGTCGCGCAGAGGCGCGGGGATAGGGTCAAGGTAGTTTGCCGTGGTCACGAAAAGGACGTGGCTGAGGTCGAAAGGCACACCCAGATAATGGTCGGTGAAGCTGTTGTTCTGAACCGGGTCCAGCACCTCAAGGAGTGCCGACGCGGGATCACCCCTGAAATCGGCGCCCAGTTTGTCGATCTCGTCGAGCATCATAACCGGATTGTTAACTCCGGCGGTTTTAAGCCCCTGTATTATCTTACCCGGCATGGCGCCTATGTAGGTGCGCCGGTGGCCGCGTATTTCAGCTTCGTCCCGCATGCCGCCGAAGCTCATACGTACGAACTCCCTGTTCAGTGCCCTTGCCACGGATCTGCCCAGGGATGTTTTGCCCACTCCCGGAGGCCCTACAAGGCAAAGGATCGGGCTTTTCAGATCCTTTTTAAGCTTGCGCAGAGCAAGAAAGTCGAGTATACGCTCTTTGACCTCTTCCATGCCGTAATGATCTTCATTAAGTATGCGTTTCGCTTTCTGTATGTTAAGGCTCTCTTTGGAGGATTTACTCCAGGGCAGTTCGGTGAGCCAGTCAAGGTATGTGCGTACAACTGAACCTTCCGCGCTGTCCTGCGACATGTTGGAGAGGCGTTTCAATTGTTTGCGTGCTTCTTTCTCCACATCCGCCGGCATTTTGGCATCGTCTATTTTGCGGGCGATCTCTTCCATTTCGCCTGTGTTGGATCCGTCCTCCCCCAGCTCTTTCTGTATCGCCTTAAGCTGTTCCCTCAGAAAGTATTCCCGCTGATTTTTATCGATCTCCCCTTTGGTGCTGGAAACGATCTTCTGCTGGACTTCGAGGATAGACAGCTCACGGTTGAAATATTCGGATACCTTTTTAAGACGTTCAAGCGGATCTTCAATTTCAAGGAGATCCTGCGCTTCGTTTGGTGTCACGCCCAGGTTTGACGCGAGTATGTCCGCGAGTTTATCCGGCTCGTTCAGCCCTTCCAGCACCTCTACAAATTCCGGCAGCACGGGTTTTCCCATCCCGACCAGCTTTATAAGCTGCTCTTTTACTGTGCGCATCTGCGCTTCCGCGTTCAGGTCGTTGGCGGACTCTTTGGCCTGCAAAGGTTCAATGGAGGCGAGGAGCATCCCGTCCTGCTGCATTGTGACATCGTTGATTTTCGCTCTGCGCAGTCCCTGGGCGAGTATTTTTACTTTGCCGTCGGATTGTTTCAGCATCCGCAGTATCTGCCCCACGGTGCCGGTCTTGTGCAGGTCGTTTTTCTGGGGTTCTTCAACGGAAGGGTCGATCTGCGTCACGAACATGATGAGGCGGTTTGACCCGAGAGCGTGATCAACCGCGGCGATGCTCCCTTCTCTTCCTATAAACAGCGGGATTACCATATTGGGAAAGACTACAACGTCTTTGACAGGCAATAACGGCAGTTGTTGAGGAACAGTGAGTTCTTTTTCCATAAATATATACCTTATTAGATTTTAATGACGTTTCCAGAATATGTGCAGGACGCCGTTATCAAGTTTAGAAAAAACGGAATTCTCATTTACGGGGGAGAGGAGCCTGAGCACTCTGCGAAAGGGGGCGCTTTGCCGCTCGACGCGGTGGAAAACTCTGCGCTGTCCCTGCGGGTAGTAAGACTGTTTGACTCCTTCAATCACAAGCAGATCGTTTTGGATGTAAATGTTGATATCCTCGGTTCTGACGCCCGGCAGATCCGCCCAGATATGTATTTCGTCGTCGGTGGTTATCACGTCTATCGGCGGGTACGGCTGTTCTCCCTCCACGTCATACTCACGGCTCCGTTCGGAGCCGGGGTTATACATAGTGATGTTGGATACCCATCTCAGACGCATATTAGAGCCCCATGTCGTTCACTATACGCTTCAACTCCGGCGCCAGTTCGGGGTTGTTAGCGGCAAAACTGAGGGTAGCTTCCAGGAGGCCTATCCTGTCGCCGCAGTCAAACCGCTCCCCTTCAAATTCATAGCCGAACACCTGCCCTTTTTTGGCGGAGGTGCGCAGGGCATCGGTCAGTTGTATTTCATGACCGCTTTCGGGGCGCGTTTTCTCAAGAATGCCTATTATGTCGGGTGTTAATATATATCTGCCTATAATGGCGAGTTCAGACATAGGTGTGTCCTTAGGCTTCTCCACCATGTCGGAGAGTTTATACAGTCTGTCGTCAAGGCGGGAGTCGATATTCACTATTCCGTAACGGTGGGCGTACTGCGCGTTTATCGGCATGAGTGACACCACGTTGCCGTTCACCCGCTCGTACTGGCGGATAAGCTGGGCCGTGGCCGGCTCTTTCGACAATATAATATCATCGGGCAGTATAACCGCGAACGGTTCATTTTTTACGATCTCTTTCGCGCACAGGATGGCGTGGCCCAGGCCCAGCTGCTCTTTCTGGCGGACGTATATGACGTCCACCATTTCGCTGATGCGTTTCATGTCTTCATACAGTTTGGTGCGGCCGCTCTCCCACAGGATTTTATTCAGCTCGACATTTATGTCGAAATGGTCTTCCAGCGCTTTTTTTGTCCTGCCTGTGACAAAGATTATTTGCTCTATCCCTGAATCTATCGCTTCTTCAACCGCATACTGGATCAGCGGTTTGTCGATGAGAGTGATCATCTCTTTCGGAATAGCCTTTGTGGCGGGCAGCATCCTTGTTCCGTAACCAGCCACCGGAAAAACGGCTTTTTTGATTTTCATGCAGTACCTCCTTATTTGATCACTATTCCGGCGTAGCCGACCACATCGCTGTGATCTTTTGTGACCATGCCGGAGTGGGTGTAGTCAATCAGCAGTCCTTTTTGTGCTCCAAGGGCTTTTGCGGCCGACAGTCCTATAACTGCGGAGTACAATCCGCAGGTGGTTATCCGCTCATTTATTACTGTATCATACAAAGATTTTCCGTCAAGCTCCAACATGCAGTTTATCGCCTTTTTGTCTTTGACTGCGCCGGTTACGGCATCGTCATGATGGTTGAGGTCGGCGCTTACCACAATTAAAAGATCTTCCCCTTTTACCGCTTCCGCAAGTGCGGCGGCAACCTTTTCCATGGCGGGGTACCCCATCCCCGCCACCGCGACCGGAACGATTTTCATCGCGGGGTTCAGGTGCCGCAGTATAGGCAGAAGCACTTCTATTGAATATTCCCGGGCGTGCGCCAAATAGTCCGGTTTAAAAAAACCTGTGCCGGCGAGCTTTGAGCTTATCTTTTCCTCCACAGTTACGTCGCCCAGCGGGGTGCGCCAGACTCCTTTGTCGAAAAGAGAGATATCTTCGCCGAAACCTGTATGGTTGGGACCTATTATGAGCACAGTGTCGGGTATTTCCGCTTTTGAAAGAGTTTTTACCGCCAGTGCTCCTGAAAACAGATATCCGGCGTGGGGCACCACCGCTGCTTTTGCTTTTATTGTGCCATCCCTGCTGCGGTGTTTATCTATGAAATCCGCCAGCGTGCCGGGATTGTCGGGGTAAAAATGCCCGGCTACCGCTTCTTTTCTATACATACCAGCTTTCGGAAGGTTTTTGCCCAGTTTTCGGGCATCTGCACGTAGACACCCTGCCAGCTGTAGTCGTTCACAATGTAGATTTTTGACGAATATTTCTGCAGCCAGGGGTTCTGGTTCTGGTGGAAACTCACGCTTTTGACCTTTTCAAACTGAAACCTGGCGAGGGTGGGGTTCATCTGCTTCAGCCAGTCCAGTTTGGTTTTCTGTTCGCTCACTGTGACGAGGAGATTGTCCCGCCTGTAAAGTTCATGGCGTGATTTCCCGTCAAAAAAGAAGTAGTAATCGTTTCCCAGCGCTTCCGCGATATCGTAATCAGTGCGCCAGTATGTGACGGCGTGTTTTCCGTTCGGTGCGGGCAGCCGGGAGGTGACTACGGTGGATGTGGGGTATTTAGCGGTTATTTCATCGAAGCTGAGGCTGCTGACAGTTATAGGCAGCTCCGCCCCCGTTTTTAACTGTCCGGTAAAGAGCATGTAGTCCTGAAAAGTGCCGCCGGCCAGCAGCGGATCGATTGCGGAGAGTTTTTCTTTCAGGCTTTTGAGACGGAATTTTGCAAAAAACGGCTTCTTCAGCATACAAACCATAATGTCTGCATCCGGGGCCCCTTTTCCGTCGTTTATGCGGAAATGCCTGCCGTCCATGAATACCCATAAATTTTTCGGATGGAATACGGTGAAATCTTTTGTATAAACATTTACAACAGTGCGCCCCATGCTGTGCAGTGTCCTGGAAAGCAGTTCCAGATTCGGTGATGGGTCAATGAAGACAAATTCGAACATTTTATATGTACCAACCTTTGATTGGCGCTGTTTTCTCTTAATAACCGCTTGCTTCAGAATGCGCCGGACAATAATTATTCAGAATATCACCAACTTTGCAGTTACGCAACTTTGGAGTAAAAAGAATCTCTTTCCACCGGGTTTAAACCTGCTGCCGTTATAAGGTTTCTCAGATCGCTTTCCGTCATGCCGCGTCTGCTTTTGGCCCCCGCTGCGTATGCGATGTTTTCCCGTACAATGGTGCCGTCCAGATCGTCCGCCCCGAAATGCAGAGCCACCTGCGCCGTCTTTTCTCCCATCATAACCCAGTAGGCTTTGATGTGCGGCACATTGTCCAGAATAACCCTTGCGGCGGCGGTCACATAAAGGTCGTCTGTGGCCGTTGCCGGGCTGTTGCCGCTAAAAACCGTGCCCGATGGCTGGAACGCCAGAGGAATAAAGGCGTTAAAACCGCCGGTCCGCTCCTGTAATTTGCGGATGGACAGGAGATGGTTTTCCCTGTCCCGCGGTGTTTCAAAGTGCCCGTAAAGCATGGTGGCGTTTGTTTTCAGCCCTGCGTCATGAGCGGTCTCCATGATTTCAAGCCACTTTGCCCCGGATATTTTCTCGGGGCATATTATGCTGCGGACTTTTTCGTCAAATATTTCTGCGCCTCCGCCGGGCATCATGTCAAGTCCCGCCGTTTTAAGTTTCGGAAAAAGCTTCTGCAGGGGTATCCCGGCTTGCCTTGCCATAAACTCCATTTCGACCGCCCCGAAAGCTTTTATTGCTTTGCCGGGAAACTCCTTTTTAAGGGTAGACAGCATGTCCGTGTAATAATCAAGTTCTACGCCGGGGTGCAGGCCGCCCACGATGTGGAGTTCTTTTGCCTCGTGCCCGCGTGTGCGGACATCGTTCACTATATCCTCCACGCTCATCAGATAGCCGTCGCCGTCTTCCGCCCTGCGGGAGAAAGCGCAGAACTTGCATCTGTTCTGGCAGATGTTTGTGAAATTAATGTGGAGGTTTTTCACATAAAATGTATCTTTTCCCCAGAGATTACTTCGTATATCGTTGGCCTCACGCCCGAGAGCCAGAAGCGGCCGGTCAAAAATGGACAAGATTAATACCTCAAATAAATGTTGTAATATACTTATCATAACGGTGATCGATTGTAAATATGCAGAGTGACGGCCGGGATAGCTTTTTTCCCAAATGAAGTTTATAATAATTTTGCCTGATTGTCCCGATTTTTATCGCTGACCCTGGATGACGATTACAATAAAAAAGAGTAATAATTGGTTTTTTTTACTAAAAAAATATAACTAATATGTATCATGGTAAAAAGTAGCAACTAAGTAGTGTGCCATCACCCTCCCCGGGGCAATAAACCGTATGATCTGAAAGCGATTTATTGACTATTAAAGTGCAATTGATTTTATTGTATTTTACAATTGCATTTTAAGAAACGCAAGGAGGTATGAGGTAATGGAGAATCAGTTCAGAATGTCTAAGCGAACATTTATCAAAAGTGCGGCTACTCTGGGGGTTGCGGGCGCTCTGGCCGGTCCGTCAGCACCCTTTGAAAGTGCTGCGATTGCACAGGAAAGCGGCGCCGGGTATATGATCGTGCCGGGTTCCGCTCCGCATAACTGCGGAGGAAGGTGTGTGATAAGGGCGTATGTTCAAAACGGTGTTATTAAAAAATTCATAACTGATGAGTTGCCGGATGATATGGCAAGCGACAACCCGCAGAAAAGAGCCTGCGTCCGCTGCCGTTCCAGGGCGGACCAGTATTACAGGCATGACCGTCTTATATATCCCATGAAGCAGACCAAGGAACGGGGGGATGTAAACGGTTTTGTGAAAATATCCTGGTCTGACGCTTACAAAGATATAGGAAGCAAGCTGAAACAGATAGCAAGTGATTCTTCAAAAGGGCCGCAGACAATTTTCAACCTCTCATCTTCCGGCGGCGGCGCCACTCCCGGCACCCTTGACATGCCGGAACGCATGCTGAACCTGCTGGGCGGGAGCAACAGCCCGCATCCCGGTTACGGGTACAGCTATCCGGCGCTTGAATATATGTCGCTTTTCTTTTTCGGCGGCAACTATCTTACCCCTCCGGGGAACTCCAGGCAGGATTTTGTAAATGCGCAGCAGATAGTGCTGTGGAGCTACAACTCGGCGGAAACCGTCATGGGAACCAACACTACCTATTATCTGACTCTCGCCAAAGAGAAGGGGGTTAAAATAGTTGTGGTTGATCCCCGTATATCCAAAACCGTGAGCACTCTGGCGGATGTTGCCATCAATCCGATCCCCGGAACCGATGCAGCAGTGCTTCTGGCGATGATGTATCATTTGCTTAAAAATAAGCTGGATGTGCCGGGAGGCATCAGTTCCGACTTTATCAAAAAGTATGTACATGGCTTCTTTGACGATCCCGCTCCTAAACATTACCACAAAAACGCCCCCGTTACCGACGACCTGGATAAGTACGTGGTTCCCGCCGGCGCGTCTCTGAGCGCCTATATTATGGGCATGGACGATACCCTGGTGAAAAGGGGGCTGAATCAGGCGCTGTCGATTTATCCGCAGACAATAGGGTATAATTTCAATAAAACGGACGCGCTCTCGTCAAAACGTGCGCCCATATATGGTCAGACGGCAAAAACACCCGCCTGGGCTGAAAAGATATCCGGCGTGCCCGCGGACGATATCATCAAGCTGGCGGAGAGCATAGCGTCGCAGAAGAACATCATAACTCTGCACGGCGGTTTCCAGCGCAATACCGAATCGGAACAGGCACCGTGGCTTTTATACACCCTCGGGGCGATCACCGGCAATTTCGGGGAGAGCGGCCGCTCCATAGGTTTCCACAACGACAAGGCCCCTATAGGCAGCGTGGGCATGCCCACCGGCGATAATAATGTCATAAAGAACAACAAGCTTTACGATATGACACAGCTCACATCAAAAACCTGGACCCCGGCTTTTGCCAGGAATACTTTCCCTAACTTCATGGTGGCGGACGTGATCAAAAACGGCGGCACCGGAAAATCGGACTGGAACTGCGGGCAGGTCAAAAAGATGCCCGCCGTGAAGGCGATAGTATTTTTCGGCTGGAACGGGCTTGTGAACCAGGACGCCGACCCCGCCTCCAAAGCAGCCATACTGAAAAACAAGAAGAAGGTCGAGTTGATAGTGGGCGTGGACCAGTTCATGACCTCTTCCATGCGTTATGCGGACTATATCCTGCCCACGGCCATGCCTTTCGAGAAAAACCAGGTATCCCAGCCTTGGCACGGATTCGGCGAAACGATGATCTATATGAACAAAGCCGTTGAGCCTGTGGGTGAAGCGAAAGAGGACTACGAGATCTGTGCCGGTATCGCGGGCGGTTTCGGCAAAGAGACAGAGTTTCGCGGCGCCAAAGGCAAAAGGATAGAACAGTGGATCGAGGAAAACTACCGTGCCCTGAATAAAAAGTTGCCCTATGAAAGGTGGAAAAACGGTGAACCCGCAGTGCTCGACCCGTCGGTGCCGGCTTTTATCGCCCATGCGAATTTCCGCAAAGACCCCGCCGCAAGTCCGCTGAACACCCCTTCCGGCAAGATGGAGGCATACAGTCAGGCTCTTATGGAAGACTACTGCGCTCGCTTCAATGACAATATCGACGCCAACGGCAAGGTCTCCCTGAAAATGCCCCTGCACGACGGCAAGACGGACGCGCGCTTTGTCTACCCCATCCCCATGTATATACCGACGGTGAACGGAATGCATGCCGACGGCAGCCACCCGGATCTTCTGAAACAGGATGAAAAATACCCGTTCATGGTGAACGTATACCATTCCCACTACCGTTCCCACTCTGTTTATAACAACAACCGCTACCTGAACGCCATCTATAAAAGGGACAGCGAGGGGATGCCCGCCTTTCTGCCCGCGGATCGTATTTCCATGCAGACATGGGACGACGGTGTCTATGAGCCGGTATATATAAACCCTTCGGATGCGTTGAAACTGGACATATTCACCGGAAGTAAAATAATCCTCAGAAATGAGCAGGGAGCTCTGTATGCAACTGCCGTGCTGTCTGAACAGACAAGGCAGGGTGTTGTGGTTATGGCGGAAGGATCGTGGTTTCAGCAGGATGCTTCCGGCATAGATATCGGCGGGTGTATGAACACCCTCGGGTCATTGCGTCCGTCCAGGATAATACAGGGCTGTACCGTCGGCTCCGATCACAGAGTCCAGATAGTGAAGGCATAGGGGGGGTTATCATGCAAAGAGCATTTTATTTCGATCAGACCCGTTGTACCGGGTGTAATGCATGTGTAGTTTCCTGCAAGGACTGGAAAAGGATCAAGCCGGGCAGTATGAACCTGCGGAGGTTGAACGCCACCGAGCAGGGCTCTTTCCCGGCGATGCGGTTCATAACTTTGTCCGTTTCCTGCAACCATTGCGGTGTGCCGTCGTGCCTCACAGCCTGTCCCACCGGAGCTATTACTAAACGTCCGGAAGATGGAGTAGTGCTGGTTGATAGGGCGGCCTGCCAGAATTTTCGCACCTGTCTTGCGGTTTGCCCGTATGGTGCGCCGCAGTTCAGTGCTGACAGCGATGAGCCGCTTAAAGATCCCTCATGGCAGACTCCCCACCCCATGAACAAATGCGATATGTGCATAGACAGATGGCAGGCGGGCAAAAAGCCTATATGCGTGGACTCCTGCCCGCAGAGGGCACTGGATGCAGGCGATCTGGCGGAATTGAAAAAGAAATATCCTGACGCCGTCACTGATTCCAGAATGCTGCCCAACAGTAAGTATGACCCGTTCGGAAACGCCCTGGCGAAAGACACAAAGCCGTCTTTCCTTGTGCGTACCAAAGCGGTGAAGTAGAATCCAGGCCTTCCGTCATTCCGGGTTTGACCCGGAATCCAGGGATTAGTAGATAAGGAATTTCCTTATCGCTTCGTTCCGGCCCCGGACCAAGTCCGGGGTGACGTTGCTGTTGATATTCCTCCGGCGGGCTGCGATATATGAGAGGGGGAGCTAATGAAACTTGAGCCTGATAATTAGGAGTGGCGCGTTTTTTTGTATTTGTATATACTTCCGTCAGTTGACAAGTGGAAGGTACTATTATGCTGAACGATGCGACAAGGTCTGTCCTGTCACAGTACAGGGCCATTGAGGCCGGATCGGGTTCCGGTTCCGGCGATGTGGAGGCGGTTTGCGCCGGAATTCTTGACGCTCTGGAAAACTATCCGCAGGGGGCGGATTACGGGGCACTTATTTTCAAACATAAAAATGTGTCCAGCCTTCTTGTTAATCATGCAAAGGCCCGTTACGCACAGGGTACGCGGCCGGACGTCATTCTTTCTTCATTCAAGAGCGTGTTTAACGCCGTGCGGGATTTGCTGGCGAAGTCCGGGGCGGATTCCGGCGACGTCATTCAGACTTTATGCGAGATGGACAAGGCCGCCGATCTTTTTGAAGTGCAGTTTACGGGCATTGTTTTTTCCGAACAGGTGCGTGTTTTTAACG
>JAVBTI010000159.1:0-6332 GCA_031556255.1 Deferribacterales bacterium | reverse complement strand
GGTTAAAAGGACGATGAATATAGGCTGGTCCGGGTTTACCCCTGTGGGTTACCCGAAAGTCATGCCGAAAGCGATTGCTGACTATGTCGAGCAGAACGGCCTCCAGGGGAAGTGGCGTTTTAACCTGTATGTGGGCGCGTCCACCGGCGCGGAGTCCGAAGATCGCTGGGCTACGCTGAAAATGATCGACAAACGCTGGCCGTACCAGACCGGCAAAAATATCTGCAAAGGGATCAACTGCGGCGAAATACGCATGGGCGACAAACACCTCTCCATGTTCGCGCAGGATCTTCTTTACGGGTTTTATACCAAAGATCAGGGCGGTCGGCTCGATTTCGCCATAGTAGAGGCTTCAGCGATCACCGAAGACGGGAATATAGTGCTTGCCGGCTCCGTAGGCGCGACGCCGGAAATTATCGCCATAGCCGATAAAATAATCGTGGAGATCAACACCGGCCTGCCTTCCTTCGAAGGGATGCATGACATCCTTGTGGCCGATCGCCCTCCCCACAAGAAGATTATACCCGTCATGAAAGCCGGCGACCGCGTGGGAACCACATATGTGCCCACCGATAAAAGCAGGATTGTAGGTATCGTCGAATCCAGGATGAAAGATACCGGTCGTGCTCTCCGGGGGACGGACGATGAGTCCCAGCGTATTGCCGACCACATAGTCGCCTTTTTTGCCGAAGAGGTCAAAGCCGGGCGGTTGCCCAAAAACCTCCTGCCGCTGCAGTCCGGCGTGGGTTCCATCGCCAACGCGGTTGTTGGCGGGCTTACCGGCTCACCGTTCGAGGATCTGACCGTTTATACCGAAGTGTTGCAGGATACCTTCCTGCCCTTCCTCGATTCCGGGAAATGTAAGACTATAAGCTGCTCATCCCTCTCACTTTCAGAGGAGGGCTTTAAGATCTGGTGGGACAAGTACGATTTTTACAAAAGCAAGGTCATCCTGCGCCCTCAGCAGATATCAAACCATCCTGAAGTCATCCGCAGATTGGGAGTTCTTGCCATGAATACCCCTGTGGAGTTCGATATATATGCCCACGCAAACTCCACCCTGGTGGGCGGCACAAACATGCTGAACGGCATAGGCGGTTCCGGCGACTTCCTGCGCAACGGCTATCTTTCCATTATGCACTGCCCGTCCGCGCGCCCCAGCAAAACGGACGAGCTGGGCATATCCTGTGTTGTGCCCAAGGTTACGCACGTGGACCACACCGAACACGATCTCGATGTGCTTGTGACCGAGCAGGGGCTTGCTGATCTCAGGGGCCTTTCGCCTAAAGACCGCGCCAGAACTATTATAGAAAAGTGCGCCCATCCGGAATACAGGCCATATCTGACTGATTATCTTGAAAGGTCTGAAATGGCCACCGGGCGGGCGCACGAACCGCATATGCTGGCGGAAGTCTATAAAATGCACATAAATCTTGCGGAAAAAGGCACAATGAGGTTCTGGAAATAAGGACTATGCTGGATAAACTTTTGCCGGCCGTTGAACGCGCCGGGGATCGGATGAAGGAGTTTTATGAAAGCAGGGACAAGAAAGTAGCTTTCAAAGGCGAGATAGACCTCGTGACCCAATATGATCTGGAGCTCGAAAAGATGCTCACCGACGCGCTCGGCAAGGCGTTTCCCGATTTCAGGATAATAGGGGAGGAGTCCTCCCCTCCGGATATCGGGATGCAGCCGGGAAAGGTGATCTACATCGACCCTATTGACGGCACCACCAGCTTTGTGCACAGATTCCCGTTCACAGGCATATCGGTGGGCGTATATGTGGATGAAGAGCCGTACTGCGCCGCCGTTTGCTGCCCCCCGCTGGGGGAGACCTACTCCGCCATGAAGGGCAATGGGGCGTATATGAACGGCGAAAGAATATCGGTTTCCAAAACCGACAGAGCCATACGCTCCCTTTTCTCCACAGGCTTTTCATACGACCGGGTTGAAAGACACAGACAGGCGGGACTTTTCACCCACATTCTGGATATTTCGCAGGGGATGCGGCGAACTGGTTCCGCTGCGCTGGATCTTTGCTATGTGGCGCGGGGAACGTTTGATTTCTATTACGAAGGCGCCCTCAAGCCGTGGGATATTGCCGCGGGGATTTTGATAGTGCAGGAGGCGGGCGGAAAGGTCACGGATATGCGGGGCCGCCCGCACGATCTCGGCCCCGGGCTGGTTATAGCCTCTAACGGTATCGTGCATGATGAATATATCAAGGAAATAAAGGCGGCAGGTAATGAAACTGCGTAAACCGTTGGCAGTAGTGCTTTTAAGCGGCGGCATGGATAGCTGTGTCACAACGGCGGTGGCTCTTGACGCCGGGTATGATGTTGCGCTGCTGCATATCAACTACGGCCAGCGCACTCAGCGTAAAGAGCTTGCCGCGTTTAACAGTATAGCCGATCACTACCGGATCAAAAGACGGCTTGTGGTGGATATTTCATATCTTAAAGACATTGGCGGTTCGTCGCTGACCGATATGTCGATGGATGTGGAAGAGGGAGGGGTTAACAAACTTCTGCTCCCTTCCACTTATGTCCCTTTCAGGAACGGCAACATTGTAAGCATTGCTGTGAGCTGGGCGGAGGTGATCGGCGCGGAGAAGATCTATATCGGTGTTGTTGAGGAAGATTCCAGCGGCTATCCGGACTGCACCAAAGTATTCTATGAAAAGTTCAACGCGCTGCTTTCCGTTGGGCTGCCGGCGGGCAGACATATCTCCATAGAAACCCCGCTGATAAATTTGAAAAAATCCGAAATAGCCCGCCTGGGGATGGATTTGAAAGCTCCATTGGAGCTTACCTGGTCATGCTACCAGAGCGAATCGGTCGCCTGCGGGGTATGTGACAGCTGCAGGTTGCGTTTAAAAGCTTTTTACGATATAAATGAAAAGGATCCGATACGCTATAAAATTGACTAAATGTCATCAGGTGATTATATTTAGCAATAATTCAGGGTCAAACCTCATTAATGTACGGAAGGGGAGCGACCGCCGGGAGCGCGCGGTACGCACGGCGATACTCCCTGCATAAGGCCCTTTGGGGCTTCGGAGGCCTTTTTATATGAAGAGAATAGGTATTCTTACAAGCGGCGGCGACTGCCCGGGAATGAACGCTGCGATTCGCAGTGTTGTCCGTACCTGTTTGTACGAAGGGGTAATCCCCTATGGAGTCGAATCAGGCTATAAAGGGCTTATAGAGGGCCGCATCAAGGCACTTGAGACCAGGGATGTTGCCAACACAATCCAAAAGGGCGGCACATTCCTGCGCAGCGCGCGGAGTATGGAGTTTAAAACCCCCGAGGGGCAGAAACAGGCCGTGGCTAATATTGAAAAACACGGCATCGAAGGGCTGGTGATTATAGGCGGTGACGGCTCACTGACCGGCGCCAACGAATTGTTCAGCAAACACGGGATACCGGTTGTAGGGCTTCCCGGATCAATTGATAACGATATCTACGGCACCGATCTTTCCATAGGTGTGGACACGGCGCTGAATACCATCGTCAGAAGCATAGACATGATCAATGATACCGCAAGCTCCCATGATAGAACATTTTTGATAGAAGTCATGGGCAGGCGCTGCGGTTATCTTGCTATTACGGCTGCCATCACCGCCGGAGCTGAAGCAGTGCTTATTCCTGAAGTGAAATATAATCTTGAAGAGATGATAGACAAGATCCGCCAGCGGTATGCGGCCGGGAAGACCCGCAGTATAGTGATAGTCGCTGAAGGCGTGGGTTCCGCTTACGATTTCGGAAAAGCGTTCGCGTTGATTGGCGGATTTGACACGCGTATAACGGTTTTGGGGCATCTGCAAAGAGGCGGCTCTCCCACACACTTCGATCGTATGCTTGCGACGCGGCTGGGCATGGCTGCGGTAAAACAGTTGCAAAGCGGCGAATACGGCGTTATGATGGGGCTGCAGAACACCAGGATAGCGCCTGCCCCGCTTTCAGATGTTTTGACAAAGAAAAAGATACTGGACCCGAATCTGCTTGAAATGGCTGATGTGCTCAGCAGATAGGAATTTCGATCCGAGATGAACCCTCCCTTGGGAGGGCTCCGGATCCCTGACCTCCCCTTTGGGGAACTTTTACTCCGCGAACCTTGCCATCTCGTGCAGATCTCGCGCGGCTTCCGGCAGGATTACGCTTCCGCTGTCCTGCGCGGAATACGTGAGGGTGGTTTACCCGTCGGCATCCCCGCCGAATGTCGGAGCACACTGTGTGCCGCACGGAAAGCCCCCCGGGGACGGGACGCATGCTTGACGATTAAGGAGGTTGCCCATGAGTCTCACAAAACGCACCGGAGATTCCGGAACCACAACCCTGTTTACCGGCGATACCGTAAGAAAAGACCACCCTGTTATCGAGGCGCTGGGTGCCTGTGAAGAATTTACAAGCAGGCTCGGATTGGCAAAACTCCATATGGACAGGTTCCGGGAGACTATAGGCAGGTTTCAGCGCTCCCTTGTGCAGATCATGGGGGTGTTGTCGAGCCTGGGCAGGGCGGATTATCCGGATATAGACAAAGAGGTGCATTTTTTGGATGTCCTTGTGGAGGAATATGACCGGGATATAGGAGAAGGGCTGGTGGAGAACGTTATCCCCGGCGCAAATATACCGTCTGCGGAGCTGCACGTGGCGCGCGCTTCATGCAGGCAGTTTGAGAGACGGGTGGCGGCTCTCCAGTCGCTGATTACGCTGGACGGCAATATCCTGAAATATATAAACCGCCTTTCGGACGTTATATACCTTATGGCCATAATCTCTTCCCACCGTGGGGACGGGGACGCGGAAGAGTTTGACTAAAAAAATAAAAGTATGCTATATATCAAACGTAAACAATTACACGGGTGCCGATTATGGTGGTAAAAATTACTGAATCCATGAACACGTACAACCCCACTCTGTTTACCATTAAAAACATGGGCTACGCAATATCCCTGCGTTTGAATGAAAAGAAAACCGGAATCGAGCGCTGGGTGGCTAAGAAAGACGGTTCGGAATATGTGGCGCTGAACCCCCTCTCACTGCTTGCAGTTATAATGGTGGGGGAGATGTACGGAGAAGACTGGCGAAAGGTCGATTACGGCAATCAGTACGATGAGATTCTGGATAAAGCCGGAATATGAAACAGTATAGACAGGAGTAACTTATGCCTCTAAAGATCACAATCAATGAAGATATGAAACAATATATGAAAGATAAGGACACCTATGCTCTCGAAGCAATACGCATGCTGAAATCGGAGATAAAATACGCGGAAATCGAACAAAAGAAAGAGCTTGACGATGACAGTATAATAAAAGTCTTGCAATCCGCGATAAAAAAGAATAAAGAAGCTGCAGAAATATATGAAAAAGCCGGGCGTTCCGATCTCAGAGACAAAGAGAACCGGTATTCCGAGGTTCTGTCTAAATATTTGCCGGAGCAGTTGGACAGCGCCAGGGTAAAAGAGATTGTGCAGTCTCTCGTCGCCGAAATGGGCAATGTTGACCCTAAAACCGGTTTCGGCGCGGTGATGAAGGCAGCCATGGCAAAAATAGGCGGCAGCGCCGAAGGTAAGACAGTGAGCGCTGCTGTTAAGGAAGTATTAGATGGGCTTAATTGATATTGTATGTCTTGTTTTTCTTGTAGTATGGTTATTGTTGGGCTTCCGGCGGGGTGTTCTGTTTGAGTTACTGAGCCTTGCCGTTGCTCTCGGCGCCTTCCTCATTGCCTATCTTGTGCATCCCATGCTTGTGGACATAGCCGGGCGTTTTTTGAACTATAACGCTACTGCGGATCGTTTAATATTTCTGGTCTCTTTTATAATTGTACTGGTCATCATACAGATGCTTTCCAACAGGATTGTGGGGACTCTGGGGGAGCTTACGGAAGCGGGGATTGTATTTAAAGTACTGGGCGCGGTGTCCGCCGTTCCGAGAGGTGCCCTCTATCTGAGCGTGGTACTGTGGTTGATAGTTTCCTTCTCGCCGGATTCGATACTTACGAAGCGTATAAACGACGGCCTGGTGACCGGGTACGGGAAACAGGTGGTAACGGTGGTTTACAACCAGATGGACGATATTTTGCGCAAAGGCCATATCAGTTCGTTCACGGTAAACGACCTTCTCAAGTGACGGTGTAATGAGACTTGATCTGGAGACGCTCGAGTTCCCGCTGTTCTGTGATACGCTTAAGCGGGGTTTCGTCTCCTCTTTCGCCGCGGCGCGCATGGAGCGGCTTACCCCTTCAAATAACCTTGCGGAAATAATCTCATTTCAGGACGATCTGAAGGCGGTTTTCCGCCTCCACGAGAAAAATACGGCGCCGCATAT
>JAVBTI010000019.1:0-3578 GCA_031556255.1 Deferribacterales bacterium | reverse complement strand
ATGTCATACGCCGTGAAAAGGATGGCGAAGGATAACACATCTTTGCTGAAAGATCCGGCGTATAAAGCTGTTGCGGACGGCGATATGGAGGCCATCATGGCTGACAGGGACGGCGTCATGCGGGTGGTTACGGCAATTTTTGCAGGCCAATCGGAGGACAGCTTTGAAAAAGATGTCGAAACTTTTTTCGACACCGCCCGTTATCCAAAACCTGACCTGCCTCTCATGGGTATTCGCTACCAGCCCCAAATGGAGCTTTTGGCCTATCTCCAAAAGAACGGTTTTAAAATTTATATATGTTCCGGGGGTGATGTGGACTTTATGCGTGTGGTCTCCCTTAAATATTACGGCATTCCGGAGGAGCGGGTGATAGGCTCCAGGATGAAAACGGAGTTCGACCCCGTTTCCAATAAGATCATGCGCCAGGCAGCTTTCATTACCAACAACGACGAGTCGGAAAAGGCTGTGAATATAGAGGCTGTGATAGGGCGGCCACCGGTTTTCGCAGCTGGTAACGTCCGCAGCGGCGGCGACGTGTACATGCTGCGCTACAGCCAGTCGAGCAAATACCCCAATATACAGATTCTGATAAACCACGATGACACGGAACGGGAGTTTGCCTACACAGACAACGTTTCACTGCCCTGGGCGTCAAAATACGGCTTCCATGTGGTCAGTATGAAGAAGGACTGGAAGAGGATATTCGCAAACCCGGGTAAATAACGGCTTTGTGATCAAGCTTGAAAAATGGTCGGCTACGCCGCTAAAACCAAACTACTGCTTGAAATTAATAAAAATAAAACGATGCGCCCACATAGCTGATATCATAGCTGTAAAACTGGCCGTGCGGCGAAGGGCCGCCGTAGTACTCCAGCATGGCGTAACCGTTTGTGATAACCTCCACGCCGGCTACGAGCGAATATCCCGGCTTATAGTCAGTGGACGATTCGCCGTGGACATGCAGCGCCGCCACGAAATTCGGTACTTTCGGCGACAGGGGGGATATATACATTTCCGCTCCGGCACTGTACTGCCAGTGGCCGAAGCTGTGAGGCTGCGGCCACGGTATATATCCGCCGCCGGCGTAGAGCCGGAACATATCGTTTGGTTCAAACGCAGGCATAAGCTCCAGCACATTTATGCTCAGATTTATACGCTTTCTTATGTTATTGTTAACTATGTACTCATCCCCAATATGGGTGCTGCGGTGGTAAAACCTGGCCATCAGAGAGAACTTCTTCCATTTCATAGTTAACGGAATGCCCAGCATGTAATCGGAATTTACCAGATCCCAGGAAACCTCTTCCGTGTTGAACATATCGGATATGCCGGCCTGCAGTGAGAGTTCCCCGTATAACTCTTCCCCCAGCCTTTTTTTTATGAGCGGAAAGGTCTTTCCGAGCGAAGCTTGAAGCGTGTTATCCGTCATAATGCCTTCCATGAAATAATGATAACCCATGGAAAATTTCGGCCAGTGCGGATCGGCAAGCAGGGGTCTGAAAAGCGAATCGCCGGGAAATACCCATATCCCCGAGATGTATTTCATTTCTTCATCGGAAACGGCGGTTACTTTTTTTACATCGCCTATGGCAAGCAAATCGTTTAATATTGATGCATATTCTGGATTGTCTGCAACATCCTGTCCGAGAAATATCTCTCCGTTTCGTACTTCAACCTGCGCTTCAATGGAGTATTTCACCTTTAAGATGGTAACGGCCGCTCCGGATATGTAGCTGTCACTCGTTTCCCGGCTGCTGAAAGCGTTCGTGGCAATAAACATAATCAGGCAGCAAAGTACTGCTATTGTATGCGGCACGGTATCGCTCCTTGTCCACAGGCAGATATCCGAAAAGGGAGGCTTGTGGCCTCCCCGTAATAATTCCTTTCCGCATAACTGGTACAGTTTCGGCCCGCCCTTGGCAACTTCCTGAGCTGCTGCGGAATCGCCATATTGCTTGAAATTTTCCACGAACTTTTTGGCCAGATCTTTGAGTTTTGTGTCGTACTCAGCCTTGCTTGCCCAGCCTTTAACCGGATCGAGCATCTCAGAAGGCACACCGGGGATCTGCTTCGGTATGTCGAAGCCGAATACCGGGTCTTTATCGTAGCCGCCCGCTTCCACAGCCCCATCCAGTATCGCTTTGATAATGGCGCGGGTATGTTTGATGGAGTAACGTTTGCCCACCCCGTACGGACCGCCCGTGAGGCCGGTGTTTACAAGGTAAGCCGTGGCGCCGTGTTTCTTTATCTTGTCGCCGAGCAGTTTTGCGTAGACGAAGGGTGAATGAACCATGAATGGCCCGCCGAAGCATGTGGAGAAGGTGGCCTGTGGCTCTTTGACCCCTTTCTCAGTGCCAGCCACCCTTGCGGTGTAGCCGGACACGAAGTGGAACATGGCCTGCTCAAGGTTCAGTTTGGACACGGGCGGCAGCACGCCGAAGGCGTCGTATGTGAGGAATATTACATTTTTAGGATGGTCGCCCATATTATGCTCGGAGATCATCGGCAGGAAGGTCAGCGGGTAGGACACGCGGGTATTTTCAGTGATCTTGTCGTTGAAAAGATCCAGCTTGCGTGTGCCTTCGAACATGGGGATGTTCTCAAGTATAGTACCGAAACGCTTTGTTGTGGCGTAAACTTCCGGTTCCGCCTCGGCGGACAGGTTGATGGCCTTGGCATAACAGCCGCCTTCCACATTAAATATTCCTTTATCGTCCCAACCGTGCTCGTCGTCGCCAATGAGGTAACGCTCGGGGTCGGTGGACAGCGTGGTTTTTCCCGTGCCGGATAAGCCGAAGAAGAGCGCGGTGTCACCGTTTTTGCCTATATTGGCGGAGCAGTGCATGCTCATAATCCCTTTTTTGGGCAGGACATAGTTCATGACAGTGAAGATCGATTTTTTTATCTCGCCGGCATAGCTTGTGCCGCCGATGATGACGAGTTTTTTGCCGAAATGCACAAGGATAAAGGTGCCGGAGTTTGTGCCGTCCAACTCGGGTACGGCGGAAAGGCCTGAGACGTCTATAACTGTAAAGTCGGCTTTGAAGCCTTCCAGTTTGCCTTTGTCAGGCTCCTCTATGAACATATTTTTAGCGAAAATGCTGTGCCATGCATATTCCGTGATGATGCGCACCTTTATGCGGCAGTCGGGGTTCGCGCCGGCGTAACATTCCTGCACGAATATGTTGCGCCCCTGCATATAGGCGGTGACTTTCGCATACATGCGGTTGAAATTTTCCTCGGAGATGGGCTTGTTATGCTTGCCCCAGTCGACATCTTTCTCGGAGGAAGGTTCTTTCACCACGAACTTGTCGTTCGGGCTGCGTCCGGTATGCACACCTGTGTATGCCACCAGGGGGCCGCCGTCGACGATCTTCCCCTCACCCTGCCTGACGGCGTGTTCATATAGCTCCGGCACGCCCAGATTCATATAAGCGTTCTTGACGTTAACTATACCATACTCTTTCAACATTACAGAACTGTCACCCATAAGCATGCTCCTTTATATATATGTCATTATCTTACGAATACTAATTCATTATCGCAGCAAGGTCAATCAAATATGGGAAAGAAAAAAA
>JAVBTI010000113.1:0-5546 GCA_031556255.1 Deferribacterales bacterium | reverse complement strand
ACAGAATGCGGAGACGGTAAGATTGCGGCGACCGGCGGGAGCGGGGAAACCTGCTATCTCATCCCGGATTCCGGCGTAAAGCCGGAATGACGGAAGTGGATTTTCCTATTATTTCATTCCGGCTCCGCCCCGAGACAGGGGCGACGTGCGGAGATCGCTGTCATTCCGCGGCGTATAACGCGCAAAGGGATATTTAATGAGTCCTGAGTCTGGACACAACCACAATAATTGTTTCCACAAAAACTTTATTGTTTCCATAGAAACTTTTTTCTTGACTTCCCAGAAAAACAGAGTATGCTTTTCCATAAAGAGATAAAAAAGGTATTTTTATGAAAAAAGCATTTAACGGCGCCCTCAAGTTCTTTTGGTCCGACAAACTGTTTGCTGTTGGCCTTATTTTGTTCGCAGGCGCACTGGTTTATTCAAAACAGGAGTCTCCCTCCCCTATCGCCGCCGTGGCGCTTTTTATAGCCGCATATGTCCTGATCGGGCACAACATTCTGCTTTCAACGCTTAAAAATATACTCAAAGGGAAGATCTTCGACGAAAACTTCCTGATGACCATCGCGTCGGTCGGCGCATTTTGCCTGGGCTATTATGCCGAAGCGGCGGGTGTCATGCTTTTTTATAAAGCCGGGGAATTTTTCCAGGACCAGGCTTCTGAAAAAGCCACCCGCTCCATACAGGCGATGCTGGATATCCGCCCGGAAACCGCAAATGTGCTTACGGATAAAGGCATCCTCCGTGTGCCCGCCCAGGAGGTGGGGCCTGAGACGCTCATAAAAATCGCACCTGGCGAAAAAGTGCCGCTGGACGGCATTGTTACCGACGGCAGTACGCATATGAATACCGCCGCGCTCACCGGCGAGTCCGCCCCGCGCGCGATGGTGCCCGGAAACGAAGTGCTGGCCGGTTTTGTCAACGGCGAAGGGCTTATCACGGTCAAAACCACAAAAGAGTTCGGTGAGACGGTCTTTTCCAAAGTCATAAAAATGGTAAAAGAGTCACAGGCGCAGAAAGCCACCACGGAAAAGTTCATCACCCGTTTTGCCCGCTATTATACCCCGGCGGTGGTGCTGCTGGCCGCCTGTGTGGCGGTTATCCCCCCTCTGGTGCTGCCGGGCGCGCTCTATTCGGTATGGATTTACCGCGCCCTCGTGTTCCTAGTAATCTCATGCCCCTGTGCCCTGCTCCTGTCAGTTCCCCTCAGTTTTTTCGCGGGGATAGGAGCTTCGGCCAAAAAAGGGATCTTCGTCAAAGGCGGCCATTATCTGGAGGCGCTGGCGCGCACGAGAACGATGGTGTTCGACAAAACCGGCACCCTCACAGTCGGAAAGCTGGCGGTAAGTAAAGTGACCCCGCTGAACGGCTTTTCCCGCGAGGATATACTGCGCTATGCCGCGATGGCGGAGCGGCATTCGAGCCACCCCGTAGCGCGATGCCTTGTGCAGGCATATTATGACGATTTTGTCCAAACCGCCGGACAAAAACAGACAGCACTCGCGGGTGAATATACACACTACAGGGAAATTCCCGGCAAAGGGGTGGATGTTGAAATAAACGGCGAACGCATACTGGTGGGCAGGCCGGCGTTTTTAAAGGAAAACGGTATCGCCCCCGGCGGCTTTAACGGCAGCGAGGACACTTTCGTGGCAGTAAACGGCAAACTGACAGCAGAAATAACGATAAAAGACACTGTCCGCCCGGATGCCGAAAAGTCTCTGGGTGAAATCAGGGCATGGGGGGTAAAACGCCTTTACATGCTCAGCGGCGATAACAGCAACAGCGCAAAAGCGGTGGCGGAAGAGCTCGGGCTCGACGGCTACGCGGCGCAGCTTCTCCCCGGTGAAAAGGTGGACAGGCTGGTTGAGCTGATGCAAAATCAGCCGGCCAACCAAAAGATTGCCTTTGTTGGGGACGGGGTAAACGACGCGCCGTCGCTGGCCAGATCCGACGTAGGGATAGCCATGGGCGGCGCCGGCTCCGACGCGGCGCTGGAGGCGGCCGACATAGTGCTCATGCAGGACGATCTTTCCCGCATCCCCGAAGCCGTTAAAATTGCCCATAAAACACGAACAATCGCCTATCAAAATATTGTTGGCGCAATCGGGCTGAAAGTAGTAATAATGTTCCTGGGCACGCTTGGGTACACCGCGCTGTGGATGGCTATCTTTGCCGATGTGGGCGTCGCGCTCCTCGCGGTGCTCAATTCACTGAGAGTTTTGAGGGTATAAATGTTCTTACCGGCGACAGCCGACGAATTAAAAAAACTGGGCTGGCAGCAGGCCGATATCATACTGGTATCCGGCGACGTCTATATTGACAGCCCTTACTCCGGGGCTGCGCTGGTGGGCAAATCCCTCCTTGACGCCGGATTTAAGGTTGCGGTCATCTCACAGCCGGATATCAAATCGCCCGCAGACATAATGCGGCTCGGCTCCCCCCGCCTCTACTGGGGGGTAACCGCCGGAGCCACGGACAGCATGGTGGCGAACTATACAGCCTCCGGAAAAAAACGCAGAAGCTGCGACTTCACACCCGGCGGAGAGAACAGCCGCCGCCCCGATCGCGCCTGCATAGTTTACGCCAACCTCATTAAGCAATACGACAAAGAAAAAAAGCCTGTGGTTCTGGGGGGTATAGAGGCAAGCCTGCGCCGGTTCGCACATTACGACAGCCATACGGAAAAAATACGCCGCCCACTGCTCTTCGACGCCAAAGCTGATTACCTCATCTACGGCATGGGTGAGTACCCTGCTATAAACCTCGCTCTGGCGCTCGAACAGGGTAAAGATCCCCGTAATATAAAAGGACTGTGTTATCTGTCCAAAACACCGCCCGAAGGAACTGTTATCCTGCCGCATTTTGAAGAGACCGCTGACGATTCTGTGAAGTTCGAAGCCTTTTTCCGGCAGTTTTACAGCCACGCTTCATCACTTTCCGGTGAAATCCTCGCGCAGAAGTGCGGGGACAGATACATGATCCAGAATCCGCCGTATATAATGTCCTCCGGTGAGCTTGACCATATACACAGCCTGAGGTTTGAACGGGACGCGCACCCGCTTGAAAAGCGCAGAGGCCCGGTAAAAGCGGTGGAAACAGCAAAATACTCCATATCCGCCCACCGGGGCTGTTTCGGGGAGTGCAACTTCTGCGCCATAAGCGTCCACCAGGGGCGCGCCGTGGTGAGCAGATCGCCGGAATCCATTATCGAAGAAGCTGAGGCTGTCTCCAAACTGCCCGGCTTCAAAGGGATCATAAGCGATGTGGGCGGCCCCACCGCCAATATGTACGGCAGTGAATGCGTCAAAATGCGAAAAGGCGAAGTGTGCGGAGACAAACGCTGCCTGTGGCCGTCCGTGTGCCCCTCCCTGTCCGGCTCACAGAAAAATTATGTCGAACTGCTCAGACGACTGAGAGAAATAAAAGGGATCAAAAAAATACTCATATCCTCCGGCATACGCACGGATCTTGCGCTGGCCGACAGGAATAACGGACCGCGTTTCGCCGTTGAACTGGCCAAATACCACACCGGCGGGCAGATCAAGCTTGCGCCGGAACATTCGGAAAATGATGTGCTGAGATTGATGGGGAAACCTTCCATCAGTTCAATCGAACAATTTACAACACTTTTTTTGCAATCTTCCGCAAAAGAAAATAAAAAACAGTTTATATCGTATTATTTCATGGCCGCCCACCCGGGCTGCACCGCGGAATCCATGAAAAAACTGCGGCGGTACATAGAAAGCAAATTCACATTTACCCCTGAACAGGCCCAGATTTTCACACCCACTCCATCCACATGGAGCACGTGCATGTACCACACCTGCAGGGATTACATAAACGGCACGCCTGTTTATACCGAAAAAAAACTCAAAGAGAAAAATTTTCAAAAAGAACTTATTTCAAAATAATTTTTACGCAATTATAAAATAGAACCTCTTGAATATTTAATAAGGCTGTATTATAAGAAACTAGTTCATAAAAGGAGGTTCTGTAATGGCAAAGAAGAATTGTCTTATCGTTCTGTTCCTTGTTTCTCTGGCAATAATCTTTCTCGGCTCGTGTTTCGGGAAGTTTTACCACACGAGCGGAGGTGAAGTTCAGGTGAAGGACATCCGGTTCGTTACCGAGGACGGCGGCCTGATGCGCGCACTGCTTTATATCCCTAAAAGCGCCACTGTGGGAAACCCGGCTCCGGCAATTGTCGGAGCACACGGCTTCAATAACACCGCGGAAATCCAGGGGCTGAACTCCATCGAGCTTTCCCGCCGCGGATTTGTGGTTATAGCACCGGATCAGTACGGGCACGGCAACACCGGCTTCCCGGATGAAAATATCAATAAAGGCATAGTTATGGATATGGGCGCGTACTCCGCGCTGCAGTACCTTAAAACACTGCCGTATGTGGATCTTGAAAGGGTCGGAATGGTAGGGCACTCCATGGGCGGCACCACCATACAGTGGGCGGCGCTCAGGGCGTGGCAAAACCATGACATGGGAATGGACGTAGTCATACCGACGGCAATACTGCCCACCGCCCAGTCCTGGATGCTTAACCCCGACAACACCTTCGAACTGGGGAAATACCCTGTAAACATAGGCGTTGTTTACGGTCAGTTTGACGAATGGGCCAAAGGCATGTGGGGCGTTGACAGGGGAAGCCAGGTCAACACCACCGAACGCGCCGCCATAGTCACGGGCGTTCAGAACCCTGAATTCGGTAAATACTATCTGTTCAACAATTCTGCCCCCATCACCCGCGAGCAGGCCATACAGGCTGCGGAGATAGGCGGGTTCCGCGTGATGTACCAGCCGCCCGTGGTACATCCCCGCATACATATGTCCAGCGAAGCGGCCCGGTATATAGTGGACTTCTTCGACATCACACTCCTCGGAGGCAAATCACCCATCCCGGCCACGGATCAAAAATGGCTTAACAAAGAGATCTCCACCGGTATCGCCTATATAGGTTACTTTCTTTTTATCGCCACCTTCGGGCTGCTGCTGCTCAGAACAAACTTCTTTAAAACCATCGTCCGCCCGGAACCTGCGTCTCCAAGCAACCCTAAGGATTCTAAAGGGTGGATCGTGTATACAGTTATCTATCTGCTCTGCCTCCTGCCCGCACCGCTCGTATATAACTGGGCAACGGGCTATCCTATAGCCATAAAAGCCATGGGACGCGTGGTTCCCACCGTGTTCCCCGCGAACGCCGTATTCCCGATGCCCACGGCTAACGGGCTTGTGGTGTTCAACCTTGTCGTGGGCGCGACAATGCTGATCGTTTTCATACTCACATATCAGCTATATATGAAGCGGCACGGCGTGACTTTCGCCAGCCTGGGCGTCGGCCTGCCCGTCAAAGAGGTTGGGAAAGCGCTCCTGCTCGCCCTGATCGTATTCCTGTCAGGCTATGCGCTGCTCGTGCTGGCGGATTACTTCTTTAAAGTGGATTTTCGTTATTTCGTATTCAGCATAAAAACGCTCACGCCTCCCAAGGTGTTCATGATGCTGAAATACCTGCCGTTCTGGATATTTGTATT
>JAVBTI010000053.1:0-17108 GCA_031556255.1 Deferribacterales bacterium | reverse complement strand
TTTCGCCTTCCACTTCGCGTAAGTCGATTTCGCCGGGATGATCAACCAACGGTTCTACGATTGCCTTAACAAGCTCTTTCATAAGTTACTCCTAGTTAGCTTTAACTTTACTTTCAGTGTGTTTCTGCATGATGCCCGCCTTTGTGAAAAGGTTGCGGGTGGTATCGGTGGGCAGGGCGCCCACGCCGAGCCATTTCAGCGCTTTCTCTTCATCAATCTTGACATCTGCCGGAACGGTAAGCGGATTGTAGTAGCCTAAAACGTCCACAAAAGCGCCGTCTCTGCGGGCTTTGCTGTCGGCCACCACAATACGGTAAAACGGACGCTTTTTCCGTCCCATTCTCATAAGTCTGATTTTTGTCGCCACAAAGTACCTCCAAAATATTTTACATGTTAAATCAATTTCTTTTTGCGCTTCAATCAAATTACCGTCATTCCGGCCTCCGGGCCGGAACCAGAATTCATTAATAAGAGAAAACCTTATTATCTTTACTCTGGATCCCGGGTCAAGCCCGGGATGACGTACACGGGCATTCCCGCCTCAAAATATCCCTTTGAACATTTTCGACGGATCTTTTCCCCGCCCCGCCATCTTGGTCATCTTTTTCATCATCTTGTTCATTTGCTGGAGCTGTTCCATAAGGCGGTTCACATCCTGCACGGAACGCCCGCTGCCGGCGGCTATGCGTTTTTTGCGGCTGGCATTTATAACGTCCGGCCTGCGCCGCTCAAGGGGTGTCATGCTGAGGATGATAGCCTCAACCTGCTTGAACTTCTTGTCTTCCATGGAGATATCCCCCATGCCGCCCAGCATGGAACCCATCCCCGGAATCATCTTCAATATGCTGCCCAGGGACCCCATTTTCTTTATCATGCGGAACTGTTTGATCATATCGTCAAAATCCAGCCCCTGCTTTTTAATCTTCTGTTCGAGGGCGGCGGAATCTTCCCCGTCGAAGGCTTCCTGCGCCTTCTCCACGAGAGATACTATATCGCCCATGTCGAGTATGCGCCCCGCCATGCGTTCCGGGTGGAACAGCTCAAACTCGTCCGTTTTTTCGCCGGTACCCACGAATATTAGCGGCTTGCCGGTCACTTCCCGCACAGAGAGCGCCGCCCCACCCCGGGCGTCGCCGTCCGTCTTGGTGAGGATTACGCCGGAAATATCCAGCCGTTTATCAAACTCGGCGGCGGAGTTCACCGCGTCCTGCCCGGTCATGGCGTCCGCCACATAAAATATCTCGTGGGGGCTAACGGCGGATTTAACCTTTTCAAGCTCCGTCATGAGACCGTCGTCTATATGCAAACGGCCTGCGCTGTCGACAATAACAACATCTTTAGCCGCTTTTTTGCCGAAAGCCAGGCCATCAGCGGCTATTTTCGCCGCATCTTTATTGTTCCGGTCGCTGTAGACAGCCGCGCCGACTTTTTTACCCACAACCTCAAGCTGATCTATGGCGGCGGGGCGGTAAATATCACAGGCTACAAGAAGCACCGATTTGCCGCTTTTCTGGAAATATGTCGCAAGCTTGCCGCAGGTGGTGGTCTTGCCGGAGCCCTGGAGCCCCGCCATCAGTATGACAGTGGGCGGCCGGGAGGATAGATGCACTTTTGGCGCATAATCTCTCCCGCCGAGGGTTTCGGTGAGTTCGTCGTTGACTATTTTGATGAATTGCTGGGATGGGGTGACGCTTGTAAGAACTTCTTCGCCCAATGCGCGTTTCTCGACCCGAGCGACGAAATCTTTAGCCACCTTATAGTTGACGTCTGCCTCAAGAAGCGCCATGCGCACCTCTTTCACAGCCGACATAATATTACTTTCCGTAATACGAGCCTCTCCGCGCAGTTTTTTAAAAACAGCGCCGAGCTTACCGCTCAAATCCGCAAACATTGGTCAATTCATCCCTTGCGTCTTATTTGGTTGTTACGCTACACATATGCCCCGCTTTTATACGGGGTATCACAAATATCAATTATCCGGTTAAAAGTCAAGCTTTACTTTATTTTTTCTCAAGCTTCTTCAGTCTGCCGCCGAGATTCAAGACGTAGCCGCCTATCAGAACCCAGATAATCATATATGCCGCAAATAAAAAATTCAGATTTTTCATGTCCATCCCCCTATTCTGCACTATAATATTTTCTTTCAAGCGCCGCGAGACGCATGCGTTTGTTTACAAGACATATATACAAAAGCGTAAACGCGCCTATGGCCACAAACATTGCCACAAGCATCTTCGGATGCAGGCCGCCGCCGCCCGACTGCACAACGTTCGGATGTATCGTCCGCCACCAGCGGATCGAGAAAAACACTATGGGGACATCAAAGAACCCGATAATGCCAAGTACCGCGCTGTATTTGCCCCGCTTCTCCGGTTCGTCTATAAATTTCCGCAGGAAAAAATACGCCGCATAAATAAACCACAATATCAGTGTGGTCGTAAGCCGCGGATCCCAGCTCCACCACACCCCCCAGGTGGGTTTCGCCCATATGGGCCCCGTCAGGATCACCACCGTGCAGAACAAAAGACCTATCTCCGCCGACGACGATGCCAAATCATCGCTGAAATGGTTGCGCTTGACCAGAAAGATAATGCTGCACACAAAAGTGACAAACAAAGCGCCGAACCCCACCCAGGCGGAAGCCACGTGGAAATAGAATATCTTCTGAATCACGCCCATCCGCGCCTCTACCGGTGCATAAAAAAAGGCAAACCATAGCGCCGCGGGTATAGCGATAACAGCCAGAACATCGATCACAAGACTTATTCTGTGTTTCATGCCTACTCCTCCACCACCGAATCGAACAACACGGCAGCAATCGCAGTGAATATTATATCATATACGAATATTAAACGCAGCCACTTCATGTACCCGCCCGGCATATCCCCGGCCAACACGGCATTCGTGACCTGTATGGCCGCGAGGATCACCGGAACAAGCACCGGCAGCAACAGCAATGGGAGCATTATCTCCCGTGTGCGTGACCGGGCGGCTATCAGCGAAAAAAGCGTGCCCAAAAGCACAAAACCGTAGGTCGTCCCCGCGATAACCGCAACCATATGCACATGCGACACAAGGTTCACCTCGTACAGCACCGCAAACAGCGGCAGCATCACAAGCTGTATCACCAGCATAAAAATCAGATTGGATATAACTTTGCCGAAAAATATGGCGTTGCGGCTGACCGGCGACAGAAGAAGCGCCTCCAGGTTGGCCCCGGATATCTCCGACTGCATCGACTTCCCAAGCCCCAAAAGGCCGGAGAATATGAGTGCCATCCAGTACACGCCCCCGGCAATACGTCTCTGTTCATGCTCACCGGGTTCAAATATAAAGCTGAACACCACCACCACAAGCAGCGCGAACACGAACATCGAGTTCATTATCTCTTTCGTGCGGTATTCCAGGGCCACGTCTTTTCGGATCACGGCGAATGCCGCTTTTATAAAGTTACGCATCGCCCACCCGTTCCAGATAAAAATTTTCGAACTTCTCCGCCGCTACCTCTTCTTTTCCGTGAAAAACAATGTTGCCTTTGGCGAGGATAAGAATTCTGTCCGCAAGTTCATAGCCCAGCGAGAGATCATGGGTGACAAGCACTATCGTGGCATTCCGGGCTATCTGTTCTTTAAGGATATCGGTGAGCATATATGTGGCGTGCCGGTCGAGGCCGGTGTAAGGCTCGTCGAGGAAAATAATTTCAGGATCGTGCAGAAGCGCCCTGGCAATGCTTGTACGTTGCAGCATTCCACGGGAGTACGTGCGTACAGGATCATGCATGCGGCGCTCCATCTCCACCCTTTTCAGAAGCTGTTTTGCACGCTCTCCCGGATTAGGCACATCATATAATGACGCATAAAATGTGAGATTTTCCAGCGCGCTCAGGCCATCATAGAGGAAGGGCTGATGGGAGATCACCCCCAGCTTCCCGCGGTATTCACACCCCAGATCTTTGGCGGGCGTTCCCCGGTAGTATATCATCCCTGAAGTCGGTTTGGACTGCTGGGACAGGAGCTTGAGCAGGGTGGACTTCCCCGCGCCGTTAGGCCCCAGAACGGTAAGGAACTCACCGTCCGTGATATCAATGCTCAACGGGCGCAGGGCATGTTTCTCGCCATATTTTTTACAGACATTATCCAGTCTGAGCGCCGGCATTCCGCCTGAAGCGGCGGCAGTCTCACTCATCTGCCGCTTTCGGCACGGCTTTATTCTGAGTGGCCGCATATATTGCGCCCAGACACATCAGTATGCAGCCCACCCATATCCACACTATAAGAGGCTGGAAGATCACGGTAAAACGTACAATATTCTGGCTCAGATCGTAACCCTGAAGGATAACATAGAGGTCTCCTCTCGCCATGGAGTAGTAGGCCACTTCCCCATAGATGTTTTCCGCGTTACGGTACTCCCGGAGCTCGGGAAAGAGGGTAAATTTGAGTTCGTCGTTCTGATAAACATCCACCTGCACGAAATCCGCTGAATAGTTCTGCACTTCTTCATGCTCCACGTTGCCCACGGCCAGCTTGTACCGGTCAAAAACGAAGGTCGAGTTTGGAGTGGCCATTTTGTCTATCTCATAGCTGTAGAAGGATGAAAACACAATGCCGAATGCCATCATGGCGAGACCTATATGAACCACAGCCGCGCCGAAAAAGCGGCGGTTGCGCCAGCACACGGATATCCCTGATTTAGCGATCATTCTGATACACTGAAAGAGAAAGGAGAAAAATACCGTGGCAGCGGTAAAAGAGAGGACAAGCGGCGCAATGCCCCGGTAACCGAGGGCTGCAATGACTATAACGGTTATCAGCGAAGCTGCAAATACGGGGATATAAAGCCGGGCGAACTGCCGCTTGTTCAGCCTGTTATATGAAATAAGCGGCCCCACTCCGGCCAGAAAGAAAATAGCGGCAAAAAACGGTATCGACACAAGATTATAACTTGTGGTTTGTACAGATATCTTATTGTGCAGGAGGTTTTCTGAAAGCACCGGCAGCATGGTATAAAATACCAACGCCAGCGTCAGCGCCACAAAACAGAGGAGGGCTATGAAAAATACCCCCTCTTTGGAGGTGAAATTAAAATCAAGGCTGTCTGCAAGACTTTTGCGGTTTCTGTAAAGCGATATCAGAAAGGCTACAGTGGCCGCCAGAATAAAGACCACAAAAAAGTTACCCAGAGCCGATTTACCGAACGAGTGGACTGAATCGGTCATAATGCCGCTGCGGGTCAAATATGTGCCGAATATGGTCAGTACAAAGGTAATAAGCGCCAGGCAATACGTCCACGCCTTAAGCCGCCCCCGGCGTTCGTATATAATCGCCGCATGGATAAAAGCGGTAGCGGTTATCCACGGAAAAAGGGAGGCGTTTTCCACCGGGTCCCAAGCCCAGTAGCCGCCCCAGCCGAGTTCCACATATGCCCACCATGCGCCCAGAACTATCCCGGCTGTCAGGAACACCCATGTGACAACAGTCCACGGCCTGGCGCTTCTGACCCAGTATGTAGAGGTATCTTTCATGGACGATGCGGCGAAAGCATGCGCAAAAGGGAGCATGAAACCAACAAAGCCGATATAAAGCAGGGGCGGATGTATTATCATACCGGGATTCTGCAGCATGGGGTTCATCCCCTGCCCGTCCCGGCGGAGAACAGGCATCAGTTCAAAGGGGCTGGTTATAAAGGTGCAGAGGATCAGAAAAAAAGTGGTGGTGATCACCGACACAAGCAGCACATATGATTGATAGGTGGGATCCTGGCCGCGCATGCGGCACAGTTCAAAAGCCACAAAAAGAGAAGCGAGCCAGCTCCAGAACAACAATGATCCGGCCTGCCCCGCCCACAGCGCCGTCATCTTATAAACCAGCGGCAGGGATCGGTCTGTATAATTATACACATAGGTAAGCGAAAAATCGCTCGCCACCAAAGCCCCGAGCAGCATAAACACCGAAACGGTTATCAATACCGTCTGGGCGATTAGCAAACCGTTGGCAATCTTGAACGTTGAAGTGCGCCCCTTCTCGTTTATGGACATAATATACATCACAATCGCCAAAAAACCCAACAAAAGAGCAAAAACCTGAATCAGAAAACCTTGGCTCACTTACCACCACCTCGATATATTTGCATTATTTCTAACTGACAGGAATGTCTTCGGGATGCACATCCCCCTCGGCTTCGTACTTTGAAGGGCATTTAGCCAGAAGCTTTCTGGCTGTGAAAACGTTGCCGCCGGCGTCGTAGCGGCCTTCTATCACCACCGACGCGCCGGTTTCAAAAGCATCGGGGATAACCCCCTTATAAACCACAGGCAAAACCGCTCCGGTATCGTCGGTAATCTCAAAACTGGCATATTGTTCGAATTTATTCATGGAAAAATTATCAGAAGTGACGTTGCCGCTGATCCTCAGGCCCTTTTTCTCGGCCAGCGCGGGGTTATTCAGAAGTTCCCCCACCTCCTGATAATAAACCTTTTCACCGCTCATACCCGACACAATGAAATAACCCAAAGCCGCGACTATCACCGCAAAAGCCGCAATATACTTAGTGTAATTTTTCTTCATTACATAACATCCTTTTCGATCAGATCTTTATTATCATTAGCAATTAATATATATAAAATATTGTATATAACGCAAGAGTTAATACAACTTCCGCAAACTTGACTTACCCCGGCCCGCGGATTAAGGTATGTTAATTAAAAAGGAGAACACAGTAACATGGATCCTTTCAGCCTGTCCGGCTCGTTTATCGCCGGGATACTCAGTTTCCTGTCACCCTGCATACTGCCTCTGCTTCCCGCCTACCTGTCATTTATTACAGGCTACACGCTGGAAGACAGCCGTGCGGGGAAAAAGTTCAATTGGCAGGCGATTTGGGGAACACTTTGTTTCGGCCTCGGCTTTTCCGTGGTGTTTATATTGCTCGGCGCCACCGCAACCGGCGTGGGGAGAGTTCTTATAGAATATCAACATATAATTATCAAAGTTCTGGGCGCAGTAGTCATCCTGCTGGGGCTTCATATGACCGGCATCCTGAAACTCACGCCATTGTATAAAGAAAAAAAGATCCACATAAGACCCAAACATAACACGAAACACCGCTTCTGGCAGGCGTTCGCCATGGGGTTCGCATTCTCGTTCGGCTGGACCCCCTGCATAACACCTGTGCTTGCGGGTATACTTACCATAGCGGCACAGCAGCAATCGGTGTATGAGGGGGTCATACTGCTGGCATTTTATTCCGCCGGGCTTTGGGTTCCGTTCATGATTGCGGCGCTGTTCACGTCGCCCGTACTGGCTTTCCTGGCCAGATATCCTAAAATAGCCGCCCGCGCGGAACTGTGTGCCGGAGTGCTGCTTATAATGATGGGAATACTTTTAATCACCGGGCAGATGACCCGCATAACAGCGATGTTTGCTTAAATTAAAGCTGCTTCCTGGCCAAAAATGATATAACGTTCACCGCACGCTGAAACTGTTCGGCCGGCACCGACGTAAAGCATAGCCACAAACAGTTTTTAAATTTTTTGCCGTGGACCGTTCCGGGATATACCAGCACGCCGTGGCTTTCCGCGTGAAATTTGCGGGTATCTACCGCTTCATTGAATCTCACCCAGAAACTGAGTCCGACTTCCGGCTTGTCCCACTCCGCAATATCTCCGATATACCTTCTTAGTATGCTGTCCGCAAGGTCGCGCCGTTTGACGAACTCAGGGCGCATAAGATTCATATAGCAGGCGAATATATTATTCTTTATAAGCTCACCCAAAGTGAGCTGTGATATTATATCTGTGCCCCAGTCGCCGAGGAGCTTGATATCGGCAAGTATATTGATGATCTTTTCATTACCCGCAACCGCCGCCACCCGCAGCCCGGGCAGCAGCGGGCGCGTAAGCGAAAAGATGTACAGGACGTTTCCCGTATAATCAAGCGATTTGAACGTAACATTATGGGGAACATCAAGCCAATATTCGCGCATTACATCGTTCTCAACAATAATAATATTGTTGCGGCTGCATATGTTAAGTATTTCCATAACTCTTTCTTTCGTCATGGACGCCATATTCGGCCAGTTACCGGCGGCGGAAACCAGGAGGACACCACTTTTTCGCCTTATACGCCCCTCAAACTCCTCCGGTATCACCCCAAATCTGTCCTGCGGCAGGTTTATTATATTAAACCCCGCAACCATATTGGTAATACCCGACATATCGGGGGACGGTATAAAAATATCCATGTTTTGCCGGATTAATCCGCGCGTAATTATGGACAAGCCGTTTATAATACCGGAAGTGACAAGCACTTCCGATGGATCCACATATATATCGTATTTTCGCAGCTGTGCGCGGACCATCTCCCTTGCCAGCGGAGTGCCTCTGACATTGAGGAAAGAGTTGTGGAAAATTCTCTCGGAGCCTTCAAGCACCCGGGAAAGTGCCTCCCTCACAGGTATATATGGGGTGTACTCCTCACCTATCCTCATTTCATAAATATTTATTATATCAGATTTGCTGCGTATTAAACTGCGGTCGCTGTACACGCTGGAGTTGCGCTGGTGCTGTTTCCCGCTTTCCATGAAATAATCCCAACTAAAGCCGCCGTTCAGTAATCTTTCGGTATTTGTGACAGTCGCTCTTTTTTTTGGTTCGATGTGAATATAGCCTTCCGCGCGCAACAGATCCAGCGCATGGGTCACGGTATTGGAACTGAGCCCCAGTGCGGAACAGAACTCGCGGACGGACGGCAGGCGCCGCCCTTTTCGCAGAAGGCCTGATTTGATATCGGAAATTATGTGATCCGCAAGCTGCCTGTATATCGGTTTCTGCGACTGTTTATCCGGCTCAAATTTGATAACCATTATTTTGTGAGAGAGCTTACGGTAACGAACTGGTAGCCCAGTTTCTGCAGCTCAGGTATGACTATCTCCAAAACAGTCACAGTATCGGGGCGCAGATGCCCGATGGTTATTATACCGCCCTGCTTTTCAGCCAGTTCGGCGGCCTCGTACATTTTAGAGGCAATATAGACATGTTCGTTGCTGTTATCCAGAAACTTCCGGTTAATGCCGCAGGATAAACCCAGGCTGACGCAGGTACTGTATGCCACGCTTTTATTGGAAGTGTTGCTGTCAACGAAGATAGTGGTATACGGACGCATACTTTCCAGCACCTGCCGTATTTTGGTTTCATTTTCCGTTATGGCGCTGCCCATATGATTGTTAAACCCGTCTATTTTACCGAGATTTTCCACATTTGACTTCGAAACAGCCTGTATCAGCGCTTCGGGCATATTCATCAGCACCGCCCCCTCCCCGGGATCTGTGGAAGGGTAGCTCAGCGGCTCCATTGGAAAGTGAAGGAATACGGTTTTGCCTCTGGATCTGACGAGGTCTGCGGTATCTCTGCTGGACACAAGGTGCGGCAAAATGGCCACAGCCATAGGCACCTTCAGTTTTGTGAGGCGATCGGCAAGGGACAGGTTCATTCCGGCATCGTCAATCAGTAACGCTATTTTGCCCTTTCCCGGTTTTGGAGGGGTCAGGCCGAAGCTGTTTTTCCCTGTGGTTGCCGGGGTGGCGGATGCTGGCGAAGGTTTGGCGGTTTTTACCCTCTCTATTAAGAGCTCCGCACGAAACGCGCCCGCATCGCCAACCAAATGATAGATGTCATCTGTATAAAGCAGGGGGATTTTATTCAGACTGAACAGGTTCACCGCATCTTTCCGCAGCGGCTCGGCCACTTCGGGGGAGGCGGTCACCTTGATAAAATGCACCGGTGCTGCGCCGTCCACTCCCTCGTCAGTGCTTTCAGATATGGAATCCTTGCTGATATTGTATTCAAAAAACAAAAGTTTAATCTGTTTTGACAGCTCGTCATATGTCAGCGGCTTTTGCTCCGGCATGGGGATCACGGTCGCAGGCAAAGGATTGCCGGCCGAAAGCTCACGCCCCCCGCGGCCAAACAGCACGGCAGCGATGACAACCGCCACCAGCACCACAAAAGCACCTGACAGGATCGCCACCGCCGTCACGGGGCTGCTTTTAAGTTTCGTTATTATTGCGGCCAGCCTGCTTTTTCTGCCGCTCTTTTCCGGCCCCTGATCTTCGCCGTTTAACGGGCCATTACCGTTATTGTCCATCTCTTCCATACAGCGCCAGTCCTTTAATCATCTGTATAGCGGACTGAAGCTGGAGATCCGTCTCGGGCGAAGCGGTCATGTTGTCCGTATCCGTTGTCACACTTTCATTTTCACCGACCAGATGGCCGGAAAGATCCCGCTCTTTCACACTGAACCTGGGCTCACTGTAAACTATTTTACCCTGGGGAACCACAACATCCGGCACTATGCCCACGCCCTGGATAGACCTTCCGGCCGGGGTATAGTAGCGCGCGGTGGTGAGTTTCATGGCCGCTCCGTTGCGCAGCTCCAGCAGAGTCTGCACGCTCGCCTTGCCGAAAGTCGTGGTTCCTATTATGACACCGCGGCCGTGATCCTGTATAGCCCCGGCCACAATTTCGCTGGCGGACGCGCTGCCTTCATTCACAAGAACCACAAGCGGTTGCTTCAGATCCCGGTAAGCAAACGATTTTGTGGTAAGCACCGTATCTTTATTGCTCCGGTCTTTGGTTATAACCACATTTTTATTCACAGGCAGGAAAAGGCTGGAAACCGTTACCGCTTCGGTAAGAGAGCCGCCCGGATTGTTCCTCAGATCAAGGATGATACCTTTCGATTTCTGTTTCTCAAGCTCCTGAAGAGCTTTTTTCACTTCATCGCCGCTCTTTTCCTGGAAGCTGTTCAGCTTGATGTAGCCTATGCCGCCGTTCAGCATTTCGTATCTGACGGACTTGATTTTTATAATCTCCCTTGTGAGGGTGAACTCAAGAGGCTTGTCCTCCCCTTTGCGCAGTATGGTAAGTGTAACCCTGGTGCCGGGCTGCCCGCGCATAAGTTTGACGGCACCTTCCGTATCCATACCGGCAGTGGTGGTGTTATCTATCTTAAAAATAAGATCGCCCGCCTGTATACCCGCTCTCGAGGCTGGAGTGTCCTCTATGGGGGCAATGACCGTAACGGCCTCATTGCGCATGCCTATGGTCATCCCAAGCCCGCCGAACTCGCCCTTCATATCGGTAATAAAGGTTTTATACTGTTCCGGGGTAAAGTAGGATGAGTGCGGGTCTAGCCCCTGCAGCATGCCTTTTATGGCGCCCTGAATCAGAGTGCTGTCGGAAACATCCTCCACATAATTTGCTTTGATAAGCGTCAACGCCTGATGAAAATTCTCCAGCTCGTTAAAGCGGTCGTCCTGTTTGGCCGCGTGCACCGACGACCGGGTCTGAATCTGGGTTATCCCCAGAAACAAAGCGAACGCGGCCAGTATTATTAAAGCCAGAGAAAACAGTTTACCTTTGAACATTATAAAACTCCAAATTTGCTGATCGTATGTATTAATTCATTATTTCTGAAAACCATATTACGGGATTGACGGCTTCCTCATGCCGCCGGATTTCAAAATAAAGATATGATGGATTTCCTTTAAAATCAATATTTATTCTGCCCAACTGGGTTCCTTTTTCAACTTTATCCGTATTTTGCACGTAAAACTCATCCAAATTTGCATAGACTGTATAGTAATCCTGATCATGCCTCACGATAATTATGTTCTCCATGCCGTTTATATTGTCGACGTAAACCACGGTTCCGCCGGCGACGCAGCTTACGGCGCCGTTGCCCGTGGGGGCTATTTTAACCCCTTTATGCATTATCGTCAGCTTAGTGCCCTCCACCGGCTTTTCTCCGAAAGCTTCGGTTATCCTCCCCCGCATGGGGTAGGGCAGCTTCCCTTTGAGTCCGGCAAAAATTCCCCGGTCGGCCGGTGCGGGCTTTTTCGCGCTTTCTTTCAGCGCCCCGGTGATGCGGTCCTGTTCCTGTTTGAGCATCTTCAAATACTCTTTCTGGGCGTTCTCGTCATGCTTTATCAGTGTCAGTTTGGTGGACAGTTCCCCCTGCGTTTTCACATAGCTCTCCGCCAGCGCCTTGCTTTCCGCCATATCCTTTTCGATTTCTATATTGGCGGCGTCGAGCGAGCGGCGCACTTTTGCGGCCGCGGCCGCAGCCTCGGCATACATGCGTATTGACGCGGCAAGCCCAGTGTTAAGCATGCCCACGATCTCCATAACCCCGGCAATTTTCGCACTGTCGGAACCTGACATAACAGCCCTCGCAATATATGTGCCACTGTTGTCCACAATAAATGCCATACCCTGGGCAGCCTGCTTTTCATACAGTTTCTGTTTGGCGGCAAGCTCTTTTTCCCTGCCCTGAAGCTGTTTGATAGCGGCATTGTTATCGCTGACCTGTTTTGAAAGGAGCGTTACGGCACGGCGCTCGGCCGTCTGCTTCCGTTGCATGGCGGATATCTGCCGCGCAAGATCCGATTTGCTGCCGGACAAGGACTGCAGTTCTTTCTCCTGTTCCGCTATCTGCGTTCTCAGGCGCTTCAGGTCTGCCGCCGTCTGGGCGCCCGCAACGGCGGCGCCAAGGCAGATGAATACCACCAGTGCAAGCTTAACCTTCATTGATTTCATAAGTCTTGTTCAGGAAGTTGGCAGCGCTGACAAAACCCGCCAGCTTGGTAACTGCAAGGGCAGCTATAAAAAAGGCCAGGCAATACCATCGTGACAATGAAAGGGTCAGCCCGAGCGCATCCTCAAGGGATGAAAGAAAGGCCATATGTAAAATCAGATAAGCCAGAAGCGATACCGCCGCGCACAGCGCTCCGATACACACGGACAGGACGGCGAAAGGCCACGTTATGAAAGTCCCCGTGCCGCCCACGACGCTGTACACCCGGATCTCGCCCCTGTATTTATACAGGGTCACACTCACTGTTTGGTAAATGATCACGGCTCCCGCGGCGGCAAAGACTATCACGGCAATAAAAAGTATAGCGGACACCGCATTTTTGCTGCCGGAAAGACGCTTAGCCCACTCCTGACCGTAGGAAACCGACTCCACGCCGGGCAAATCTTTCAGCCGGGCGGAAAGCTGCTCCAGAGAATCCACATTCCTGTAACCCTCCGCCGCAATCACTTCCAGAAATGGAGGAAAAATACCGTCCGGCAGAGTGTCTATACCGTTTATGGCCGGGGCATTTTGTTTAATATATTCTTTTGTATCCTTACGGGAATAAACTGTCACCGATTCCACCCCGGGCGCCCTCTCCGCGGATTTCGCAAGCGTCTGCAAATTAACTTTTTCCGACGGGTAAACGCGGAGAGTGTCAAACCTGGCCGCGCTGTCCGCAAAGCGGGCTATGCCGCCCCCGAGGGAAAAGGCCGTATGGAGGATCAAAAACAGCGCCGACAGCGCCAAAATGGATAAAATATTGCCTTTGAAATAGTTCAGGAACAGTCTTATGCCGCGTATTACAATGAATAAAAGCTTGGTGCCCATCGCGTTACCTATATATTTTCCTCACGCAAGCATCGCCCTCCCGGCTAACTGCTCCTGAAACCGTCTCTTTTGTTACGCTGTCGCCGCGAGAACGGCTGGTTTTGGCGTCGCATTGCTCCTTCCCCCACCGAACACTCCGCGTGCGACTCCCCAAAAGGGAGTTATGGATCAGCGGGTTTTGTCAACTGCCTGCCGGGGCGTTCACAAGGCGGCCGGCGTCAAGGCGAATCTCCCGTGAAGGATATTTTTCGACCATCTGGAGGTCGTGGGTAGCCATCAGAACGGTGGTGCCGTGTCTCTGGGCCTGCAAAAGCAGTTCCATAATGCCTGCGGCATTGTCTGCGTCGAGGTTGCCGGTGGGCTCGTCGGAGAGTATTATCTGCGGATCGTTTACCATCGCACGGGCAATGGCGACACGCTGTTTCTCACCACCGGAGAGGCGCCTGACTTCCGCGTCGCGCAGTTCGAATATGCCAAGCATTTTCAGGAGGAGCCAAATCCGCTCCCGCGCCCGGCTTTTTTTGAAATAGTAGATATCCAGCGCCATGCGCACATTATCAAACACGGTCTTTTCACCGATGAGCATATAATCCTGGAACACAATCCCCACCTGCCGGCGCAGATACGGTATGCGGCGGCGGGGCAGAAAGCTGATGTCGTTGCCGGCTACGCGCACGATCCCCCTGGTGGGCATGAGATCGGCATATATCAGGCGCAGCAGGGTGGATTTGCCCGCTCCGGAACGCCCCAGCACATAGACAAACTCGCCCCGGGCGATATTCAGCGAAATATCCTGCAATGCCTGATATTCGCCTGAAAACACAACCCCCACCCGGTCAAATATTATCATCTTTTCCTCATCAAACAGCCGTCACCGTTCGGCTCCCCGCAGTGGGGCATGCGCAGCCTTACCGAATGCCCCGGTTATTTTATTAATATTTTCCATCATATCGCTGAACTGACTGAATGAAAGTGCCTGGCCGCTGTCGGAAAGAGCCGCTTGCGGCGCGGAGTGCACCTCCACCATGATCCCGTCCGCCCCGGCGGCTATGGCCGCGAGCGCCAGTGCCGGCACAAGATACGAATCCCCCGCCGCATGGCTCGGGTCCGCTATAACAGGCAGATGTGTGGCTCTCTTCAGTATAGGAATAGCGGAAATATCAAGAGTATTGCGTGTAGCGTCTTCAAATGTACGTATACCCCTTTCACACAAAATAACCTGCGAGTTGCCACGGCTCAAAATATGTTCTGAGGCCATAAGAAACTCTTCCACAGTGGAAGACTGCCCCCGTTTGAGGAGGACGGGCTTCCCCATCTCTCCGGCAAGCTGCAGTAAAGGGAAGTTCAGGCTGTTACGGGTGCCTATCTGTATTATATCGGCATATTGAAAAAGCAGGTCCGCATCCCGGGTGTCCGTAAATTCGGTCACTACCGGAATATTATTCTCTTCGGAAACCTCTTTAAGAATTTTCAGCCCCTCTTCCCCCAGCCCCTGAAAAGTATATGGACTGGTGCGAAGTTTGTACGCCCCTCCCCGCAAAACTTCGGCTCCCGCTGATTTCACAAATCCGGCTATTTCCGAAAGCTGCTGTTTGTTTTCCACAGAACAAGGCCCGGCTATCACCGACACACAGCCATCCCCTATTACCGCACCGCCCACGGCAACAGCGGTTCCCTCCGGGTTCAACTCCCGGTGCGCCAGCTGGTATGGGGTTCCGGGGCGGAATATTTTCTCTATGGCCGGATGCTCGCATGTCTGCTCCATATCAATACCGCTGACCACAAAAAAAGTTTTTTCAAAAAGATAAGCGCGATGGAAGCTCCCTCCGAGGCCGTTTATATAATCTCCCAGTGAAGCAATGCCGTTTTCCCCGGCATTGCCGCGCACATAAACAATCATCTTATGCACATCCTTGCAGAAAATTTCAACACGCCCCAATAATATAACTATTATCTGACAATGGCAAGCATGCTTTAGCAAAGATAATTTTTGCCGGCAGAAAGCCAAACTAAAACCATAATAAAATAATCCGATATTTTTTTACTTGAAATTGTCAGAACAATATTTTAATGTTATCTTATTGAAAAGGTGAGAAAATGAGTTATAAATCTAATGTAAAGCCTATCCAGTCTGTGTACCACGCATTGCAGCTCTTTGAAGTATTCAGGACAGCCGAAAAAGAAGAGTTCGGAGTAACAGAGCTGAGCAATGCGCTCGGTCTCCATAAAAACAACGTGTTCCGCCTACTGGCCACCCTAAGTTCCTGCGGCTACATAGAACAGAACCCCCAGACTGAAAATTACCGTTTGGGCATAGGTATCTTTAACCTGGGCCAAAAATTCATTCATAAACTGGGAATACTAAAACTCGCCCGCCCTTTTATGAAAAAAATTACCTCCGAAGTCAACGAATCTTCATATATAGGAATCCTCCGCGAAGGAAATGCCATATATCTGGGGATCTCGGAGACGTCACTCCCTGTTAGGGTAGCTTCCCGCGTGGGTAAAGATGTTCCCGCCTACACCACAGCCATCGGCAAAGCGCAGCTTGCATACGCGCCGGAAGAAGAAATCAACAAAATTTACCCTGAAAGCCGCCTGAAACGCTACACACCCAACACTATAGTATCTCTGGCTGAATTGAAACGCCAACTGAAAGAAGTGGCCGCCAACGATTATGCCGTAGACAACGAAGAGTTAGAGGTAGGCGTCCGTTGCATCGCGGTGCCTATCAAAGATTATCTGGGCGTTCCGGTTGCGGCGCTGAGCGTCTCCGGGCCGGTCAGCCGCATGTCGGAATCCCGCCTCAGGGAAGAGATACTGCCTGTGGTACAAAAATTTTCCAGAGAGATTTCGAAACGACTGGGATATCAGCAGTAGTGTTATAATATCCGCTGCCTAAGTAGTGATAGCGGGTGGATAACCCGTCTGCCGGTGCCGTGACGAATCTGAACCTGGCAGGTGCCGCATTCCGTTATCACAGTGTCCGCACCGCTCCGGTTTATCGTGCCGAAAAGTTCCGCACCGATATCCATACCGATTTTGTATTTATCCTTCTTAAACCCGTAGCTGCCGGAAATGCCGCAACAGCCGGCATCGGCGTCGGTCACCGTGACGCCGGGGATCGTGCGTGCCAGATCCAGGCCGGTTTTGCCCATCCCCTGTGCCCGCAGATGGCACGGAGCATGGTAGATCACTTCCACCGCATTTTTTTTGTACGCCGGTTTTAATTCCCCTTTTTCCATCAGCTCTATGAGAAATTCGCAGGCATCCACTATATTTGAAGCGTTTGCTCCTGCGGAGGCAACATCCGGGAAAAGATCCTTATACTCGCGTTTCAGCATAAGTGCGCAGCTCGGGCAGGCCGCAAGCACCGGAACCCCTTTAACCGCCCATTTTGCAAGCTCACCGCTGTTCTGCCCGGCATGTTTTTCAGCTTCGTATGCGTAACCGTTAGATACCAGAGGAAGTCCGCAACATATGAACGCTTTCGGCACGATCACTTTATATCCCGCCATACGTAATAATTCCACAAGATCAACTCCCGCCTGCGGATGGTAAATATTGATAAAACAGCCGGGATAGAAAACTATCTTTTTTTCGGACGGGGCGCCGTGTCCCATTTTGCGAAAACGCTGAATAAATGTT
>JAVBTI010000135.1:0-25106 GCA_031556255.1 Deferribacterales bacterium | reverse complement strand
TTGGTTTACATACAACTCCGCTTCTCGAAGTTTACCGATAATCTCTTCTGCGCTGTAATTCTTTTTAGACACAAATTCCTCCAGTTTCAGTTATTTACTACACTAACTTTCAAACTGGTGCAACTTTCGGGGGGCAGGTCATCTCAGAGCTTCTCAAAGCAAGGCTGAATCAGGGCATGACGCCTGATCTGTACTTCTGGCGCGACAGCACCGGCCTTGAGATCGACGCCGTTCAAGAGAATGGCACCAAGCTGACAGCCATAGAGATCAAATCCGGCAAAACCTTCGCGCCGGACTTTCTTGACGGTCTCAACCACTGGATGCAGTTTGCAGGCAAAAAATCGGGAAACTGCCTTGTCATATACGCCGGAGATATGAGGCTTACTCATAAAGGCGTGAAAGTAATTGACTGGGGCGGGGTTACCGCGTCAATAATTTAAAAAGGTGGCTGAAGCCATCTTCTTCCTTACGTCTGCCACTTTATTTTTCGGAATTTATATCTGGCGATGCTCACGTATGTGAAAGAGGAAGGGCGCAATATTTCATAGATGCTGCATCCAGTCTGTCAAATCAAGAGCAAAAACTTCAACTAATAAACAACTAAACAATCAAAAGAATAGTCATTCTCTGAAATCTGCTCCTATCCTGATTTATAAATCCAAGCGACTTGTGCCCTAAATGTGCCCTAAGAGAGATTGAAAAAAAGAAAAACCCTTGCATTGCAAGGGTTTTAAAGAGCGGGGACGACGAGACTCGAACTCGCGACCTCTGACGTGACAGGCCAGCGTTCTAACCAACTGAACTACGCCCCCGAATAATCTGCCCGAGCGCCGTTATATCCGGCAACCCGCCACGCTTTCGCGCGAATAATTCGCGCACGTGAGAATTGTGCTTATATCAAAGTGTGCATCGTATGTCAATATCTTTTTATTTTCGCATGGTAACCGGAACGGTCACTGCGGCCCGGAAGAAATAAATATCTTGCTTTTTTTTGTCATTCCAAATAATTAATAATTATGTATAAAAACCTGGCATACTTAATCTCATTTTTCGTTATATGCGGCACCTCGCTTCTGGCGTGCGCATCAAGCAGTTCCGCCCAACAGGCCGTGGTCAGTGACCCCGCCGTGGAGAAGGGGTACTCCCAGACAATTGCCCAGCCAACCGCATATCCGAAAAAGATCGGTAATCCTTATGTTATAAAAGGGGTGACATACTACCCGCTGGAGAACGTTTCCGACGATTATGTCGAGACAGGGGTCGCCTCCTGGTACGGGAGCGATTTTCAAGGCAAGAAGACCGCCAACGGCGAGACATATAACATGTACGAAATGACCGCCGCACACAAAACCCTTCCCCTGCCGACTTTTGTACGGGTAAAAAACCTGGACAACGGCAAAGAGGTTGTGGTGCGTGTTAACGACAGGGGGCCGTTTTCCAAGGGACGTATCATAGACCTTTCGTACGCCGCGGCTAAAGAGCTTGAAATGACCGATGCCGGCACGGCCAGGGTGAGGATTACAGTACTTTCCCAGACCCAGGATCATCTCCGCACCGAAGGGAAGGACATAGATATAGACAAGGGCGCATATACCATACAGATAGGTTCTTTCACAGACCAGAACAACGCCAGCCGCCTGGCGGCGAAATATGCCAACGCCGTGGTACGCAAGGCGCTGGTGGATTCGAAAACGTTCTACCGTGTGCAGTTACGCGGCTACGTATCCAGACATGAAGCCGCCTCCGCCGCAAAAAGTTTTGAAAGTGAATTCCCCGGCGCCTTCGTCATAGCGGAATAAGTGTGTAGTGCGCCGTTTGAAGCCTTTCAATTACACTTGCCAATATGGGGCAAGTAGGATAATATAACCGTATGAAGTTGCGTTTACCGATCGTTTTTATATCAGTGGCTTTTCTGCTGTTCTTCTCCGCGTGTGACCGTTCCTCCGGGAAAGACGGTCATGTCTCATATAAAAATATCGTAAAGATTAACGGCAAAACCTATACTACCAGAGATTTATGGGACTTCTCCAATATAATTCTGTGGGAGATAGAGCCCAAAGACCTTCATAACCAGGAACTGCAGGACAAACTGCTGAACGACTTCATCGAGCATAAACTTTTATTGCAGGAGGCGGAACGCCGCGGCATCGCCGCCGACAAAGACAAATTGAACCAGCTTTTCCTGCAGCTTGGTTCGTCAGAGGGTTCCAAGGAGCTCAAAGCTATCACCGGGCACTATTACATTGACTCGGACAAAGTGGCTAAAATAGCCGAAGAACGGCTGATCGTGGATGAACTGTTCCGGGAGCTCGTGGACACCACAAGCTATGTGTCTGAGGCGGAGCTCAAAAAGTATTATGATTCCAAAAACTTTTCGAGGGTGCCCACCGGAGAGGCCCATATCCTGCATATCTTCACGACGGACAACGCCACAGCGCAGCTTGCGGCGAAAGAGCTCGCCTCGGGCATTCTTTTCCCCGAGGTGGCGCGCAAATACTCCGAAGGGCCGGAAAAGAACAACGGCGGAGATCTGGGGTTCGTGAAAGAGTCCGATTACCCGGAATTTTTCAGCACCGCCTTCCGCCTCAAAGAGGGGGAAGTCAGCGGCATAGTGAAATCGGACTACGGCTACCACATCTTCAAAATGGTGCAGTACGCCAAAGCGAGCCGCAACTCATACGACAACGTAAAAACAAAGCTTCTGGCGGAGCTATACACACAAAAAAGACAGGAAATAATCAGGGAGTATGTGAATGCGCTTCACTCGAACGCGGATATTCAGTATCTTAGTAATTTCACTTTGGATGAGCTTTTCCCCGCAGAAGAGCGGCGCTGAGATAATTGACCGCATTGTCGCTCAGGTGGGGGACAAAATAATAACGCTGCATGATATAGAGACCTTCGCCCCGGGCTCCGTCCGTTCTATCAATTCAATACCCAATAAGGAAGAGCGCGATGCCCTGTGGAACAAATACTACAACGACACGCTGAGCCTCATGATCCAGGATATAATAGTACAGACTTCCGCTGCGCGCATGGGACAGGTAGTCACAGAGCAGCAAATCGACGATGTCCTCGTGCGAATGCAGGATCAAAACAGTCTTTTCCGGGCCAAAGTGCGCGAAGTTATGGACAGGGAAGGAAAAATCACCCCCGAACTGCGTATGGAGGCTAAAAATGAGCTGCTCAGGCAAAAAGTGCAGGCCATACTCCTGCCCAGAGTGGTTGTTACGGAACAGGACATACGCGATTATCTTAAAAACGACCCGGAAATAAAATTCGGACAAACCGAATACAACATTGATCTGGCTTTCCTGCCGGACAACGCATCCTATGCCGTCTTTCTGGAAACACTGAAAAAAGGCACCTTTGAAGAAGCGGTCGCGGCGGCATCCGAACGCATCATTCCCATGGGCTGGCAGACCCTGAACGACCTGGCTCCCGAGATGGGGAACGCCGTAAAACAACTCTCCATCGGCGATGTTTCCAACGCCATCGTTGACGAAAATAACCGCTACGCAGTGCTGAAACTGGTGAACACCAGAACCGAATCGAACATATCCGACTCGCTCAGGGAAAGCATAACCAACAAAATCCAGATGCAGCAGATAGACGGAATTTTCAAAAACTGGATTGAACGCAACAGCAAATCTATCCTTGTAAACAGGTATGACCAGTAATGCGTCTGGACAGATTTCTCAAAGTAAACCAGCTCATCAAGCGGCGCACCGTGGCCAAAGAGGCCGCTGATGAAGACGTGGTTAAGGTTAACGGCCGCGCGGCAAAACCCTCCGCGCAACTGAAGGCCGGTGATATAATCGAAATAGATATGTGGAACTATTACAAAAAAGTCCGGATAATACAGCTCCCCACAGCCAACTTCATACCTAAAGACAGAGTGGGCGAATATATAGAAACCCTCGAATATAAAGTGAAAAGCTGACATAAAATAATGGTAGACAATATCAACGTGGTATTGTATTTACACGGCGGATATTCATATACAGTTACTATGGACGATATGTTCCGCTATACTCCTTAGGGTAATTTAATTTTGAGGGATGCGGCCCACCCTTCCCGTCATTACGGCCCCGGATCAAGTCCGGGGTGACAGACCCGCAATCCAGTGTCCGGTTTCTAATTTCTCCGGATTGTTTCATCGTCGCTCCCCGGCTATCCTCATGAAAATTAAATGTTTCCTGCCGGTATGGCGCAAACCCTTATCACACAGCTTTTTCACAGTATTCAAAAAATTCTTCTAAAGTTTTTCCGATCCCCTGCCGATGATCCCCTTGCACAAGGATGTGCACGCCCTCTATTGAAAAAATCAAGGAGGATAAGAATGGCGTTAATAGTATACCAAAACCTTTATGCGCTGAGCAGTCAGCACTATTTAGGTATCAACCAGACAGCATTAGGCAAATCCATTGAACGCTTATCTTCTGGTCTCAGGATCAACCATGCGGCGGACGACGCATCGGGGATGGCTATTTCCGAACAGATGAGAGGACAGATTTCCGGTCTTAAACGGGCTTCCATGAACGCCCAGGACGGTATCTCATATCTCCAGACTGCGGAAGGTGCTATGGAACAATCATCTTCCATCCTTCAGAGGATGAGAGAGCTTGCAGTGCAAGCATCCAACGGTATTTACACCACCAACGACAGAGCAGAGATCCAGAAAGAGATCGACCAGCTCAAGGCGGAGATCGACAGGATTTCCACCTCCACAGAGTTCAACACACGCAAGCTTATCAACGGTGACGGCACGGCTTTATGGTCCGCGGACTCCAACCTTATATCCGCGATCATCCGCTCGCCTGTTGCAGAGGGCAACTACGAACTCACCATGTCAGTGCGCCCCGGCACGAACCAGATCCTGAAAACGGATATCATGACCCTCAACGATGACGCTATCGGCGCGGAAATTGTCAGGGCAAGCGCGAACACCACAAACATAGGCACAGTTTCAGACCCGGTCACAATGCCTCCTACCGGAACCGCCTATATTACTGTCAACGTATCAAGCGGCACAACAGTTTTCGCCACCGCCAGCGCAATACTATCAACAGTTTACGCACAGAATGGCTCATCGTGGACAGTTGACGCCGCAACCCTTGCTGTAGCAAGCTCAACCGAAAGCGGTTTTATGGAGATTGAGGTTGTCAACGGCGGCGATAATCTTAATAACGTTACATACCGTGCAAGATTTATATCCGCAAGAGACGGTACGGTAGGCGCATGGCAGGATGTGCCGGCGGGTGCAAACGGTATACCGGCCTTCAATTACACGCAAAGCGGTTTCACTATTAACGGCGTAACCGCTGATATCGTTATGCCGGCCGGACAAAAGATACAGTCGGGCGATAAAATTCTCGTCACCATAAGCCAGCAAAGCGCAGGGGTTGACTATGCGCAAAGCGGCGGCGGCACCATACGCATGTCAGGCGGAGCCACAAATACAGTGGGCCCGAGGATACTGTACTCTTCAGCGGCATCGCTCACCATTAAAGATAACGGCGACGCTATTCTCGATACCAATGCCGTCACCGTTTACAATGTGGTAATGGACACCAAAACCGGCAACATAGATGTAGGGCATGTTACGTTTAATTTTAAAGAAACCACCCAACCTGTGGTTGCCAACACCGGCGGCGTAACATCTGTAGGCGCCATGGATATGGCCATCCAGGGCGGCGGCGAAGCAGCCACCATGAGCACAAAACTCAAAGATATCTCCCGTTTTACCGACGCGGATGGCAACAATATCTTTGAGCAGAAGCAGGAACTGACCATCTTCGGCAACGGCAAATCCACTGTTGTCCATATCGAAGGCAACGATACCATCGCCACACTGGTGCAGAAGCTGAATAAAGCGATCGCCAACGACCTCGGCATGGGCAGCGACGATGCCCAGGCCAATTCAAATCTGGTGCGCTATGTATCCGTACCCGATCCTACGGGCTGGGGCACCATCAAAGGCACCATGCTGATACAGACCGCCATGACCGGCAAACAGGGGCAGCTCTCCTTCGTGGGCGACCAGGCTCTTATAGATGCCTTCTCCATGGCGGAAGTGCAGAAAGCCACCAACAACGAGACCACCGTGACGATCCGCGACGCCCACACCGGCAACCTTGTGGGAACGGAAATCACCGGCGACGACCGCGTGTACACACTGATCGACGGCGTCGAAGTGGTTCTGGATTCCCGCGCGGGCGTGTCCTCAACATGGGATGCAACTAAAAACACGATTACATTCTCCAGCGACCCGAACCTCGCCAATAAAAAGCTGCACCTCCACATAGTGGACAACCGCACCTCTCTGCAGATAGGCGCGAACAAAGGGCAGGATCTGGATGTATCCATACCGCAGCTCGATGTACTGGGCCTGGGTCTGGAAAACACGGTTGTGGTAAGCCAGGAGCTGGCGCGGCAGGCGATAGGTGATATCGACCGCGCTCTTGCCAGAGTTGTATCCGCCAGGGCGACTATCGGCGCGCAGGTTTCAAGGCTGGAGCACACCATTGAAAACCTTGCCACCGCCAGGGAAAACCTCACCGCAGCCGAATCCAGAATACGCGACCTCGACGTGGCGGAGGAAAGCACGAACTTTACCAAGTATCAGATCCTGGTACAGTCCGGCGTGGCAATGCTCGCCCAGGCTAACCAACTGCCGCAGGTAGCTCTGCAGCTGATACAGGGATAAGAGTTTAACGTCCGGGACGGGCGAAAATAAAGAGGTTCCTTCACAACATCACGGAGGATGTAATTATGGCAGCATTAAATATAAAACAGGAACAACCGGCTAAGTCGCAACTGACGAAACTATATGAAATGTTAAGAGAAATTTTTGACAGCGGTTTTTATGGCTCTCTGGAAGTAAAATTTGAGGCAGGAAAGGTCACAATCATACGGAAAACAGAGTCCATCAAGCTGTAACCTGAGCGCGGCGGGGCGGCCTCGCACCCGCCCCGCCCGCCTCAAAAACCCCTGCACGGAGGCAGGGTGTAAATGCCACGGATGGCAAAAGGCTCCGGGACAGGAGCTTCAAAAAACAGGACGTTAACAGGGAGGCGGAGCCTCCCTGAAGATAACAGATGTTGCAACGCAAAAACCGCCCCGAAAGGGCGGTTTTTGCGTCACAGACTGTCCATAAAGCCGATTTTTTCCTTTTTTGTCATTCCGACCTCCGGACCGGGAGCACAAATAGTATACAACATTCCTTCTGGAATTAATTGAATAAATCTGTATATAATAGTGTGAATTATTATTGCTTGTTTAGCTTTTTATCCGGAGGTACGGCATGAAACGTCGCTTGGTCTTGATCTTAATCCTTCTGTTGATATCTGTGGCGGGTTACGCTCAGTCTTTGAAAGGAAAAACCATGTATGTCAGCGTGAAAAGCGCACCTGTAAAAAGTTCATCCGGCTTTTTCGCAGACACCAAAGGCACCCTCTCATACGGCGACAGCGTCACAGTGACCCAGGAAAAAGATAAATGGGTGGAAATAAAAGCGACAAAATCCGCCCTCACCGGCTGGACTGCTTCGGCTAATCTCACTACCAAACGTATAACAGCGTCCGGAGGCGCGTCAGCCTCGGCGGACGAACTGGCCCTCGCAGGAAAAGGATTTTCCGCGGAGGTGGAAAAATCATACCGCCAGGGTTCCGACCTGGATTACGCAGATATTGACGCCATGGAGAAGCTGAATGTACCCGACGGCACGCTCCGCAGCTTCATCACCGAAGGGCGCCTTTCGGCGGGGGGTAACTGATGGATAAATTTGTACGCCTCCTGGCTATCTTATCCCTCACGGCTTTCGCCGTTTCATGTGCCACGGTCGCCTCCGTCACCGGGAAAGGCGCGCAGCTTGCGGGCAACCTCGGACTGATAGATAATACCACCGCGCAGGCGGTAGTAAAATCCACCGACTCCATCGGAAAGGCGCTGGAAGATATCACCCCCGAACAGGAGTATTATATAGGCCGCGCGGTGGGGGCGAACATACTGATAACTTACAAAATCTACAACGGCAACCCCGCCCTGACGGCATACGTAAACGAAATCTGTAAAACAATCACCATAAACTCCCCCAGGCCGGAAATATACAACGGCTACCATGTGGCTATCCTTGATACCGATCAAATAAACGCTTTCGCCACCTCCGGCGGGCATATATTCATAACCAGGGGGCTTATTGACAGCACCGGTTCGGAAGACGCCCTGGCCGCCGTCGTCGCCCACGAAGTGGCGCATATACTTCTTCAGCACGGTCTGAAAGCAATAAAAACAGGCAGGATCACACAGGCGCTGGTAGCCACAGGCTCCGCCGCCGCCAGCGTGGCCACCAGCGGCACAGATCTCGGCGAGCTTACTGATATATTCGATGAATCAGTCAATGAAATAGTCACCACCATGGTAAACAAAGGCTACTCACAGTCGCAGGAGTTCGACGCGGACAACACCGCGCTCTCCCTCATGGCCTCGGCCGGCTACGACCCCGCAAGCCTGCTTGACATGCTGAAAGCGCTGGAAAAGAGCCAAGCCGCGCATTCCGGCGGGTTCAACTCCACCCACCCTTCTCCCGCTAAGCGCTTAGCGGCGGCTGAAAAAAATGCGGGCAGTTATAAGGTCACCGATACGCGGTCTTACCGGGTGAAACGCTTTAAAGCCGTGATGTAAAATGAAAAACAAGCGCCCGTCCCTGAAAAAAGCCGCGGCGGCAGCCGTGATCTCCGTCATTGTTTTTGCTGTGACGGTACTGGCCTATACTCTGGGCGCTTTTGACTACGCTGAAAACAAGACCTACGATCTGCGGGTCAATCTGCTGGCGGGATTTTCCCGGCCCTCTGACGATATTATCCTTGTGCTTGTCAATCAGGACAGCATCGACTGGGGCTACAGGGAGCGGGGCTGGTCGTGGCCGTGGCCGAGGAAAGCCCACGCCGAATTTGTGGACTATATGAAAACCGCCGGCGCTAAATCGGTCTCATATGATGTTATTTTTTCTGAACCGTCGGTGTACGGCGCGGACGACGACGACTTGTTCGTCCAGTCGGCCGCCGGGTATGGGCGGGTTGTACAGACGATTTTTTTTGGCTCTCAGGCGGGAAATATGTACAAGTGGCCGGATGATCTCGACATTCCCGTTTTTACGCATGAAAGTTTTGATGCCATTCTTCCGGCCTTTTCTGTCGGCGGCGACAAAGAAGCCGGCGCGCTATTTCCGGTGGACGGCCTCTTATATTCCGCCGGGGCGGCGGGAAGCATAACAGGAAGGGCTGACTCGGACGGGATATTCCGGCGCGCCCATCTGTTTACGCTTTTTGACGGCCGCGCCGTACCGGGGCTCTCAGCCGCAGCGCTTCTCGCGTCCGGCGAGGAAAATAAAATAACCTACGACGAAAAAGAAAAAGCCGTCAAATGGGGCGATTATACAATCCCGGTGGATAAAAACGGCGCCGCTCTGCTCCGCTTCCGGGGCGGGCTGGCCAGATATGTCCCCTATAGCGCCTCCGAAGTTTTGCAGAGCGCCGAAGCGTACCTCAAAGGCGGAGAACAGCTCCTGCCGCCGGAGGATTTTGAAGGGAAGCATGTTTTTTTCGGTTACTTCGCTCCCGGCTTGTTCGATATAGCCAGCACCCCGATATCTTCCACCTATCCCGGCGTGGGGATGCACGTCACCATGCTGGACAACATACTTCAGGGCGACTTTATAAGGGAAACCCCGGCATGGGCCGGGCTGGCGGCAACTTTTATTCTGATACTGATCCTGAGCGCCGTTGTGCTTTTGTCGGACAGTATCCTTATTTCAGTGGCGGCGTTGCTGGCGGGTTCAGCGCTGGCGGCGGGCAACGCCCTGTACGCATACCATGCCGGGTACTGGTTCCCTGCGGTAATGCCGGCATCCGGGGCGCTAACGGCTTTTCTGACGGCCACTCTATATAATTATTATACGGAAGGAAGCCAGAAGCGTTTTATCAAATCAGCGTTCAGCCAATACCTCAGCCCCACTGTTATAGAGCAGCTCATGGGTGATCCGTCAAAACTCACACTGGGCGGGGAGCGCCGTGAGATCAGTATCTTTTTCTCCGATATACAGGGCTTCACAACCATCTCGGAAAAGCTCGACCCCACGAGACTGACCTCTTTCCTGAACGAATATCTTTCATTCATGTCGGATATCATCCTCGACTCCGGCGGCACCATAGATAAATACGAAGGGGACGCCATCATCGCATTCTGGAACGCCCCCCTGAGCTATGAAGACCACGCCGCGCGGGCGCTTTCCGCCTCCCTGGAATGCCTGCGGATGCTTGAGGAACGGCAGGGGTATTTCGAAGAGAAATACGGCTTCCGGCTGGTCACACGGATCGGTCTGAACACCGGGTTTGCGGTGGTCGGCAATATGGGGTCCTCCAAACGGTTCGACTACACCATGCTGGGTGATTCAGTCAACCTCGCCGCCCGGCTGGAGGGGCTGAACAAGCAGTTCGGCACCTATATAATGTGTGCCGAAGCTACCCTCGCCGCGGCAAGAGAGCACGGAGAATTTTCAGCGCGGGAGCTCGCCAGCGTGGCCGTGGTGGGGAAATCGAAAGCGGTGGCCGTATACGAACCGATGCGGGAAGAAGTTTTCACGGCCAAAAAAGATATAATAGAAAAGTTCGGCAGGGCGCGGGATCACTTTTACAAAGAAGAATTTTCCGGGGCGCTCCCGCTTTTCGAAGAACTGGCGGAGGTTGACAGACCCTCGTTCTTCTACGCGGAGCAGTGCCGGTACTACATGAAAAACCCCGGGGAGTGGAAAGGATTTTGGCAGGCCGCGGGGAAGTAGAGGATTGGCCACGCACTCTCTGATTCCCGATGCTTTTGTCTTTACCGCAGCACGCTCCCGCTGGTCGTTTTTATTGTGAGCAGGCCGGCATCACAGGTGGCCGGGACCCGCGTGCCGAAAGCAACCATCCATAATTGCATTGACTTTATTGAGCGCCGACGTTAAATTGCCCCTGAAATAATCATTTCAGGTGTAACCATGCCCTATCATTTTTTTCCCGAGAAAATATCCGACGCCGTCCGGTTGGAACTGGCCTCCAGCGCAAAAATCTGCCGCGGCAACATCCTCACCATGACCACCCTTGCCGCCAGCGGGCACCCCGGCGGCTCCATGTCCAGCATCGACATCCTTCTTGCATTATACAAATTTGCAGACATCACACCTGAAAACCGTCTGAAAGAGGGGAGGGACAGAGTTATCGTCTCCATCGGGCATATTTCGCCGGGCGTTTACACCGCCCTGGCCTGCAACGGCTTCTTCCCCATGGACGACGCCGTGTCGCAGTTCCGCCTTGCCGGGAGTATCTTCGAGGGGCACATAGAACGCGCCGTTCCCGGCGTGGAGTGGACTACCGGGAACCTCGGGCAGGGGCTGTCAGCCGCGTGCGGGTTCGCCCTCGCCGCAAGGCTGAAAGGGGAGGAGAGCTTCATATACACTCTCATGGGTGACGGCGAACAGCAGAAAGGGCAGATTTCAGAAGCCCGCAGGCTCGCCGTGAAATACGACCTGTCCAACATTATCGCCTTTGTGGATAAAAACTGCCTGCAGATCAGCGGAGAGACCTGCAATATCATGCCCCAGAATATCGCCGCCGAGTATGCCGCTGACGGCTGGGACGTGCAGGAAATCAACGGACACAGCTACGACGAAATTGTTTCCGCCGTCCTCAGGGCGCAGAAAAACCCGCGTCCGTCCGTGATAATCGCTCACACCATCATGGGGAAAGGGGTATCGTTCATGGAAGGAAAGGCAAAATACCACGGCAGCGCCCTTTCCGCCGACGATTATGTCAGGGCTATGAACGAACTGGGACTGGAACCGTCTCTCGAGAAGCAAAAGACCGCCCGCAAGAAGTTTGCGCCCGATATGTCAAAACATACGCTTCCAAAATACGCACTGAACCTGCCTGTGACGCCGCACCGCCTCTACCCCGCGTCCGCCGATACCGACTGCCGCAGCGCCGCCGGGGCAGCCATGGCGGATCTCGTGGCGGCATCCACGGAAGCGGGCAGGACGCCCGCGATGGTTTTTGACTGCGATCTGGCGGGTTCCATTAAAACCACCGAAATTGAAAAGAAATACCCCGAACGCTTCATCCAGTGCGGAATAAGCGAGCACAACGCGGCGGCATCCTCCGGGGCGGCAAGCTCCCAGGGTGTGGTGCCGTTCTTCACCACATTCACAATGTTCGCCGTGGACGAAGTATACAACCAGCTCCGCATGAGCGATATAAACGGTTCCAACATGAAGGTGGTCTCCACTCACGCCGGGGTAGACGTCGGCGAGGACGGCCGCACCCACCAGTGCATAGATTACCTCGGGCTGATGCGCAACCCCTTCGGCTTCAAAGTAATAGCCCCCGCCGACCCGAACCAGACCGACCACGCCGTCCGTTATGCCGCAGGAGTTTACGGAAATGTGCACGTGGTGATGGGCCGCTCGAAAGTGCCGGTTATTACTGATAATAAAGGAAACCCGTATTACGGGGAAAATTATAAATTTACATACGGCCGTATCGATGAGGTGCGCAATGGGAAGTATCCGCTGGTCAGCTACGGCGGCATGCTATACCGCGCGCTTAAAGTCCGTGATATATTGGGCGGAGAGCTGCTCGGGGTCTACAATGCGGCTACACCAACCGATATAGATGTGAACACCGTCGCTAAAATAGCGGAAGCCGGCACACTATTCGTCCTCGAAGATCATAACCCGGTCTCCGGCCTCTATTCAACCATCTGCCAGGCTCTTGGAAAACTGGGCATTGCATGCAAAGTGATCCCCTTCGGCGTGGAACAGTACCCCTGCTCCGGCACACCGGACGACGTATTCAAACTTCTCGGGCTCGATCCTGAAAGTGTCGCGGCGAAGATTAAGCAGCATCTTCAGGCGGCAAAATGATAGTTTACGGTAAAAACCCTGTATTCGAGGCGATCAAGGCCGGTAAAGCGCATAAAATCTATATCCGAAAAGGGGCGGCGCTTTACGACGTAAAATTCGATATCCCCGTGCAGATCATGCAAAAACCGGAGTTCGACGGCAGGTTCCACAGGGAGGCGCAGGGGGTTGCCGCCGAGGTGGACGACATCACCCCCGTTTACCTTAACGAGATCACGGAAGAGCTTGAAAATGCAAAAGGCGTGGCAATTCTCGACAGGATACAGGATCCGAATAACTATGGCGCCATAATCCGCTCCGCCCACTGTTTCGGCATAACGCATATAATAGTACCCCGTTACCACCAGGCCACAATATCCCCCGCCGTGTGCAAAGCCAGCGCAGGGGCAATCTTTTACACCACGATAATAGAGGAAACCAACCTGTCCAGCGTTTGCGTCAGGCTGAAAGAGATGGGCTACACCGTGGCCGCCTGCGACATGGAGGCGGAAACCACACTGAGGGAAACTGAATTCTCAGGCAAAGTGGCCGTCATCGTTGGTTCCGAAGGAAAAGGGATACGCGACGGGCTGGCACACAACGCCGACCGGATCGTACGAATACCGATGAAAGGGCGGATAGATTCGCTCAACGCCGCTCAGAGCGCGGCCATAGCGTTTTACGAGATATTCGGCATGAGAGGGTAGTATCCTCCATGCCCGGTTTATTTTCAGCCAGGAAGGATTGTTCCCCCATGGCGAAATAGAGGTTCCTCATTTTCGGAACTGCTTATTGACGGCCCCATAACAACATACAGGTGAACCCAATCCCGATATTTATTAGGCCTGAGCCTGGGTTTTTCAATTATAAAATTTCATATTCGCAACTGAATATGGCCAATTGAAAAACGTGCTCCATCAAACCCAAAACTAATGCACTGTTCGAAGTTTTCATAGTGTAAACTCCAGAAAAAGGTTGACATTCCCCCACATCTTCGGTATTAAGAAAGCCACTTTGAACGCGTGCGTAATGAAAGTACAAATAATTTTACAGGGCAAAGTAAAAAACAAAAGAACAACCGCGTGGATAGAGGACTATCAGAAACGTCTCGCCAATCATACGCCTCTTGAACTGGTCGAATGGGGCGCCCCCCAACAGAGCCGAGAAGAACGGTTTTTCAACAGCTTAAAACCCGGCGACCGAACAGTGGCGCTGGACGAAGGGGGCAAAAGTTTTACCACCCGCGGTTTTGCAAAATATTTGGAAGAATTGCTGCCGGTGTGCCGCACACTGTACCTTTTCGTAGGTGAGGCCACGGGCCATTCAGATACGGTTTTGAAGCATGTGACTGAGCGCTGGTCGCTGTCTAATATGACGATGTCTTACGAAATAGCCCTCGTTGTCCTTGCGGAGCAGCTTTACCGGTGCATGACAATCAGAACCGGCCACCCATACCATAAATAAGGGGGATAACATGAAAGCCGAACGCGTGGAATACTTTAGAAACAAACTTATCAAAATGAAAGATGAACTCATAACCAAACTGAACGAACGCTACAACGAAGCGCTTAGTTTCGGAAACGACGGTACCCAGGACTCAGCCGACGAAGCGTACAATATATATAACAAGAACCTTATGCTGGGGAAGGTGGAAACCGACGCTCTCAAGCTGCAGCTCGTTGAACAGGCGCTGGGACGCATACACAACGGCACCTACGGAGTATGCATCGAATGCGAGGATGAAATTGAAGACCGCCGTCTCGAATTCGTCCCCTTCGCAAGATTCTGCACCGACTGCAAAAGTGAAATGGAAAAAAAGGGATTGGTCAGGATTTAACTCCTCTTCTCCTTGAGGCCGCGAATGAACTCTCATCAAACACGCCTTCTGCCCGTTGACGGCGCCTATAACCTGCGGGATATGGGCGGATACAAAACCGTGGACGGCAAATACGTCAAATGGCGTACAGTATTCCGCTCCGGCGACCTGAACACCTTAAGCAGCCGGGATCTGGATTATCTTACAGGGCTTAACATCAAATCATTTATCGACTTCCGGGACAACGACGAAAAATCCGCCGCTCCGGACAAAACCCCGAAGTCCCTCTTGCATGCCTACGATCTTCCTATCAACGGAGCAAGCCTCATCAATCTGCAAAGTTTGAGCACTGCAGACGCACCAGGGCTTATGGTTCAGGCTTACCGGACTTTCGTCAGAGATATGGCACACGTTTACAGGCTTTTTTTTAAGATCCTGATGAACGGTGAAAGCGCCCCGCTTCTTTTCCACTGCTCCGCCGGAAAAGACAGGACCGGCTACGCCGCCCTGCTCTTCTTGCTATCCCTGAACGTGCCCAGGGAAACGGTTTTGGAAGATTACCTCTTGTCAGATCGTTATTTACAGGGCAAATATGCCGGGCTCATGTCCGCACACCCCGCCCTCGTGCCGTTGATGACGGTAAATGAACACTATTTCCAGGCAGCACTGGATATAATAGACGGCGAATACGGCGGGCCGGAAAAATACCTCACAGAATGCCTGGATGTGGATATAAATAAAATGAAGGCGCTCTATACGGAATAGAACGCATCAATCTTTCACAATTTCGCTGACATACACAAAGTATCTTCACATAATAAAAAAAGCGGCTTACGCCGCTTTTCCAATTGGAAGCACCTTTTTCGGAGCGCGCAGGCGCGCACCGTATCTACTTAACTTTTTCTTTGAAAGATTTACCAGGGGTAAATTTCGGGGTTTTTCTGGCTGGGATATTGATGGTTTTGCCAGTCTGAGGGTTTCTGCCTTTACGGGCAGCGCGTTTAGCCACTTTAAAAGAGCCAAAGCCGACCAGTGTCACGGAGCCGCCTTTCTTGAGAGCATCCATAACTGCTTCGAGCATTGCGTCGATGGCGTTTTGCGTATCTTTCTTAGTCAGCTCAGCCTTCTTCGCTACCTTGTCAACGAGTTCCTGTTTGTTCATCTGTAAACCTCCTAGGTTTTTACTCTGAAACCTTGTTTAGCACGATTATTTTCACAGTGCCAGCTAAATTTTCTGCACAAAAACAGGCTTTCTGAAATTAACGTTATTTACCAAGAAGTTATAGTATAAAAAAATTTTTACTAACGGCTGGAATCGGCTGCTGTAGCCGCTATTCGAAATAAGAAAAGCTGTTTGTTAATTCTCATTTTCCTTTCCAGTTAAAGTTCTCAACGTGCCCACGCCTTGAACACAAGGGGATTACAAGCTTACGGCCGTTATTTTTTAGGGAAAAGACGCTCTTCCACGAGTTGGCATATTATATGCTCAATAAGGGCATGTCCTTCCTGTATCCGCGGAGTGTCAGTCGACGGAATTTTGAATAAATAATCACATATATTGTCCATTTTTGAGGGTTTTTCTCCGGTCAGCCCCACAACCGCCACCCCCTTGTTTTTCGCAGCGTTAATCGCGTTGATAATGCTGGGCGAATTGCCGGACGTGGATATAGCGAACAGTATATCCCCTTTGACGGCATTGCCTTCCACCTGCCGTGAAAAAACCTGGTCATAGCCGTAGTCGTTACCTATCGCCGTGAGAATTGACGTATCGGTCGTCAATGCGATGGCGGGCAGAGACGGGCGGTCATAATAGAACCTTCCGACGTATTCGGCGGCGAAATGCTGCGCGTCCGCGGCGGAGCCGCCGTTGCCGGCCGCCAGTATTTTATTCCCGTTTTTATAGGCGTTAACGGCAAGCGCGACCACGTTTTCGATTATTGCTATCAGTTTATCATCATTCAACATACGCTCTTTCGCGGCAATAGATTCTTTTATCGCTGTTCTGATTTTGTCCATCTGTCACTCCTTGCGCTAAGTCTAATATCAACCGCCTATTTTTGCAACTCCATTAGTTTGCGGGCATATAATGAACAGTGCTCGTCCCGCGCTCAGCAGCCCGGGCAAACCGACGGAACTGCTATTGACCTGAGTATCATATGGATAGTATACTTAAATATGAAAATACTTATCATCGGAGCAACGGGCCTGGTCGGGAGTCATGTACTGAACCTTGCACTGAGCGATCCAAGAGTCACTTCTGTTGTGGCACCGGCCCGGCGTGAGCTGCTGAAACACGACAAACTGCTGGCTCCGCTGGTGGATTTCGAACATTTGCCCGCTGACGCCGCATGGTGGAACACGGATGCTGTTATCTGCACGCTGGGAACGACCATAAAAAAGGCAGGCTCACAAAGCGCCTTTTACCGTATCGATCATGATTATCCGCTGGAGGCCGCCCGTCTTGCGCGCAGATACGGCACGCCGGCCTACGTCCTGAACTCCTCCGCCGGTGCGGACGCAGCCTCACGCATCTTCTACTGCCGCGTCAAAGGAGAGCTCGAAAGGGATTTAGCGAAAGAGGGGTTTCAATCGCTCGTCTTTGCGCGTCCGGGTGCGATCAGCGGCTACCGTAAAGAATTCCGTCTGGGTGAGCGCATACTTGTGCGTATTCTGCAAGTGTTAAATCCCATACTGCCGCGCCGTTGGCGGCTCAACCCCGCATCACGCATAGCGGAAGCCCTGCTCAGCGCCGCAATAAAATCTCAGCCGGGGATTCATGTAATAACTTCGGAGCAGATGAATAATGATTAACAGATACAATTATAAGCTTGAAACGGGCCTTGCCGGAACGAACAATGATAATGTTGCCTCTGTTCTCTATAACATCAACCGGATGGAAACAAATGTCCCGCCCGCATTCACAGATGCGCGGGAGATGGAAGAGGCCTTGGGTGAGCTTTTTTTTATGATTGTGGATGCTAAAGTCCATATGAACAGATTTTTAAAGGCTTCTGGTGACAAAACGGACGCCGGTATTGCCGGCTCGGTCATTGAGGCATTTGACAAGGCCATACAAATCGTGCGTGACGCCGCCTCGGAGGCGGAAATGACCGCGGCATTTTCAAAGGTGTATAAAATACTTTTGAGCATCGTCCCGTTCGTTCTTGCACTGGATGAGCAGGCCGGCTGCTGAATACCATGCCGCGGATAATGGGAACTCTGAATAAAGGAAATTGCTTGACCCTTCGTTTATGAAGATGTAAACACTTCACATATGAACAAGATTTTATTGCCGATAATATTGGTGGCCTTATTTTTACAGTTATCTTTTGCGGAAGACGGCTGCCATATTATTTTCGGAATGCGCAACAATAAGCCGTCCAGTTGGATTGATGCCAACGGGAAGCCGATGGGCCAAAATATAGACCTTCTGAATGTCATGACGAAAGGTGCCGGCTGTACCTATGAAATTAAAATGCTCAATTCCTGGGGCGGTGCTGTAGACGCTCTTGAAAATGGCGAAATCACAATGATTTCCATGACTCCCACAAAAAGAACCGATACCTTTGCCATATACATTCCCCAGTCTAATCTGACACCCCGCTATATATTTACAAGAACCGGCGAACCGACTGTGACCACAAAGGAAGATTTGCGCGGCAAATCCATCGTAATCTCCGGAGGCGGATTCAGTGACGAAGTGCTCACGGATATGCAGGATGATTATAATATAAAAATAATCCGTTATCCCTCCAGTGAAGAGGCTGTGCAGGAATTTTCCAGGGGCTCCGGCGATACTCTTATGTCCACGTTCAGCATAGTGGCGAACCTTTCCGACAGATACGCCATTAATAACATTGTATCCAGCGGCATCCCGGTTATTTCTCCATCCAGTGCATTTGCCATGCATAAATCCAATATCGAAACATATACAAAACTTATGAATGTGCTGGAAGAATCAAAGGCGAGCGGCGAATACTTCGAAATTCTTAAAAAATGGGCCGCCCCGCCCAAACACGTGGCCTGGTATAAATATCTGATGTCTGCGGCAGCGATTATGGCCGCCGTTCTGCTGGTTGTGTTTATATGGATTAAATCCCTGCGTATGCAGGTAGCCAAAAGGACGGCACAGCTTAATAAAGAAATCAATGAGAATGTGAAGCTGAGGGACGAAGCCTTGATGGCGGGCAGGCTGGCGGTGCTGGGGGAGATGTCGGCAAATGTTGCCCATGAAATAAACAACCCCACGGGGTTAATGATGCACAACACGGACTTCATACGGGATTTTTGCAGCGAAATGCTGAGCACCATGGAGGAGCATGTGAATGATAACGACACCGTTTGCGGGTTTCCGTGGAAAGATTTAAAATCTGAAGTATATGCCTCGATAAACAGTGTGGACGAGTGTCTTTTCAGGATCAAGACGACGGTGGACGAGCTTAAAAGTTTTGCCAAACGATCATCCAGCACGAGGGAAATTGTGAACGCGGGGGTATGCGCGCAGTCCGCGGCCAAATTCTCAGGCTTTTTCATACGCAAGCATACAAAGAATTTCAATCTCAACATCATTGAGCCTGTGCTGCCGGTTTTAGGCAACACCCTTCAGATTGAGCAGATGGTGGTTAATCTCATTCAGAACTCATGCCAGGCTTTAACGAGCAGGGAGCAAGGAATTACCTGTGTCGTCAGGCCCTCTGCCGACAGCCGGTTTATGATTATATCGGTTTGTGACGGCGGATGCGGCATGAGCGAAGAAGTTGTGAAAAAAGCTCATAATGCCTTTTTTACCACCAGGAAAGAAAGCGGCGGAACCGGGCTGGGGTTATCAATAATTGACCGTCTCATGAGTGAACATAGCGGACATTATACTATTGAAAGCACTTTGGGGGAAGGAACCACAGTGTCTTTGTATTTTCCGGTAGCAGTTTGACAGAGGGGAAGAATGGTTTCAATACTTATTATTGATGATGAGCAGGAGTGGCTGTCATCATTTAAGCGGACACTGTCGCGGCACGAGATAGCAGACGTCGACCGGATATTTACGGCACAGACACTGGACGCCGCCGTGGAAGTGTTAAAAAATAACAAAATCAGTCTGGTGTTTTTGGATCTTATGATGAACGGTGAATCCGGGGAGGAGGTTTTAGGACGCCTGCGTTCGGATTATCCTGAAGTCGCCTTTGTGATAGTCACCGGTGTAAATGATATCAAAACGGCCGTTAGATGTATAAAGCTCGGCGCGGTGGATTATTTCAATAAAACTGTTTCCGTTGACGAGTTCATGACAAGTGTCAAGCGGATTATCAAGATCTGCGAACTTGAAAAAGAGAACAGGGAACTGAAAAAGGGGATACTTTCAAACAAGCATGATTACAGCCCGTTTGACGATTTTATTACGGTTAATCCGCAGATTTTGTCCATTTTTCACTATCTTACAGCTATTGCCCACAGTTCCCAGTCGATCCTGATAACCGGGGAATCCGGCACGGGGAAGGGCGTTCTTGCGCAGGCCGTGGCCAGGATTTCCAGGCCCGGGAAACCATTTGTGTCTGTGAATGTGGCCGGGCTTGATGCCCACATGTTCACGGACACGCTCTTCGGTCACGTGAAGGGCGCATTTACCGGTGCCGATTCCAGGCGCACAGGGATGATTCAGCAGGCAAAAGACGGTGTGCTTTTTCTGGATGAAATAGGCGAACTGCCTGTGGAATCGCAGCTCAAGCTGTTGTATGTCACCCAAAATGGCGAATACCAGCCGCTGGGCTCTGATACAACCGTAAAAACCAATGCGCGCTTTATTTTTGCCACCAACCAGTATCTGGAGGAGAAGCAGGCACGCGGGGAGTTCAGAAAAGACCTTTATTACCGGCTTAAAACACACCATGTACATATTCCGCCGTTGAGAGAGCGTATGGAAGACATACCGGTTCTTGTGGAATATTTTGTTGATAAAACCGCGTCGGATCTTTCCATTAAGCCGCCCAGAGTGCCTGATGATGTTATAGGGCTTTTGCAGACCTTCACCTTTCCGGGAAATGTACGGGAGCTCGCCGCGATAATATATGACGCCGTGGCAAAGTCATCCGGCAGCGCCTTGCGTCCCGGTAATTTTGAAGAATACAGGCGCTCAACGGAGAAAGACGGGGACCTGTTCGATGTGTCCAACGGGCTTCCCACGGTAGACAGCGTTATCTCCAAGCTTATAGATATGGCCATGAAGCTTTCCGGTAATAACCAGAGCAGGGCCGCGGCGCTAATCGGCCTGTCGCAGTCCACACTGAGCAGGAAGCTGAGGGGGCAATAACTGAGGCTTTTATTCAAAAATCATAACATTATTCATTTTGCATAAAAATAATTCGCACCAACCTTAGTCAGATCCGGCCATTTTCTTTATTTTACTACATTTTTTGCCTCTTTCGCCCTGTGGCATGTTAGTTGCATTAGAGCATCTCACAGGAGAATAGGAGGTTGATATGAAGGAGACTAAAGGTTTATCCCGTCGCGGATTTCTGAAATGGAGTTCTGTGCTCGGCGGTACGGCTGCTCTCAGCGGAGCATTTGTTGGATGTGCGAAATCTTCGGAAGAAGACACCGGGGCCTCGGGTCCCGCTCCGGTCATTGACTCGATACCGGCCACCACGGTTCAAAAGGACGGATGGATCCCCGTATCATGCTGGGCCGACTGCGGTTCAAGAGGCTATAACAGGGTTTTTCTGAAAGACGGGGTTGTTGTGCATCAGGGAACTGACACTGATTATCATGCCGACTCTTTTATGACTCCGCAGCTTCGCGGTTGTCAAAAAGGGAGGATGCTGAGAAAACGGGTGTTTGGGTTGGACCGTCTGAAATATCCCGTTAAGCGTAAACATTTCACCGCAATCTGCAACGGCGGCACAATGTCCGGCGTAGCCAACACCGACTTCAGCAACAGCACCATCAAGGCCAACAGTGTTAACGAGCACCTTCGGGGTAAAGACGAATGGGTGCGTATCACCTGGGAGGAAGCGCTCGATACCATCGCCGCTGAATTTATACGCGTAAGAAAAACCTATGGCAACAGATCCATCTATTCCGCAAGGCCGGGCAGCTATAACGGCTATACCGACGTTTACCGCGCGCTGACGCTTTTCGGCGGTTTCGTGCAGGACTGGGGCTCTCAGTCAAGCGGCACCTGGTCCCAGCAGCCCTTCGGCCTTGCCAGCGGGCATAATGATACAAGGGATCTGGTAAATTCCGATGTGATCGTACTGTGGGGGCATAACCCCACATGGAGCGGTACCGGCCAGTATACATACATGCTTACGGAAATTAAAAAGCGCTACCCCAACATACGGTTCATCTCTGTAGACCCCACTCATACCTCAACCGCGGTGGTATGCGGCGTGAAACAGGAAGACTGGTGGCCGGTGCGGGTGGTCACCGATCATGCGCTGGTTTTGGGCGTTATACATGAACTGATTACTCAGGACGAACTTGAAGCAGCCGCCGGAGTCGCAAAAGCGGACAGAAAATGGCTCAACTGGGACTATATCGACAAGTACTGTTTTGGTTTTCATTCGACTAATTTCACGCCCATGGGAAGTAGTAACCCCGGTACAATCGGCGCAGGTGATACTTTCCAGATAAATACGGAAGTGAATCTTTATGATTATATAACGGCCAGGGGAAAATATGCTGCCGCTCCTTATGTGGAAAGAACCCCGGAGTGGGCGGCGAAAATCTGCGGCATCCCGCCCAGCCGGATACGAAAGCTGGCGGAAGTCCTGCGGGCGAAAAATGATGACGGCACGCTGAAGAACGTGTCATTTACAACCTCCAACGCCGTGTCGCGGCAGCACGACATGGACCAGTGGCCTCAGATTATCCATACTTTGGCCATGATAACGGGCCACATTGGCAGGAAAGGCAACTGTTGCGGCGCCAGCGGCGGGCATATCAGAACTTCATGCGGCGGCGCCGTGGTAAGGGGCGGCACAAACTGCGCCAGACCGACCAACTTCCCAGAATATAACGCAAAAATAATTGCGGAAACCGGTAACAAGGTAAAAGTAGAAAAGCCGGACAGGAGCGGATACGAAGAACGCGATCTGGTTGTCAGCAACTCCTTTCTGAACCCTCTGTGGAATGAGATACGCATCAACAGAAATGAGCTGTGGTACGCCTTTGCCGAGAAAAAGTATCACGATCTCACCGGCATACAAAAGCCGATTGATATTAAAATGCTGTACATGGCGAAAGGGGAAAGGGTCAACCAGAACCCGGACGCGACTTCGGCGGCAAGGGCTTTCCGCTCGATGGAATTTGCTGCGGGAATAGATCAGTTTCTTACCCCGCAGTGCCAGTACTGCGACATCGTCATGCCCGCTACCAGCGCGTGGGAAAGGAAAGCCCAGCTTACGGTGGGGTTTCCGGAAAATATAATTCTGTCAAGACAGGTTATGGAACCTATGTTTGAAGCACACGACGACGTATGGGTGGCAAGAGAGATTGCCAAACGGCTGGAAAAGGAAGATCCGTTTGTAAAACCCGACTGGGTACAGCCCTGTTCGCCGGAGCAGGACGTATTTAACCAGTTGCTGACGGCAGAGGTGAAAAATACGTCAGGCACCTGGGAGAAGTTAATAACCATTGAGGCGGACGATGCCGCGAGGTACGGCGCAGAGTTTTTGTCTGAATTTTCACAGGCGCCGCAGCAGGGCAGGATAAAGCTTAAAGACTATGAACAACAGGGGATATTCCACGTAACCCGCAGCGAGAATGACGGTTACGGCCTTTCTATTCAAAATGAGGCTTTTATAAAAGGCAACGGTCTTACCGGCCCTCTGAGCACCCCGAGCGGCAAATTTGAAATACACAGCAGAAAATTTGTACAGACGATGACCACGTATAATTACTCCCGCAACGGCAACAACCCGAATTACAGCGACAATTATTCAAAGGCGTATACTCCGATCCCGGAATACAGGGTGGTTACCGAAGGCTACGAATGGACTTTCAATAACAAAGACATCAACGGCTCCAAGGGGCCCCGTCCTCTGCAGTATATGACGCTCCACGTTCAGCGCAGGGCTCACTCAAGCTATGAGAACACTCCGGGACTCTGGGATATCTTTATGCATCCGCTGTATATGAACCCCGAAGACGCAGCCGCACGCAATTTAACCGAAGGCGAAGCTGTAATGATTGAGGGCGAAGCCGGCAAGACTATCCGTAACGTGCATATATCAAATTTCATCAGGCCGGGGCATTGCGCTATGGGGCAGGGCGCCTGGGTGGATCTGGATAACAATTTTGAGGGCGGACCGCTTGACAGAGCGGGCAGCACCAACGCCCTGTTCGCCACCAGAAGAATCACCGGCCAGGGGCAGATGCACCTTCAGTCCACACCTGTAGAGGTACGGAAGTTCACCAATTATGCCGTGCCCGCGAAACGGCTTTTAACACCGGAAAATTATACGGAAGGGAGATAACATGAGCCAGAAAGCATTTTATTTTAACGCCGACGATTGCGTGGGTTGTAAAACCTGCGTGGCTGCCTGCAAAGATATTAACCATCTCCAGCCCGGGGGCGGGCTGTACCGCAAGGTATATGAATACCACAGCGGCGGCTGGAACAAGGTAACTGAAAACGGCATGACTTTTGATGTGCCGGACATCTCAATTTACTTTGTGTCCAACTCGTGTAACCATTGCGCCGACCCGATCTGCGTGACGGTATGCCCTTACGGCGCAAATGAAAAACGGGCGGACGGGGTGGTATATAAAGACAGTTCCAAATGTATAGGCGCCCTCTGCCTGCAGTGCGTAAACAGTTGCCCGTATCACGCTCCGGTTCTCCGGCCGGATACGGGCAGAACAGGCAAGTGCAATTTCTGCACCGAAACTGATTATCGCGTTGACAGTACGCATAACGTCCCCGCCTGTGTGAGCGCCTGCCTTAACAGAGCTCTGGATTACGGCGACCTGGCGGCGCTGCAGGCCAAATACGGCACAAACAACGCAAATATAGCTCCGCTTCCCTCGAGCCATCAGACTAAACCCTCTGTTGTTATAATACCAAACAAGACCAACCCTGACAAAGGTATGGGCAGAGTGGTGAACGAAACGGAGATCGGCGGCAAAGTGGTTAACAGAACATAGCAACCGAGGATGTCATGAACGTGAAAATTGAATTACCCGCATTGTCAGTGATGCTGGATATGGCAGGCCGGATATTTTATGAATACCCGGAACATGATTTTTATAACAGGCTGTTTTCCGAAGAGGTGTTTGCCGAAATGCCGGCAGAGCTCGATAACGATGATTTCAAATCGGGGTGTGCGCTTTTGAGTAAGTGTAATGCGGCCCCCGAAGATT
>JAVBTI010000125.1:0-14799 GCA_031556255.1 Deferribacterales bacterium | reverse complement strand
TAAGATTTGAATAGATGAATATAATAGTATGGAGGCATTGAGATGCAAAACAAGATTATCGAGGCGGTAGACGCGGAGTATAAGAAACGCGAACTTCCGGCTTTCCGCCCCGGGGACACTGTTAAGGTTAACTTCCGCATTGTGGAAGGAAACAAAGAGCGTATCCAGGCGTATGAAGGGCTGGTGATAGCCATTCACCGCGCCGGGGTCAGCAGTACGTTCAAGGTGCGCAAAGTCGTGGGCGACATAGGTGTGGAGCGTACATTCCCCTTCTACTCACCCCGCGTTGAAAGCGTGGAAGTGAAGCGCGCCGGGCGTGTACGCAGGGCCAAGCTTTACTATATGAGAGAGCTCAGAGGCAAGGCCACGCGTATCAAAGAGCGCAAGAAAGGGTTTTAACGGAGGATATATAAGCGATGAAAACTTCATGGGCAACGCCCGGAACATTCGAACAAAAGTGGTATCTTATGGATGCGCAGGATTTTGTCCTCGGCCGTATGGCATCCAAAATAGCCATGATGCTGATGGGGAAGAACAAGCCGATATATACCCCTTTCATTGACACCGGCGATTTCGTAGTGGTCGTGAACGCAGAAAAAGTGCTCTACACCGGCGCAAAAGCCAGGGATAAAAAGTATAACTGGCACACAGGCTATCTGGGCGGTATGAAAGAGCGCTCGCTAAACGAGTATCTTGAGAAAGACCCCGCAGAAGTAATACGCCTGGCTGTTAAGCGCATGCTGCCTAAAACAAAAATGGGCAGGCAGATGCTTTCCAAGCTGAAAATCTACGCCGGACCGGAGCATCCGCACGCGGCGCAGAAACCCGCCAAGATAGAGAAGGAGGCTTAACAGATGGCTGCAGAAGTATTTTACGGTACCGGTCGCAGGAAAACATCAGTTTCCCGCGTATTTATAAAACAGGGCAAAGGAAAGATTTCCGTCAACGGCAAATCTTTGGATGATTACTTCGAGCGCCCCACGGCGCGCCAGATAGTTATGCAGCCTCTCGCGCTGCTGAAAGTCGAGGGCAAATTCGACCTTTACATCACCGTTAAAGGCGGCGGCAAGAGCGGGCAGGCGGGCGCAGTGCGCCACGGCCTTGCAAGGGCTCTTGAGCAGGCGGACGCCTCATACCGCGCGCCTATGAAAGCCGCGGGCTATATGACCCGCGATTCCAGAATGGTGGAACGTAAAAAGTACGGCAAGCCCAAGGCACGCAAGAGCGCGCAGTTCTCCAAACGTTAATACTGTTTTACGCAATCCTGACACTGCAAAAGTAGAAAGCCGCCGGAATTCCGGCGGCTTCACTTTTAATTGGAGTCAGGGGCGCGTTAAACGCGCCTCCCGTGTGAGAACGAATCGTATCAGGGCATTGTCATTTTGCGGCGTGGCTTTATCAGGAATGACGGGCCGGTATTGTTCGTGTTATTGGCATACGCATATGGAGCGTTGACCGGTGTTATCTGGACAGCGTCCGCGTGCTTAGCCATCAGTTCGTCGTAATCTCCGACTTCGATGGCGCGGCTGGGGCATGCCCTTACGCAGACAGGCTGTTCGCCTTTATCCTGAAGTGCGGCGCACATGGTGCATTTCTGCATCGGATGGTTGACAATCCATGTGTCGTTGGTTTTGGGCTCTTGCCTGTCATCCGCTATCTGAGGCTCGGCAAACGGGCAGGCGGAGATACATGCCCTAAGCTCCTGGCACTTCGTACGGTCAACCAGTACGATACCGTCGTTGCGCTTTGTTATAGCGCCGGCTCCGCATGCTGCTTTGCAGGCGGGGGTTTCGCAATGGTTGCAGCTCATGGAGAGCGAATAGAACAGGCCTTCGCTGTCGTCAACTTCGTATATTTCCTGTTTACGCCAGCTAACCGGGCCGGGGTTGGTGTTATAATAATCTTTGCATGCGACTGTGCAGGTGCTGCACCCCATGCATCTTGTCTGATTGAAGAAAAAAGCCATTCTCATATAAATATCCCCGCATTAATAGTTAATCTTGGTGATTTTAACCAGCGCTGACTGTTCTGCGTTGCCGTGATCGATTCTTGAAGGCTGCGACGCCATAAGGGTGTTGCAGCATCCGCCTACGTCAACGATCTCGCCGTCGATAGTCCTGGGGTCATACCACGCGCCCTGATGCAGATCCACGTAACCTTTCGCGCAACGTTTTGTAAGCTTGGCCACGGCGTAGACTATACCGATTGGGTTGCGCAGTTCCACAAGGTCTCCGGTCGCCACCGCCGGACTCAGTGCCGCGGCGTCGTCAGGGTTGATATACACGTGGTTAAATGTTGCCATACCTTTGTTTTTAGAGTCTACCAGATCGGCCTTGGTGACGTTGTTATTGATGAGTGAGTTCAGGTAAGGGTATGCGCCGCCGTTGCCGGTTGAAAATGCCTGGGAGGGCGGTGTGGCGTAATATGTGTAGTCATTGCCTTTCAGTACGCCTTCACGCGCGCCGTTGTATGTCTTTTTGCCCGGTGTGCTGTGGCTCAGCTCCCGCAGGAGCGGGTTTTCCGCCATGGATGAGTGGGCGCGGAATCTGTTATGTGTGGTGGTCAGCTTGAATGGGTATTTGTTGGCGATATCCACGTCGGAACCCGCAAGGGTGCCATCGCCGTACGCCTCCAGAAAATAATCCTGCCAGGCGTAGTACACTGGGATGCCCAGCACCAGCGGATCGTTTTCAAGGTCCTTCTTGTTCTGCCCTACAGATTTGCTCTGATCTGCCAGATATCCGTGCCACTGCTCGAATCTGTGCGCATAGTTCCAGAGCATGACTGGGTTATAAACCTGCATTCTGAGAGACGCTTTCGGCGCGCTCGCCACGTTGGCCGGCAGATACTGCACGCCGTAAGGGGCGCCTGCTCCGGGAGCCTGGGTAAAGGTGTTGACTTCATATGTAATAACATGGCGGGTGTTGTTGGTTGACAGGAAGGGGCTTGTGCTATTGTTCCCCGCCTCCGCAACCTTAATAAACGGCTCGTTCAGAAGCTGTGCCGCTGTGCGGCTGTAATAACCGTTAGCTCCATTCATTATCACTTTCCGGCATGGCGTTACCGTGGTGTAATCGTCGGCCCTTTTCCGTACAATCGGCTCAGCTTTGTATTCCGCCCATGTTTTCCCGCCGGCGTTGGCAGGATTATATGCGGCCTTGACTATATCCTCTATGGACTTTCCATTGATATAATCTGCAGCACTTGCCGTGACCGTACTGAGCGGGTCGTTATCCAGAAGTGTTTTCCCGCCCAATTCAGTATACTTTCTGACAATCTGCCTGCCTATATCAAAATTCAGCCTTGATTCGCCGGGAGGTGTTACGGCGGGGCTCATATAGAACTGCGTGGAGTTGTCCGGGGTGAAAAGCTCAGGCTGCTCCCAATAAGTTGCGCCGGGGAGTACGTAGTCGCTCCAGCGGGGCGTAGGTGAAAGGAAGTTGTCTATGGATACCATGCAGAAACTGTCCGCGTCGTCTTTACTCAGCGGCAGCGCCTCCAGCATGGAGCGGGAGTCGTTCGTGTTCTCGTGCTGGTTCATGAATATGTTGCCGCCGCCGTTGTAGATCATGCGGATGCCGGAATATATAGGGTTGCCGCTGCCGTCTTTTTTGTACGGGAAGAAGCCCGTCACGGGATCCGCAGTCAGGGTTCCGTCGGTGTTCCTGTCCCACTTTACAAAGGATTTTACGCCGCCGTCATCCCAGTAGGCGTTGTCTTTGCCCAGCGAGCCGTAATTCGGGATATACTTTTTGACGTCATACCCGCCCTGTGTAAGTTCGGTGTAATATGTGTTCTTGAGCACAGCGTGCCATGCCGTACAGGAAGCCACTGCTTTGGCGGGAAGCTTTGATGCGGTAACTGTTGAAAAGGCGGCCGGTACGGGGCTTGAGGTGCCGGTGGTAGTCGCGCCGGAGAACGGCCCCCATGCAAAGACGGAGCCTTCATGGCCGACGTTCCCGACAACCACGTTCAGTGCCTGCGTGGCGTAGAAGTTCTGCACCCCTTCCGCCTGTTTCTGGAAGCCGCCGCTCCATCTCACGAAGACGGGGCCGTGCTTGCAGAAGAGCTCCGCCAGATATTTGATCCTGGCTTCGGGTACACCTGTGATGGCTGATGCCCACGCCGGTGTTTTGGCTTTCAGGTAATCCTGCTTTGTTCTGTATTTGGAAGCAGACACGCTGGCCGCGGTCGCGGCAACACCGTTTACAGTGTATGAGCATGGTGCCCAGCGTTTAGCCGCGGGCGCTATTGCGGCAAATTGTGCGGCAGTGTAGTTTGTGGCAGATGCCGCGTATGTCATGGCACTGCTGTCGTTGCCCAGGATCCACGAGCAGTATGACTGACCAACGAGAACTTCGGGAACATTCCGGCTGTTCGCCGGAACCGGCAGGGTTTTGGCGGCCGTGATGTAACCATCCACCTCATCCAGGTGATACGCAGGGGAGTCGAAGAAGCCATAGACCAGTGTATCAAGATAATCCACGTCGAGCCAGCGATCAGCAGCGGGCCTCAGCGTGCCTTTATTACTTGCCGAGGTACCCGCGCCCCCGTCAAGGTAGAAAGTGTTATCAAGCATATGGTAGATCATTCCCGCCACAAGCGCCACGTCGGTGTACGGCTGGGAGGGGAGCCACTCGTCGGCGGAAACTACGCCGGTGTCTGAAAACGATGGACCCACATAGACCACCCGTCCGTCAAAATCGGCGTTATATCCGCTTTTGGTTTTAACCCGGGCTTTCATGTCTTCTATTGATTTCATGGTTGAATAACTTGATGGATTTGAAGTGGCCATGCCGTTATCCCCCCACATCACCAGGTTATTGGCATACTGGGCGATGTTGTTGGAATGGTTGGCGCGTATTGCTTCCGCCCCGGTAAGGCCGTTTTGCGCGAACCACCACTGGTGGGTGGAGTAAGACCCCCATGTGCTTGTTTTTGCGCCGTCGATAAGGGGCAGGCCGAAAGTGTTGAGCGCGCCTCCCGCCGTATTGAATGAGCCCGCTGAAGCGCCCGCGGCATAAATCTGGTAAATAGCGTCCACGCCGTATTTGGTGTTCACTTTCATATGTTTGCCGGCGATTTCTGTGAGTGCCTGATCCCACGATATACGGACGAATCCTGTGAGGTCGCCGCGTTTTTTTGTTTGTTTCAGGGGGTACAAAAGACGTCCCGCATGGTGCACCCTGTACCTGTATGAACGGCATCTTGAGCATGACCGTGTGTTTGCTATATTTCTGCTGTTGGGATCCATATATGAGCCGTCGTAGGCGTATATGGAGTCGTCGTTCATTATACGGATGATGCGTCCGTTGCTGACGTGAGCCATGGATACGCAGCGTCCGCCGCAGTTGTGCCCGGTGACACCGTAAAATTTCGACACCTCAACTTCCGTCTCTCCGCCCGTACCGGTGCCGGTGCCCGGAATGTAGACATACTCTGTGTCAGAGTCTTTGGAACAGCCGGCCATCACTGCCGCGGTGCCCACACATGCCGCGCCTTTAATGAATCCGCGGCGTGAAAGCGGGAACCTGTCTTCTGAATGCGTACCAAAATTAGTGGCATTTTTCATACCCAGTCTTCCTCCTATTTCTTTTTGCAGTTAAAAAGAATTGCGGTATTGTGAAGCTATTTAACTAAACAGTCAACATAATGTTCATCAAAATGTATACGGCTATACATTTTTTAATCTGGCATTTTGACCCGATTGATATATTCAATGATTTCGGCGGCGGTGTGTTTGGGCTCCCTGTTAATGAAGGTCCGCTCAAATGTTTCCCTGGATGTGTTGTATACAATATCGTAATATTTTACCATCAGCTCTTCAATGACTTTATCATAGGCCTCCGCATTGATAAGTGCCGCGTATTCCGCGATCCGCTCCCTGCCGATGTAACGCACCAGTTTATCAAGAGCTGATGTCGCGGCGGCTTTATCGAACGCGCCGTTTATATAGTCCCGCCGGATAATATTTTTTCTGGTTTCTATATCGGCCTCTATGAGCAGTTTCCTGCCGGTGTTCATCCTGTCCATGAGGGCGTCGGGAACATAAAGATCCCCTATGCGCTTGCTTTCCCCTTCCGTGAAGATCAGTTTCGATTCGGCATTTTTGAGTGAATCATAGATGAGAGTTTCAAACTGCTTCTGGGAGCGTTTCCCGGGCAGCCCGACAGCCCCTAGCCGCGATCCCCTGTGGTTGGCGCATGCCTCCAGATCAAGGACATCGTAACCCATATTCTTTATTTCATGCAGGATATGGGTTTTACCTGTGCCGGTCTTGCCGTACAGTGTTACGGTTCTGATTTCGTTTATCAGTTCAGGCAGTCGGGCCGCGATATGCTGCCGGTATCCTTTATATCCCTGCTCCAGCTTTGTGACGGAAAACCCTATGGATGACAGGAAGCCGCCCACAGCTTCGGAACGCATTCCGCCCCGGGCGCAGAATATCATAAACTTTTTCTGTTTGGTTATCAGCGTGGTGAACCGCTCGTATATGACGGGAAGCGACGCGCTCACGTACTTCACGCCCAGTTTTACCGCGGGTGCCTTCCCGTCCTGCTTATAGACTGTACCCACGTGGGCGCGCTCGCTGTCGCTGAACAGAGGTATATTCACAGCCCCGGTTATGGTGCTTTCCGCGTACTCCCCGGGGCTGCGAACGTCCACAAGTATATATCTGCCGAGGCTGTCTTCTATGCTTTTAAAATCGGCGGTCATCAACATTGTGTGGAGTAACTCCTGTTTTACGTGAACTCTTTCCGTGCGCGCTCCCGGAGTTCCTTTTTCAGTACTTTTCCGCCGGCGTTCATGGGTATGTCGTCGGTAATAATAAAGCGGCGGGGAACTTTAAAGCTTGCCACATTATAGCGCAGATAGTCTTTCAAAGCCGCCACGGTAACTCCCGCTTCCGGGTTCACTTTAACGTATGCCACGGGGATTTCGCTCCCTTCTCCGTCCGGAAGACCGACCACGGCCGCTGTAAGCACACCGTTGTATTTATAAAGCAGCTCTTCCAGTTCTCTCGGATATACGTTCATTCCTTTCACAAGGATGAGGTCTTTTATGCGGTCAACGATAGTCAAATACCCTTCTTCGTCCTGCGTGGCGACGTCACCTGTGTGCAGCCATCCGTTTTTAAGCGCTTTTTCCGTCTCTTCCGGTTGATTCCAATAGCCTCGCATGACGTTAGGCCCGCGTACGATAAGCTCGCCGTGAGTATTCCTCGGTACTTCCCGGCCACCCGCGTCCACGATTTTTACTTCCACTCCCGGGATGGGAACCCCTATAGTACCGGCTTTTTGTTTGGCGAGCGGGTTGATTGACACGACCGGAGAGGCCTCGCTTAATCCGTACCCTTCCAGTATCATTTTGCCATAAGCTTCGTGGAATCTGTCTATTATTTCAACCGGCAGCGGTGCGCCGCCGCACAGGCAGAGGCGGAACGGAAAGCTGGCCCTTGTTTCCTGCGTAACTTTTGCTCTTGCCAGAGTGGCGAAAAGCGCGGGTACGCCCACAGTGAGACTGGGCTTGAGCATTTCCAGCATATCGGGGTAATATGCCCGGGACACTTCCAGTATAGATTCGAGGATAATAACGCTGGAACCTGTCACAAGGGGGCCAAGCATGCTGCAAAGCATGGATGTGGCATGGAACATGGGCAGAAGCAGGAGCATACGGTCGTCATGCCTGAGTTCTACCGCGTCCGCGTAGGCCATGGCGTTAGCGATGATGCTCCTGTGCTCCAGCATAACGCCTTTTGGCCTGCCTGTGGTGCCTGAGGTATAGAGCACAAGGGCAAGTTCTTCGGGCACTATATCGGCCGGGGCATTTCCCTGTTTACCGTCTATCAGTGTTGTATCAAAGGAAGTTTTGTCATAGCTGAATATTTTTTTTAAGTGCAGCGCGAGCTCGAATATGTGCGTCATCCTTTCGGCGAAAGTTTCGGAGGTTATGATGTATTCGGCGGCGCAGTCGTTCATGTTCAGGGCTATTTCCCGGTCTCTCAGAAATACGTTGGAAGGGACAGCCACCGCGCCCAGCTTCATAACGCCGAAGTAGGCGAACACGAATTCCGGACTGTTTTCCAGCAGTATAAGCACCCTGTCCCCTTTTTTCACTCCGCTCTCTTCCAGCACGGAGGCGGTGGATAGCACTTTTTGCTCCAGTTGGGCGTAGGTGTAAGTTCTGTCTTTAAAAAATATGCAGACTTTATCGGGGTATGCGGCGGCATTATTACTGATCAGATCGGGTACAATTTTAAAATCCATGCAATTCAACTCCTGCTTGATATTTAATGAGCAGATTTTACAGAAATTACGGCCTTTGTGCAACAGTTAGATATTATCCGGTTTTTTTTTCCAGCTTAATGCGCGCAGCGCAAAAGGTGCTGCGGTCAGAGCCGCGAACAGCCCTGCCATCGTGACTATTACGCTGTTCCAGAGATCGTAGCCGGAAGCGTTCATAAAATACGCCGAAATAATGACGGTGGCGATCAGAATGACAGCCAGCCAGTAGACCGGACTTGCCCCCGGTTTTATTTCTTTGGCCGGCAGTTTCCATATGTAAAACACCACTGCCATGCCTCCTATGAGGGTACTTAAATGCTGCAATACTCTATATACGGGAAAAATATAGCCGGATATGCGTACATTGCTCCTAAGGAAAGGAAATGTCTGCACAAAATAGCCGGAATAGTGCGTGAAACTGTCCCATAAAAGGTGTGTTGCGCTGCCTATCAGTATGGATAAGCATACTTTCAGCCAATTTTCTTTGAAATAGCTGTTCCAATCGAATTTTCGCAGGCCGGTGAGCCTGGACTTCAGTATCACAGGGAGGTTATCGGTAAGAGAAGGCATGATGATATTGAAAAATATAAAGGTCAGAATTATTCCAAGCGGCAGATCGAACCAGAAAAGCCCGCCTGGTGTGTGGCTGTATTTGCTTTTCAGGCGCAGAAAATACTCAAAATCGGGAGTTACGGCTCCTATGACGAGACCGGCCAGTGACAGATACCGGCCGAGTAATTTGTTTACGGGAATTATCAGAGCGGGGTGTGAAAAGGTAAAAGGCATGGCGTTCCTTAAAATCGCTAAAGGGGTTACCTGCCGGACCTGATGGAGGCAATGGCGTCCGCATAGTTGGCGGAGTTGAAAATGTAACTCCCCGCAACGAGGATGTCCGCCCCGGCGTTCCATAACTGAGGCGATGTGTCGCGGTTCACGCCGCCGTCTACCTCAATGAGCGCTTCAGACTCGCTTTCCAGAATCAGCTGTTTAACGCGGCGTACTTTTCCCACCCCTTCGGGGATGAATGTCTGCCCGCCGAAACCGGGATTTACGGTCATCACCAGCACGAGGTCCAACAGATGCGTGACTTCGGACAGAGCGTTGACCGGTGTGGAAGGATTCAGTGAAACACCTGCTTTCGCGCCTTTTTTGCGTATCGCGTCCAGGAGCCTGTGCAGATGGGCGCTTGCTTCTGCGTGAACAGTCAGTATATCCGCCCCGGCGTCGATAAAGTGATCCATATACTGTTCCGGGCGCGAGATCATAAGGTGAACGTCCAGAGGCAGGCTTGTGGCCTTGCGGATCTGCTTGACGATCATCGGCCCGAAGGTAATGTTGGGGACGAAATGCCCGTCCATGATGTCCAGATGCAGCATATCCGCCCCGGCGTCTTCTATGGCCTCTATCTCTTCCGCCAGTTTCATGAAATCAGCGCTCAGTAGTGATGGTGAAATCATTGATACTCCCTATTGTCACAGTGCCCGTCCTTGAGCACGCCGCATCCCTGCGGTATTTACGCTCCGTCCTTGGAGCGTTTTCCGCGTCGGCCTTCTGTGGCCGACACCATACGGCGCGATTAGGCGCGCCGAAAAACCACCCCTCCAAACCTTCCCAGAGGGAGGTTCAAGGAGCCGGGCATGAAACATATGGTCTTATTTCAATACCGTCTCTATCCATTCCGGACGCACAACCATGAAAGACGGATTAACCAGCCCCTTCCCGTCTTTATACGTCAGCTCTTTTTTTGTTCCCCACTCGGTAACCGCCACTCCCGCCCCCTTAGCCACGATATGCCCTGCGGCGCTGTCCCAGTACATGGTGGTTCCCGCGCGGAAATAGAGATCCGCCTCCCCTTCCGCTATTATGCAGAATTTTAAGGAGCTGCCCATCCGTACCACGTCCACCGGCGTTTTTTCCCGCAGAGCGTTGAGGAACGCTTCCTCCTGCCCCTGAGTGGGGTGGCTGCGGCTTATAGCCACCGTGATCGGCCTGCTGTTGGGGCTTGCCAGCGGCAGTTTTTTTAATACGCCTCCGGGCTCTATTTTATACGACCCCAGGGCTATATCTCCGATATACATAAGGTCTTTGGCTGGGGCGTATACTGCGCCGCAAACGGGTAGGCCGTTTTCGATAAGTGCGATGTTGACAGTGAACTCATCCCTGCCGTTTATAAATTCCCGTGTGCCGTCAAGAGGGTCTATAAGCCAGAATCTGCTGTACGAGTTGGTATAGTTGTTGGTGTCGTAGGAACTTTCCTCGCCTATGGCTGGGATTTCGGGCCACCTGAGGGAAAGTTCGCTGATGATCAGCTTTTCCGCTTCCTGATCAGCCAGCGTCACCGGCGATCCGTCGTCTTTCTTCAGGATGGCGGCGTTGTTGCGGAAGTATGGCATTATCACCCCGCCCGCCGCCCGCGCGATATCTGCCAGCTGCATAACTGTATGATTTTGCGGTATCATATCCATACGGGTAGTTTAACTTTATTTACCGGCATTTTCAATGGGAAAAACTGTAACAGTACCTCCGGCGGATCGAATAAGCTTGCCTTAAATATTTGTAATGATGAGTGGCGACCGCCGGTAGCGCTGAAAGTGTCACAGGCACCTCTCCCCGCACAGACGGGGAGAGGGAATCACTTGGAGGTCAATTGTCGGCAATCAGTCTTATGATATCCAACTTGCCGCTTCTGTCATATGTTTCCACAGGTTCGTACGCCTTTTGTTTCCAGTCTTTGGTGACTATATAGTATGTGCCCGCGATCTTCTCCAGCCACATGGAGTAGGCCACATATGGGAATACGTCTTCATGGTAAAATTTCGGGTTATTGCCGGAAGGATTTTTGTAAAGATAGATCCTGCCGCGCATCCCGGTGGAGTTGTCGAACTCGCCGCCAATTACATAATATGTATCCCCGTTGATGACGGTTTTATGCACGTCCCGGAACTGGGGGTTGATGCCGTTCCGTTTGTAACTGTCGGTGTCGTTAAGGCTGAACTCTTTTGTTACTGTGCCGGTTGCCAGATTGAACTCTTTAAATACGCCGGTACGCCGTGTTATAATCATCCCCTCCGTTTTATCCTCTGAAAATTCCATAGCCCGTAGGTTTGCCGCGGCGCCGCTGTCTATGGACGCCGTCTGGGAAGGTGCTGCGGAGCTGTTCCATTTCCACACCAGCACTTTACCGGAATCTTTTATTTCAAGCGCGTATTCACCGTTCGATTTTATCCAGTGGGATTTTGTTGCCACATCCGCCGGGTTTGCCGCGGCGAAAGGCGAGACCGGGGTGAGACCCGTGGGGTTATTCGCGCCGCCGTTTATGGAGTAAATCACGGTTTCTTTCCCGCCGGCCAGAATATAGTTGCCGCTGACCGCGAAGGTATGGAGGTCATCGGCGTTCGAGCTGCTATTATCGTCAAAAGAGTGAGTGAACAGTTTAGCACCGGTGCCGAGGTTGTATGCGTTTATAAAGGTGCTGCTCAGGCCGCTGCCTTCTTCAAGGGTGCCTATGTATACAAAACCGCCTTGCATATGTACGCCGGCGGTTACATGCGGGTCTATCACTCCGTGTTCAAGTTTTATGTTTGCAGCCGTGCGCGTATGCGCACTGTTCCAGGCGTTAAGGTAGGTGTCATCGTTATATGAACTCAGAACTATCATATAGTCGTCGTTTGCGGCTATGTGCGTTATCATGTGCCCGCCGTCAATTGACAAAAGCGGGGTTTCGCTATCGGGATAGCCCGCGCCGTTAGTTATATTTTTAGACATCACTGTGTTGTTGTCCCTGGCATACAGCACGTACCCTTCCCTGACGAGCAGAGTTGCCCCGGAGAGGCCGTCAGTGTCTTCCCAGACCACTCTTTCCGTTGGGCCGCTGCTGTTGCCGCCGCTGTCCGAACACGCCGCCGCCAGTATGCCGGCCAGGCAAAGCACAGACAGGCGTATAATACCCCTGAACGATAATTTCATATAGCCTCCATTTTTGTTATATTAATATAACAATAGTAAAAAGATCTATAATTGTTTGTTTAATCAAAGTCAACGATTTTTATTATGACGACAAGAGCAGGGCTTGAAATGGCTATGAATTTTATAAGGAACAAAGGGAGGTCAGCGGATGTGTTGCGCCGCCTTGACGATATAGGAAAGTGTCTGTGCCGGGGTGAGCCCGGCGTGTGCGCAGGCGGCGATGAAGCCCGCGTCATCACCCAGGCCGGGGTTTGGGTTGACGTCGATGACCCATATTCTGTTGTCGCTGTCGCAGCGGAAATCTATGCGGGCAAATCCTTCCAGGCCGATAAGAGCGGCGGTTTTGTCGGCAACGGTTTTAATATTTTCCAGTATACGCCCATCTTCTGGCCCTAATTCGAAAGAGCGGACTGTTCTTTTATACTCGGTGCTTTCTTCCGCCCATTTGGCATCGAAGCTCAATATTCTGGGCTCCCCCGGTTTATAATCCATAAAACGCATTTCAGCCAGCGCAACGGTTTTCAATCCGTCCGCCGTGTCCAGCATGGCGACGGAAAACTCCCGTCCTTCGATGTACCGCTCAGCGAATATCTCCATTTCCGCCGGGTATTCCGCAATCGCTTCTGCAAGATGACTTGCGGAAGAGGCGTCCACCACTGATTTTTCCGTGATGCCCACTGAGCCGTGGAGTTTCGCCGGCTTCAGTATCCATCTGCCGGGAGTGAAATACGGATACATCTCCGGGGTCGGGACTCCCGCCACGGTCAGGAGCGCCTTCACTGTGCGCTTGTCCATGCAGGTTGTTATGGCGTTCAGTCTGCTGCCCGTATAAGGGATGCCAGCGATCTCAAGGAGCGCCGCGCCGAGGTTTTGCCGCTCTTCCGCCCCGCCGAAGGTTTCGAACAGGTTCCACGCGGCGTAAGGACGCATGCTTTTCAGGTTTTGGATGAAAGAAACGGGGTCGTTTTTGTATGGAAGTTCCCGCACGAAGTAGCCTGCAGCCGACAGATGGCGCTGAACAAAAGACACCTGTTCCAGAATATCCTGAAGATCAGCGCCGTGCTCCGCCAGCGGTGGCTCATAGCAGACGGCGACGGTCAGTTTTTGATCCATCGCTTTTCTGCGGACTCGATTATTTCTGAAATCACTTGCTGATATGTATATCCGGCCATGTCGCTCAACAGGATGAGGTCGGATCTGCCCGGCATAAGGCCTGGAAGGGAGTTTATCTCCATTATATAGGGATTCCCTGCGGCGTCCGCGCGCATATCCACGCGGCAGGCGTCTTTTATCCCTATCGCCCTGTGGGCAGACACGGCTATCTCGCCGCACAGCGTACCGAAGGAATCTTTTGCCAGTGTATAGTCCACGGCGAATTCGCAGTTCTCTTTATTGAAGTAGGAGTGAATGTCCGAGTCCGACCTGTCGTTGAATCCGACCTCCATGACGCCTATACAGTGCGCGTCCGCGCCGGTGCCCAGTATCCCAACGGTGACTTCATGGCCGGAAAGGAAGGGCTCCACAAGGACGGGCTGGTTGAATATAGATATAAGCTCCGCGCACCTCGCGGCAAGCTCTTCATGGCTGTAGACTTTGGAACGGGGAGTGACCCCTTTCCCGGTGCCTTCGCTGACGGGCTTGACAAAATAGGGGTACTGTTCCCCCAGCGGGCGGATCTGCGCGGGATCCGAAACTATGGCAAACTCCGTGACCGGCAGCCCCTGATCCCGCAGGAGCCTTTTGGTGACCGCTTTATCGAGGGTCACCGCGTGCACCATCGGATCGCTGAATGTATAGGGTATCCTGTAGGCGTCGAGCAGGGCGGGCACGAGCGCCTCCCTGCCGGAGCCGTACATTCCTTCGGTTATATTAAAAACCATGTCCCATCGGTCGCCTTTCAGAAGGCGGGGCATAAGGGCGAAAACGTTGCCTATGCGGTCGACCTCGTGCCCCAGCGACTTCAGGGTGCCGTCTATGGCGTCTATTGTGGCGACGCTGTCAAATTCCGCCGCCTGTTCTTTTGTAAATCCCTCTTTCAGATAGTCGTCTTTGAGATCGTAGGTGAAACCTATCCTCATATCTCAAATCCGGCAGAATCCGTCTGCGGTATGGAGACCTGCGGGTACTTGAACACTTTTCCCTCGTAGTTCATCAGCAGGAGGTCGTTTCCCTCCGTGCCGCAGATGTTGTTTACGGCCACAGGCACCTTTCCGCCTCCGCCGGGGCTGTCTATTACGAAGGTCGGCACAGCGTAGCCCGTGGTGTAGCCGCGCAGGTTGGATATGATCTCCAGCCCCTTGGCTACGGAGGTGCGGAAATGCGAGGTGCCGCGCACAGGGTCGCACTGATACATATAGTACGGACGCACACGGGACATCAGAAGCCTGTGCATCAGCTGTTTCATGGTCATGGGGTCGTCGTTCACCCCTTTCAGCAGCACTGTCTGGCTGCCGAGGGGGATGCCCGCGTCCGCGAGCCTTGCGCAGGCTTTCACCGCTTCGGGGGTGAATTCCCTTGCGTGGGAGGCGTGTACGCTTATAAACAGCGG
>JAVBTI010000120.1:0-3763 GCA_031556255.1 Deferribacterales bacterium | reverse complement strand
ATAAGTTTCGGTAGTGCTGGCTCTGTACCATACGCCCTGGCCAATGATGATTGACTGCGGTTTAACCCTTCTTGTTACTTTAGCCTGAACCTTTATACATCCGTTGTCGTTATATACGTAAACCATATCCCCGTCTTCGATACCTCTCTTACCGGCAGTGCTTGGGTGGATACGTACAACATGCGGCTCAATATCCTTTATTACAGCAATGCTGTCCCAGTGAGCATGGGCTCTTTGGATCATGTGAGGAGTGCCAAGCTGGAGCGAATATCTGACCCTATTGTCGATGTCGGTTTTGCTGCCGCTTGGGTTTTTCAGTTTCAGGCCAGGCATACCGGTTCCCGGTGTCCCGTCAGGTATTCCGCTCGTGTAATCCAAAAGACGCTCATAGCCTTCATCAAGCTGATGGTATCCGGCGCGCCATCCACCGGGGATACATATTCCGGTAGGCCTTGCAGGATCGCTGTCTGTTTTTTTGAGCCACGGGCTCATAAACTGGACATAACCGGTCTCGCTCCATAGTTTGCCCGCAGCAATTGTTTCAATAGTACTTTTCAGCTTCGCCAGCGGTACAACAAGCTGGAGGTTTGCTTCCTCTTTCATCTTTTCATATGACGGAATCTCTTTCGGAGAAGTCGAAGGCGCGTTATCAAGGATTCCTGTCTGATAAGCCGCAGGTATAGTTGCGCCCTTCCACTGTTCCTTCATTATATCGTCGTCTGATAAGTTGTCGGGGTTTCTGTTAGTCGGAAAACCGCAATAGTTCATGAGATCGTCAACAATTTGCTGGTCGGGTCTTGTTTCATAAAGCGGTTTTATCTCGCCCTGAGCCCCGGCCATAAGACGGTCGTGGGTATAATTGCTTGCTAAAGTTGTGGTCTCAAAGTAGTGCCCTGCCGGCAGAACTATATCGGATATAGACGCGAGAGGGTTCATGAAAAGCTCATGCGTAACGATATATTTGAGATAGTTTTTATCTTTGAATATTTTCATATTCTTAGTCAGGTCCGGCTGCTGCTGGAGCGGCGAGTTATGGCCTGCGGCTCTGTAGTACATTCTTACGGTCGCACCTGCAGTTTTGAGGTCAACTTTATTGCTGGTCAGCCGGAGCGTATCCGCTCTTACTTCTGAAAGTGTTCTGGAATCGTGTCCGCTGAGTATGGTATCCCCCATGCACCAGCTTAAAATAGGAAAACTGCCGGTATTCGCGGGGTTTGCCGGGACAACCGCATTTTTAACCGGAGATGCGCCTATACCGATTGTGTGGCCGTCACCCATCTCCATTTCGCTGGAACCGCCGCCGCGTTTATTCAGGTGGCCACACATTGCCTGAAGGGCTATCATCATCCATGTGTGATACATACCGTTTTGTGCACGTGAAGCGCCGCCACTATAAAAAGATATAACAAAAGTACGTTTAGCGGCATATTTTTTTGCAATCGCCACAATCGTTTCCGCTTTTACGCCTGTGATTTTTTCGGCATATCTGAGGACGTTCCAATATACGGTGCTGTCAACAGCAGCCGGATATCTCCTTCTGTGGCGGCCATCATTATTTTTACCTGAATCGGCGGCTGGGCTGCCTTCAGCAGCAAACAACGCATCTTCAACTTCGCCGGCGTACTCCCAATAATGGTCGCCCTGGCACCAGAACAATTTATGCGGTGCGCCGCCCCACGTATGCTCAAGTGATATCAAGTATTCAATGAATGAGTCCCCGATTTGGGCAGTAGCGGCGGTAATGCCGGCGGCATTATGGTTGGCTCCCGCGATCGTATGCGTATTTGCAGCCCCTTTCGGCCAGTCATCGCTGCCTGGAGTATATGTTGGGTTGATGCCGCTTTGTTTCTTCGCATCATCGGCTCTGGACCTGCTGTCTGTGGCTGTGGTATTCGCCGCCGTCCCCCAGGATGTAATGGCTGCAGCACGGTTTGGAAACCCTGCGTCAGCCTGAGCAGGATCAGTGAGGCGTCCGATATCAGCTTTTTTAGGATACCATCTTGGTGCCCATGCAAAGGCAAACTCCTCAAGATACGCGTCATCGTACAATCCGTTCTTTAGGATTGCGTATGCCAGCGCAGTCTCAAAACAGCTGTCTGTTCCGGCATTCGTAGTTATATAAGGAGGTACTCCGTCAGTTGCCTGATTAGGGTTCCAGCCTGTCGCCGCGCCGGTATCCGTATGATATGCGTTAATATCAAGGATGGATATACCAAGGTCTTTGGCTTTTTGCAGATAGAACGGCCATGTGTTTCTGTTTGACCTTAAATCGTTTGACCAGACTACGATTTGCTCGGCGTTTAACATATCCAGAGCCGGGTTGCAGTTAGAACGGTTATAGTAGCCTATTGATGCCCAATACCCGTCGTTCACGCCGCCGGTGGAAGAGGCTCCATAAGTACTTACAGTGTAGTTGCCCATTAAGCGTCCGATGCCGGATCCATCAATTATAGGCAGATATGGAAGGCCAAGACGGGTTTTTTCAGCCTGCATGTCGTCAAACATCGCTTTGATTTCCTGAAACGCCTCATCCCATGTAATTCTTTTAAAGCCGGATAAATTTCCTCTTTCTTTCGTTTGTTTCAGAGGGTATTTCAGCCTGTCCGGGGCGTAGACCATTTTAGTTTCGGAAAGACCTTTCATACATGGGCGTCTCTGAATAGGCCCCATGGATTCGTCAGCAGCTTCTGACTGCCCCCAAACTCCGGGAACAATCCCCGCCTTTTCATCATTACTGCCGCTTGATTTGATCAACCTTGCCGCGTTTGCTTTTTCTTTTTCAACAGGGATATCGCCACCTGATGTGACTTTCAGCAATTTGCCGTTTTTCACATGAAGTTTCAGCATACATAATGCGCCGCAGTGGCTTAAATGAGCACAATTCAGTGTCTTTACCGTTTTATCAAGAACCAGACTGTCCTGAGGACTTACAACGGGATCGTCTGAACTGCTGCTGCCGCCGCAACCGTATGCTGCCGCAGTGACGCTTAACGCCCCTGCCCATTGCAAGAAACCCCTACGGCTTAAACCCGTTTTTTCTAGACTTTTTTTAATCATAGAAACTCTCCTAAATTATTAATTTTGTTCGTAGGCGTATTTTACACCTGACCTACACCTCATAAAACCAAACACAATACATACTCCAATCTTTTCCTGCTTTTTTAATCTGTAATACAGACACATGCGAGCGGAAGTTTTTCAATTAAAGAAAACCTCCTATTCAATGTCGGTTACTACAAACACAGGCATGCCTTAACTTTCTCCCCGCTCTCCTTGAATACGGTTACGTCTCCTCTGTAAACATCTGCCTTAGCCGTTATTGTCTGAAATCCGGCAATCTGCAACGGCGGTTGCAAACGCTGCCTGCACTCTCCCCTCAACATAGTTTTCTCCAATAACTATGTTCCTCTAAATAATTTCAATATGGCTCGGTCTTAAGCGCACCTCCTATCCGATTTTTTGATTAAACTTGCATTCGAACTTCTTTACAGCCGGCGCGTAAGCACACAGGTGTAAAAGTAAAAATCGAACCTCCCCAATCTCAGAGAGAAAGGGGGGTTCAATAATGAGGAGGAAGATTAAATTAATATTTTCTTTGGTTCTGTTTTGAATAAAAGAAATATAGTTATAGATTTTGCAAATTGATATGAATGTGTGGTGAATGTTATTAAATAACTGCAGAAAGTGAAAAGGAAAATGGCGACAATCCTGTGTCAGCGCGGAGTTCCGCTGGGGGGGGGCGGGCCCCGCGGCGCGCCGGGGC
>JAVBTI010000160.1:0-4972 GCA_031556255.1 Deferribacterales bacterium | reverse complement strand
ACGGAAGATTTCCTACAAATAACCTCTTCATAACTATAGCAACTCCTGCTTATTAACATTAGCATTGACCTTACAGACCGGACAGACATCACACCGCGGGAGTGAAAGGAAACAATACCAGATAATCTATACACGCACTTTTCAGCAAAAGCAAGCATTATTAGAATGAAACAACATACATCTGCACATGGAATGCGCGTAATACCGCGCCATTGCCGCTTTCGCGGTTTAATTTTTTGCACTCCGTCATACCCGCCCGCGGGATGCTTCCTGCGGGACAGGGTATCGGGAATAAAGACAGTTACAATATTGATAATTGATTAAATGACAGGAATTGAGGGAGAATTTTCCATACATACTATCTGCTGTAAATACGCCCGTCCAGATCTTCCGCTCTCCAGAAAGCTTCATCCCGCTGTTTTGCCGTCAGTGCGCCGTCGCATTCGGCGGAGCTTTCAGGGTCGCCGCCGAGATATATCCATGCACAGCCGGTTATAACATCTTTTTCCACCCCTTCACCCTCAAGGTACATATATCCCAGATTGTTCTGTGCCCAGCTGTGGCTGCGTTCCGCGGCTTTGGCGTATAGATCCAGTGCTTTGGCAAAATCCTGCTGCCCGCTCTCGCCGGAATGATAGATAAGCGCCAGGTTATACTGGGCGGAAGGTTCCCCGCGCGCCGCCGACTGACTGTACCAGTCTATAGCCTTCTGATAATCCACATCCACCCCGGAACCGGTACTGTACATATATCCCAGGTAAAACTGCGCGCCGCTGCTGCCGCTTTCAGCAGCTTTCGAGAACCACTCCTCAGCTTTGGCATAATCCTGCCGGTCGCTTTCCTCATAATACATTGCGCCCATACTGAACTGCGCCGCCACACTGCCTTTATCCGCCGCCCGGGAATAGTATTCGGCGGCTTTGTCAAAGTTCCGTTCCACCCCGTCACCGTTTTCGTACATATAGCCCAGTGAAAACTGGGCACCTATGTCCCCCTGGGCGGCCGCTTTGGCGAACCATTCAGCAGCTTTCATATTGTCTTCCGGCACACCGTCCCCCATGTAATACATCTGTCCCAGGTAAAACTGCGCGTCGATATATCCCTGTTCAGCGGCTTTGGTAAACATTTCCACGGCCTTCCAATCGTCCATGGCCACGCCGTCGCCGAAGTAATACATACGCGCCAGATTAAACTGGGCCTCGGCATCTCCCTGTTCCGCCGCAAGGGCATACCATTTCATTGCCTGCGCATTGCCGGCAGCCAGATAACCCCGCTGATACAGAAGGGCCAACATCTTTTGGGAATGCAGGTCGCCGCGTTCCGCCGCTTTCTCAAACCAGAGGGAAGCCTTTTCATAATCCGCCGGGATCTTTTTTCCCTCGTAATAAATATCGCCCAGCTTAACCCACACTTCGGGCAAATCGTTCGCCGCAGCCTGCGTGTACCAGTAAACTGCCTTTACGTGATCCTCCGGAACTCCGTCCCCTCTGAAATATATATCACCCAGCTTGTGCTGCGCCTCGGGCAGCCCCTGTTCAGCCGCCTTTGTGAGCCATTTCAGCCCGGCACCGCGGTCTTTGGAAACGCCTTCACCTTTATAGTACATGAGCGCCAGCTTATACTGCGCGGCGGCATCTCCCGCCGTCGCGGATGCGATAGCTGCCGCCAGCTCCGTATGCTCGCCGCCGTCCGTACAGGCCCCGGCAAAAAATGATAACGATAATGCAAGGACAAAATACACAATACGCATGCTCTTTACCTGTAATATATCTGTTTATCCGAGGGGTATCTCAGCCTGTAGCTCACTGTAAACTTCCTGTTTTCGCCGGGCTTCAGCCTGATATTCCAGGTGAGCACGTTCTCTTTGTTCGTTGTGGGCGCGGGGTTGACAGCGATCTGATCCACAGCTATTTTTTCGTTGGCGGAGAACGGAATCCTGTCCACGAGCTCGATCTCGGCCTCCATATTAGAGCCGTTCACCGCTTCCAGCGTGTATCCATCCTGTACGGTGCCGGAGATGAATCCGCTGCCTGATTTTGTGACGTTGCTTGTTTTATTTACCTTGATAAGCGGCATGAAGCCGAAGGGGATACTCACGTCCTCCCCGCGGCCGTAATTTATTATGTATGTGGTGCCGGAGTTCTGCCCGTCCACAGAGAGGTCGATGTAGCCGGGGAGTATGGGTTCCGCTATTTTCGTCAGTTTCACCACTAGGTGCCCTTCCCGGGAGTAATCGCGGTTAAGGATTGTTTTGAGTTCGGCTTTATATGAATAGTTACCGAGGTCAACGGAAACCGGCGCGCCGTCACCACCAAGTCTGCCCCTGCCTTTCACGGAAAAGTTGGTAAGTGATTCGAAAACCGCCGGCGCGGCGGCCTCAGCGCGGCTCATGGCCATGTCCGCCACCGGCGTCTCGCTGGCCTGATTCATAAAAGCCTTTACAGACGGCGCGGGCGCGGGGCGCGACTCAGGCACAAGATCTACCACCATGGGGCTGGCTGTTGGTATGGAAATGGGCCCGGACGGCGGGTTCTGGGTGAAGAAGCTGATCTCCCCGTTATACGCCACGCCGGTTTTCTGGAAAGCCTGCGCCACGAAAGTCGATTTCACCTCGCCGGTCTTGCTGTTCAGGTTCATCTTATACGAAGGCGACCACCCGGCGGCGTAGGAATATGCCTCCAGCCTGACTTTTCCCGTGCCCCTGACACCCATGGATATCTCTATAAGGCGGTCGTAACCCGCGGGAAGGCTGTTCTGATAAGATTCCTTCATCCTGGCCAGGTCGGCTTTGGCAGTGTCAAGCTTGCGGGTTAAAAGGTTCATGTCCACGCTGCTGTCGGAGTACGCCGCCATAAGCGATTTAATGTAGTCCGTGGGGTTCTGCGCCCTTATGTCACCCTTGGTGATATTCATGATCATCTCAAGGTTGCCTTTGCCGGCGGAGATCTGCGCGGCGAGGGTGTCTATCTCACGTTCTTTGTCCTTTATCTTTTTATCAAGCTCTTTCAGTGTGCCGGGTACGGCGTCGCTGTTGATAATGTTGCGCTTTTGGAAGTAGTCCACAGCAATCCCCGGTGTTACCACAGGCTTAACGCTATCAAAATTGAAAGCGGCCGGAATTTGCATAGTCATGTTGGGAGCGGCATCAGTTTCGAAGATAACTTTAACCCCGCTGGGATAGATATCCATCAACACGGGGACGATCGCCGCCTGTGCGGGAAATATAAACGCTGCAAGAATCAGTAAAAATGCGGACAGTATTCTCATAACAACCTCGTTACCTGAGTTTACACCAAAATCGAGCCAATAAAAAGGGTAAAACGGGGTTTAGGGAATTTTAATTTTGAGATGTTGCATAAATACGAATACATTAGTGCGGCTCTTTATCCTCGCGCGGGAAACCCGCACTGCGGTACGAGCCTGCGCCTGCGCGGCACAAAAGCCCTCAGGGCATTTCAATATTGAAATGCTCTAGTCCCTAAGCGTCGCCGCAATCCTTTCCGGATGGATAAGCAGGTCGAGGGCGTCGGTTACGGAGCGCGCCATTATCTGTGCCGCCTCCAGCGCATGCTTCGAGCAGCCCTCGCCCCCCAGAACAGCCACGGAAAGGGCGCACCTGGCCAGCATGCACCTGTCGTTGTATCCGTTGCCTATTCCTGCTGTGATTTCGGCGCCGAGCTTATTCACAAGGTCGCACTTCGCCTCCCCCTGTCTGCTTTCGGGAATTACATTCACCGACACCGGAAGCCCTTTCAAGATCACTGCCGCGTTGCCGAAGGTGTCCGCAGTGATCACATGTATATCGAGCTTATCTTTCAGCAGCCAGAGCCGTTCCGCCGCGCCGGGCACAAGCTCTCTGTTGAAGGCCAGCGTACCGTTCAGATCTATGCAAAGGTGCTCCAGCCGCAGGTTTCTATCGGGCGGGATTTGTATTACAAGCATTGATTTCCTCCATATCCACAAATTCGGTTCCGAGCCGCCGCGCCTGTTCCGCGTTATGGGTGACGGCGACCACCGTTACGGCACCGCTGATGCCCAGTATATAGTCCTCTATCAGCGCCGCAGACCGTTTATCCAGCGAGGACGTGGGCTCGTCGAGCAGGAGCATCTCCGGCTCCAGGGAAAGCGCTCTTGCCAGGCACAGCCTTTGCTGCTGCCCTCCGGAAAGGGTGTTCGCCGGGGCGGGAAGCCTGTCTTTCACCTCATCCCACAGCCCAACGCTTTTCAGCACTTCTTCCATAACACGGACGGCTTGTTTTTTTTCAACGCCGGCTCCGTGCACCAGCGGTATCAAAAAATTCTTTTCAATGCTGACCGGCAGTACATTCGGGTGCTGGAATACCATCCCCGCCTTGCGTCGCAGCATTTCCGGCCCGCAGTCCCTAACGGGATGCAGTTTGCCGTCAAACATAACCGATACCTCGCCGGAGGTGCGGCAGCCGTCGAAACACTCGTTGAGCCTGTTTATCGATCGCAGAAAGGTGCTTTTCCCGCTCCCCGAGGCTCCCGTGAGTACCGTCACGGCGCGGGCTTTGATATTCAGCTCCGCCACCTTCAGAACCTCTTTCCCGGCGAATGACACGGAGAGGTTTTTTATAATTACCGCGTCCATCGGCGGCTCCTGTTCTTTAATATAGTCCCCGCCGCGAGCAGCGCCAGTGTGACGGCAAGCAGAAGGACGGCGGCGGCAAACACCTGGGCAAGCTGCGCTTCATCCCGGTAGTTGGCGCTTGTGTAGTAAATAAAAAAAGGCAGAGCCTCGAATTTATCGAAGATCCCGGTTATATTCCCCGTGCCTGCGACGGCGCCCGTCATCAGGATCACGGCAGTGTCCTCGGCGCATCTGCCCGCGGCCAGGAGCAGCCCGCTCAAAATCCCCTCCCCGGCGGCGGGAATGAGGAGCCTGAATATCGACGCCTCCCTGCCCAGCCCGACTGACGCCGCCGCCAGACGGACACTGCCCGGTATCCCT
>JAVBTI010000170.1:0-17374 GCA_031556255.1 Deferribacterales bacterium | reverse complement strand
CGGCGTATGCCATGATTTTCGGTATAGACGCGCTTCTTGATATGGGCAGGACAAGCCTTAACGTGACCGGGGATATCGTGGGTACAGCCGTTGTTGCAAAAAGTGAAAAAGAACTCGACATTGATAAGTATAACGTTTATGATGGGGCAAATATTTAATAACTGCGTATACAATATCTTGTGAATAAAAAAACCGGGGGGGCTTCTCCCGGTTTTTTATTAAAATAAGATACAAGTCTGCTTGGTCATACTGTAAAAAGAACGGCGTGTTGTCATGCTTTGGGCTGTTACAATCACTATTTGCCTGATTATAACACGAATGCCGTTTTTTATGTTTTTTGTCTTTTCATTTTAAAAAAATAAATCCGATTTAAAAAAGCGTATTTTTCCACCTGTAATACCCCTTGCTTCGTAAAAATATTTAATGTAAAGTTCTCCCTGATATAATTTGCATACATACGGCCGCCTTACAACGGGATTTCATGCCATTTCCGTGATAAACGCGCCTTGTATTGCGGATTATTGTTGTTTCCAAATTTTAATGGAGGTTGTGTATGTCTCAAGCAAAGAAGGGCTTGTTTGACTGGTATTTTAAGTCGAACTTGCTGGTCAGGATCATGATTGGGCTTATTTTAGGCGCAATTGTGGGGGGCGTGTTGGCAGCAACCACGGCACCGGGGGAGAAGATAAAAATACTCCCTTATATAGTGCCTTTCGGTGACGCTTTTATCCGCCTGTTGAAAATGATTATTGTTCCCGTTGTATTTTTCACACTGGTTGTGGGTACTTCCAGCATTCAGCCTTCACGTCTGGGGCGTGTCGGCGTCAAGATAATGGCATATTACCTGATAACCACTTTTATGGCGGCGATCATCGGACTCATACTCGCATTGATAGCCAGACCGGGCATGGGGGTTAACTTAAGCGTGGGTACCGGCGAAGTAAAACTCGCCGCAAACAAACCTATTTCACAGGTTATCCTGGAACTCATCCCTGAAAACGTTTTCGGCGCATTCACCAACAACGGCATGATACTTCAGGTCATCTTTTTTGCCCTGATGGTTGGCGTGGCGCTTGCGTTTTTGAGGGATTCCAAAGATGCGCGTATCAAAAATGCGGCCGAAACAGTCTATGCGTTTTTTGACGGTTTTTCCGAGGCGATGTATCTGGTCGTCCGTTGGATTATGCAATACGCTCCGATAGGTGTGTTTGCTCTCATGGTCAACGTGTTCGCCCTGAACGGTCCGAAAGTTGCCGGGCCGCTCATAAGCGTTGTCATAGTTGTGTATGTTGGGCTTGTTATCCAGGCAGTTTTTGTATACGGCGGTTTTCTTACTGTCAATAAAATGAATCCGTTCGGTTTTTTCAAAAAAGCCAGGAGCCCGATGCTTACGGCGTTTGTAACCCGTTCCAGCGGCGGCACCTTGCCTATCACCATGAAAACTGCTGATAATATGGGTGTTTCCCGGGGTGTCTATTCTTTTACCCTGCCTCTTGGTGCGACCATCAATATGGACGGAACGACTATTTATCAGGCTGTTTGCGCGGTTTTTATCGCCAATGCCGTGGGTTCCCCGCTGACATTCAGCCAGATGGTAATGGTTGTGGTAGTTTGCGTTCTTGCATCCATCGGTACGGCTGGCGTACCGGGTGCAGGGGCTATCATGCTTCTGATGGTGCTTGAATCGGTCGGCCTTAAAGTTGAAACCGGCTCCGTCATCGCAGCGGCGTATGCCATGATTTTCGGTATAGACGCCCTCCTTGATATGGGCAGAACCTGTATTAACGTCACCGGCGACCTTGTCGGCACAACCGTTGTTGCGAAAAGCGAGAACGAATTTGATGTTGAAAAATACAACGCATATACCGGAGCGGACATAGCTTAATGAACAGAAAGACACTGGGTATTCTCGGTGGGATGGGTCCAGAGGCAACTCTGGACCTTTTCCGTAAAATCATCGACCTAACCCCCGCTAAAAAAGATCAGGATCACATTCATATCATTATAGATAATTACCCGCAAATACCGGATCGTACGGCTTTTATACTGCATGGGGGCATTGATCCTGCGCCGTTTCTGGTTGAGGCGGCGGTACGGCTGGAAAAAGCAGGTGCGGAGGCGATTATAATGCCCTGCAATACGGCACATTTTTTCTTGCCGCAAATTAAGGCCAATGTAAAGATCCCTTTTATAAGCATAATTGAGAGTACTCTTGTGGATCTGAAAAAGGATTACCCTGCGGCGAAAACTGTGTTGCCGCTTGCTACCACAGGAACAAAAAAGGCCGGAATTTATGATAATGCCCTGAAAACAGCAGGCTATAATGTTCCGGATATGCCGGATGAGCTGCAGGATAATCTGATGCGCTGTATTTACGAGGGTGTCAAAAAGGGAAAGACTGATGAAGTCGTTGACCTGTTTCAGGAAACTGTTAATAGAATAGCGGTTTCTCTGAAGCCGGATGTTCTTATAGCTGCATGCACTGAAATTCCGATATTGACGCCGCTTATCATGTCGCCGGTTCCGGTTATCGATGCCACAATGGCGCTTGCCTGCGCGGGCGTGGCTTTCGCACTGGGCGCATAAAAGTGATTGCATGCTGTTCACAGGGAGCAGAACCGGCAAATGTTGATTCGGTGGGAGAAGTCGCACGGTGGTGCATACGGAGTGATATGAAAAAGGGTTTCCATGTATAGTGAAGCAAAGTGCCGGTGATGGAGGTGCGGAAACCGCGCTTTTCCCGAACCGCAGGCGTCGTAAATTATGTACACATTAATGTGTGTTGGTCGCAAAACAAAAGTATTGACAAAAAAAGCATTATTCGTTAATGATGCATTTCTTAATAGGTGCGTAGCTCAGTGGGAGAGCACCGCGTTGACGTCGCGGGTGTCGGCGGTTCAATCCCGCCCGTACCTATTTTTTTATCCTCCAGCAAAGTCTCATAAAACCCCAAAAGCCGTGTCAAAATTAAATTATTGCCATCTTATCAATTTCGAAGAGTCTTATGGACATCCAACAACATACCAACCGTGTGTTGGTATCGCTGTGGGTATCAAAAATATAAAAGATAACGGTACCAACAATTTATCATCCCGGCCGGAAGAAAAATTTTGGGTTAGGTATAAAGGATTTCGATCAAAATCCTCAGGGTGTCTATGAAGTTCCTTTTTCGTTATTGCGGCCCCGGATCCCCGGACCACTGTCCGGGGCAGGCTTAGTCCGGGGTGACAGACCCGCAACCCAGGAAAATATTATCTATCCTGGATTTCGGCTCTGAAGCCGGAATGACGTAAGAGGAAAAACCGGCTTTTTTGACAGTCTGAGGATTGCGATCAAAATCCTTTTGTATATAGCAGCAAAACTTTTTTGCGGCGAGGATTTTACGTTAACAGATACTTTGGTTAAGAGGTTTGAAAGGGAATGGAAAACTTCAAAAAATATTTGATGGCGGCGGCCTGCATATACGTGCCACCACGATGTTGACGACCCTAATAAACCAGTTAAAAAAGCCCGTTTGTCAAGGTGAGGTAATCGGTCGATTCATTTTGGGTTGATACACTCCGCCACCTCGCGGGCCTCACTCATAGTTGTGTACTTCACTACATCGTCGTCGGTCATTATCAGTCCGTCCGCGTCGTAGTCGCGGCCGGAAAAAGTGAACACTGAGTTCCCGGAAAATACTGTGGACAGGCGGCCGTCCCTGCCGGGGTGTACTATCACATAGGCCAGATCCGGGACTGTTAGTACTATTTCGTCACCGGAGCAGCCTTTAACTCCGGGAGCACCGCTATTGATACATCTGTACAGAGTTACCCAACTTGTACCGGAGCATATTTCTCCGACTTTGCCGTCCAGCGTGGTTTTATAGAAAATATTGTTCCGGTCGAGGGCGGGTTTCAGCGTTTCATCGAAGCGGGCAGGGGCCATTTTGGAATCAGGCTCCGATCCGGGGAGGGTTTTGTACATTTTTACATATTGGCTTAGCCTGGCGGTTACGTCTTCATCCATATTTTTCTGTAGTTCCGAGTGGAGTGTGATTTTTGCGTATTCCGAGGCGAGCTTGGCTGTCATGGCGATAACTGAGCCCATGATGATAAGAACTACCGACATCTGTATGAGTGTAAATCCGCGCGTATTCATGGACGTACCGCCAGCGCATATGTGCGCATATCCAGAGTCCCCGCCATGTCCGGCGTGGAGCTGATGAATACTGTCAGATTATAAACCCCTGCGGGTACAGCGTTTTTCGGTATGGTCAGCGTCATGCTGTTTCCTGCGGTTACAGTTTGAAACCCCGGATTGCCCCGGCAGTCAAAGTTATTTGCGTTCCTCTCCGGCGTGACGAACCCCGCCCCTCCGGCTGATGCGATATTCGCTTTGGAAAACCTTTCAGACGCGGTTATGCACCAGTTCACCGCCGTTCCCGTTGTGGTGATGAATTTGATGTCGGCATCCGAAGAATGGCTGATGTCCGGCAAAACCTTCCCCGGCAGGATTTTTGGAACGGGGCAGTTCACGCGCGCCTGCAGTTGTGCGGCGGTCAGAACCACAGAAAGGCCGCCCCCTGTGTCCAGGGAGAACGCTTCCGCCGCGGGAGGAAGGCCGCATATATTAACTCCGTTGTGATTTGTTTTATATATATATCGCTTGCCTCCTGGGGCCACGATATCTGGCAGGAAGCCGCTGCCGGCTTCCGGAAGAGTGTGGAGGTTTTTTTTCACGTAATCTTCGATCCGTGAAACGGCGGACGTAAGTCCGGCGTCCTCAGCCCGGTAACGTTCCAGTTTCATGGCGGGCAGAAAGAAAGATACCGCGGAGGCGATTATGATCCCCAGTACAATAAGCACGACGGACATTTCGATAACGGTCATACCCCGGTATTTCATCCGGTTATTTTAACGGTAAAGTCCGCGAAGTCAAAGAGTTATTTTTTCCTGTTGATATTTATCTTCATTCGCATATAACCTTGTATATGTACGGCGATAAGAGAGGATTTACTTTAATAGAACTTGCCATTGTGCTTGCGGTGACGGGGATTATCATGGTCATGGGCGTCACGGCGGCGAGAACGATGAGGCAGGCGGCGGAGCTCAAAGAGATGGCCCTCGACGCTGCGCTGGCTTATCGCGCTGTGGAGAGTTTTACCGTAATCCAGCAAAGGCTGCCTTCGAAAAAAGAGTTTGCCGGGCTGGGGCTGCCTGAAAATCGTAAAGGTCACTATATTTATCATATAAACCCCGCGCTGAAAACCTTCTATGCTCCTGAGCAGTACTGCGGATATAAATACGGCAACGCCGGCCGTATGCCGTCTGATCCCGTCAAGTCCGCGACTGTGCGGCCGTATGCCTATGCGGTGGATTTTGTCTCTGACAACGGTGCCCCCATCTTTCGGCACCTCAAAAGTTATGATGATTTTTTGACCGATCTGGGCTGCAAAATGTGGCCTGACCCTAATTAGTTTCTGAAAATTTCTTGAGGAACTGCGCTGTTCTGGGATTTTTGGGATTATAGAATATCTCGTCCGGCGTGCCCGCTTCAGCCACGACACCGCCGTCCATGAATATGACTCTGTCGGCAACTTCGCTGGCGAAGGCCATTTCGTGGGTTACGACGATCATTGTGGTTTTTTCCTGCGACAGCTTCCTCAATACGCCCAGCACTTCAGATGTCAGTTCCGGATCAAGAGAAGAGGTGGGTTCATCGAAGCATAAATAGCGCGGGTTCAGCGCCAGAGCACGGGATATGGCCACCCGCTGCTGCTGTCCGCCGGAAAGCTGGTAGGGGTATTCCGCCGCCTTGCCGTCGAGCCCGGTTTTGGCGAGCGCCTGCATGGCTGTATCTTTAGCTTCCTCTTTGCCCATTTTGCGGACCTGCACGAGGGCTTCGGTGACGTTCCTCAGCACGGAAAAGTGCGGGAAAAGATTGAACTGCTGAAACACCATCCCCATCTTGCGTGATATTGACTGGAGCACGCTGTCCGGCGAATATTTGGCGGGGCTGCCCTGGCACAGTACTTCCCCGTCAACTTCGATATAGCCGGAGTCCACCCGTTCAAGCCTGTTAAGACAGCGCAGCATCGTGCTTTTGCCGGAGCCGGAAGAGCCTATTATCGCAAGCACTTCCCCGATGTTCACCTCTATTGATATGCCTTTCAGTATTTCGTTCGCGCCGAAATTTTTATAAATATCCCTTGCGATAATCATCGGTAGTAATCCTGCTTCTTTTCAAACCATAGGAAAAATTGCGTAACCCCCGCGTTAAGCAGGAGGTAAATCGCCCCCGCCACGAAAAGCGGGATTATGGATACGCTCTGTGAGGAGGCGCTTTTGGCTATCCTGAATATCTCCACGATGGCGAGAGTCGAGATCAGCGCCGTGTCTTTCACCAGAGTGGTGAACTCGTTGCTCATGGGCAGGGTGATGCGTTTGACCACCTGCGGCAGGATGATGCGTACGAAGGTCATTTTGCGGCTGAAACCCAGCACCTGTGCCGCTTCATATTGACCGACGGGGATGGAAAGTATACCGCCCCGGTATATCTCCGCGAAATAGGCGGCATAGTTCAGCACATATGCGAGAATGGCCGCTGCAAAGCGGTTCAGGTTGATGCCGAAAAGATAGGCGGGGCCGTAGAAAACAATAATAAGCTGTAATAGCAGCGGGGTGCCACGCATAAAAAGTATGTAGAAGTGCAGCGGGCGCCGGATGAAGCCGTTTTTCGACATCCGCCCCAGCGCGATGAAAAGCCCCAAGGGCAGCGCGAAGAGGAGTGTCAGAAAAAAAACTTCCAGGGCGGTAACCGTACCGCCCCAGAACTCCGACATCATAGAAAGCACTCTTTCCGGATTGTCAAAAAACTGCATAAAACCTATTTCAGTGTGGTTATATCAGTACCGAACCATTTGTCGGATATTTTCGCCACTGTGCCGTCTTTTGCCATTTCCATCAAGGTGGTTTCGACTTTGTCTTTCAGCGCGACATCTGATTTACGGAAACCTATGCCGAAGCGCTCGTCAGCCATGGACTCATCCAGTATTCTGTATTTGCCGGGAGCTTTTTTGATATAGTTGTAGTTGGCTACCACGATGTCCATCAGCACTGCGTCACAGTTGCCCGTGTCGAGGTCGGTCATGGCCATGACGTTGTCTTCAAACTGGAGCAGCTCTTTCAGAGAGTTTTTCACTTCAGGGTGTTTGTCGAGTGCGTCGGAGGCGCTGGAATCCCGCTGCAGGGAGAGTTTTTTAGCGGCCAGATCGGCGAAAGTCCGGATGGAAGAGTCCGCTGGCACTATCACGATCTGCTTGTTGTTCATGTAAGGCTTGGTGAAGGCCATAGCCATTTCCCGTTCCGGAGTCATGGTGAAGCCGTTCCATATACAGTCGATCTTGCCCGTGTTGAGCTCCTGCTCTTTCACGTCCCAGATGATCGGCTGGAGGACAAGCTCCACGCCCATACGTTTGGTCACTTCCCGGGCGAGGTCTATGTCAAAACCCACGTACTCGTTGTTTTCTTTGAAACCCATAGGAGGGAAGGAATCGTCAAACCCCAGGATGAACTTCCCTTTCTTTTCAATGTTCGCAAGAGACTGGTCGCCGTTTGCCTGCGGCGCTTTTTTGCAGCCCGCGAACAGCGCGAGCAGAAGCGACATTACCACTAATAAAAGAATACCACGTTTCATATGTCCCCCATAGAAGATAATTTGCTCTGCATGATGATGCAAAGCATGGTAATTGTCAAGATTATAAAGAAAAAATCTGAATATCCCGGCCGTGCATATAGATCAGGTAGCCCTCCGCCCGCATTCCGTACTGCGCGGACAGAGCCCTCATGTATCTTTTCACCTGCGCGGCGTACTCTTCGTGCCTCTTCCCTTCGGCGCCGCCCGTTTTGAAGTCGATGACAGTTAATTTGCCGTCCTTCACCGCGTACAGATCCACCACCATCAGTTGTCTGTCGTGGTAAACGGCTCTTTCGCGGAACAGCGCCGCGCCTTCCGTCAGTTCAATCCACTTTTCATTTTTGATCAGCAGCTCCGCGCTTGTCCTTGCCCGGGGCAGGGCGGAGGACTCGAGATAGCCGCCGTAACGGTTCCAGGCCTTTTCCAGTGCCGCCGGGATGGCTTCCGGAGTTAAGGCATCCATCTGGTATATAATTTCGTGCATGAAAGTGCCGTAAAACCTGCTGGAATAGGGTTCGTCGCCATAACTTTCGGCTTTGGGGTATTCCCGCGGGGACAGAACATTATCTATATACTTCATCGCGCGCTGCGAGGCCGCTTCCGGTGCGGGAGTTTTGCTTAGAGCTTCAGCGGCGGCTTTTTTGGTTTTTTCAGGGTCGTCCCTGTATTCGAGTGGCTTCAGCAGCATGTTCCGGCAAAACACAGTGAACGGATCCGGCCCGGCGGGCGGCTCCGGCTGCATACGCCGGGGTGCGGAAACCTCCGGCAGTGTGCCTTTTCCGAAAGGTTCAGGGAAATGTTTCAGGATGTATGAATCGGTGTCGTTGCGTTTGCTGTTTTTGACGAATATAAAGAGGGCGTTTTTCGCGCGGGTTGCGGCGACGTAAAGCTGGTTCATCTTTTCGTAGCGGTTCAGCGCCTCTTCCCGGCCGATCGATTCTATGTAATCCTCAGGCGCGAACTCCCGGTATCCTTTGTTCAGTTTTCTCCGCATGGATGCGGCCTTGCCGGAGGGGCGGTCGATGAAATATTTTGTTTTGCTGTTGATTGCGAAAGACTCGTTCACGTCGAAAAGGATTACTGTCGGGAACTGGAGCCCTTTGGCACCGTGGATGGTCATAATCTTTACGCCGCCGGTTTTGGTATCCGCCGCCGTTGTGCCCGCCGCCGCTTCCCGCAGCCCGGACAGGAACACCAGAGGGTTTGCCGCGGACGGCAGCTTCTGCATGATTATTCCCATCAGCGTTTTATAGTCCGGGTCGTCCGCAAATCTACGGTTTAGCGAGAGCAGTTGCCCCAGCGCCATAATACGGCGGTAGACGCTTTCCCCGGCGCTGCGCTCCAGCCGGCTGTCGAGTATGAATTTATATCTGTTAAAGGCGTTTTTCGGCTGCACTTTGCTCTGGGGGATTACCGATGGAGTGGTGAGGAGGAAAGTCGCCAGTGAGAAGGGATCGCCGCTGTGTATATAGCTGACCAGCGCCTCCACAGCCGCGAAGACGGGGCGGTTTATCAGGAATTCCGCAAAGCCCATGTGCGCGTCGATCTTTTTGATATTTTTAAGGTACCTGTGCGCGGCTACGCCTGAGGCCTGCTTGGATACCAGTATGGCAATGTCGCCCGTATCCCGGCCGGATGCAATCAAATCGTCCATGAGCGAACCCAGCATTTCCAGACGTGCTTCCCCTTTCTCCGCCGCGTCTTCCCCAACCACGTGACGCACGGACACATAGCCGTCCTTTTCACTCTGGGCGCGCTGCCCGGCGTATTCGAACTTCAGTTCTTCGCCGCCTCCGATAAATCCGTCGGCATCCGAAAAAAGCGTATTAACAAAATCCACAATGAACCGGTCGCTGCGGTGGTTGACGTCGAGGTCTTCCTTGACGAGCCTGTCGGCGTACTGCTTTATTATTGACTGGAAAAAGCCCGGGTTGCTGCCCCTGAAGCGGTAAATGGTCTGCTTGGAGTCGCCCACGCAGAAAAAGCTGCCGACTTTGTCGGACTGGGCTAGCCCGGCCATCGCCTCTTCCGCGAGCGGCCTTAGGATGGCCCACTGTACGTCCGACGTATCCTGGAATTCGTCCACCAGTATATGCTCCAGCCTGCCGTCAAGGCGGAAATAGAGGTAGTCTTTATTTACGCGGTAGCTGTCCTGGTTCATCATCCTGTAGACAACGCGGGCAAGGTCGGCATAGCTTACGAAACCGCGCGCCTGTTTCAGCCTGTCCAGCATGTGGTGCACATAGACGGCGATATGCAGCGCTATTTCCAGATCGAGCCGCTCATAGAGCCGCACATGGTCTTTTATATGCCCGATGAGTTCGGCGTAAGTCCGCGCGTACCCTTCCGGCAGGAGTCCGCTGTTCTTTTCGCTTATTATAGCGGCGGGGGAGAGGTATTCCAGTGTTTTTTTACCTGCAAACAGCGCTGAGAGCCTTTTTTCCCCGGCAGCGATTTCACTTACCGCCGGGATGCACCTCAGCGGCACGGCTTTCAGCTTTCCTTCCATCTCGGGGCGGCTGATATATGCCAGCAGAGTTTTAAGGCGGCCGGTTATGGCTCTATCTGTGACCCGGGCCTGCTTCAGCAACCCGGCTATATGTTCTATATTAAAGTTCGCCGCGTGTTCAAGTTCCTCTTCCAGTGTGACGCTTCGCTCGATGATCCATTCAACCTGTTCGTTCAGACGGTCGGTGAATTTGTAGGGCTGTTCCCCGGTCCAGGCGGTATATTCCGCAAACACGCCGTTGTAGGCGGCCGGGTCGCGCAGATTTTCGAAGGCGTTTATGAACGCCTGGGATCTAAGGCTTTTTTCAGCTTCCGGGTCTATAATTCTGAAATCGGGCCGCAGGTTGGCTTCGAAAGGGAAAAGTCTGAGTATCATAGATGTAAAGCTGTCTATAGTTCGTATCTGTAACAGGCCGGAATCACCGTACACCCGTTCCAGCGCTTTCCTGGCCCGTTTGCGCATCTCGTCCGGGTTTGTGATACACAGCGTTTCCGCGAGGGTGAGGTACTGGTGGCTTTCCTCGCCGTACTGGCCGTTTGATATTTTAGTAAGATACTCCCGCACCCGTTCCTGCATCTCAGCGGTGGCTTTGCGGGTGAAGGTCAGGCAGAGCGTTTTCCCGAGGGAATAAGTTTTCATGGTGCCGCTTATTTCCCCGCCTGCGGGGTCGTAAAGGTTGTGTGCGTGGCTGTCGCGCATAAGTATGGCAGCCACGCGCAGAGCAAGGTTGTATGTTTTGCCTGTTCCGGCGGAGGCCATGAGCGCCACGTTATACGCGGGGTTTATCCGTTTCGGCGTTTGTCCGTTCATATCAGGCACCTGCGGCAGAAGGTTTTGTATTCACAGTATTTGCACGTGTCCGCTTTGCGGGCGTTTCTGAAAGGCACTTCCGGCTCGGCGACGTCGGCCATGAGCTTTTCCAGATATATTTTGAATCCGTCCAATGATTCTTTATGGAAGCCGCTGATAAAACCCTGCCCCCCCTTGAGATCAAACCAGAGCATATTTTCCGGGTACGCCCCGTGGCGCATTTCCATCATAAGGGCATAGAGGGGGAGCTGCAGATCTATTTCGACGAAGCTGTCCGGATCGGCAGCTTCCTCGCCTGCCGCCTCGGGATCTTCGCTTTGCTTCAACTCTTCCAGCTTTTTATATTTATAATCGATTATATCGTAACCTTCGGGGGTGCGATCCCAGCGGTCGATCTGCCCCTTGAACCGGAATCCGTACATTTCGCCGCGGATCTCCCCCTCGTATTCCTGTATGACCGCGCCGCTTTCAAGCCGCTCTTTTTCCTGCTCCGCCAGCAGGGGAAAGCTGTTTTTGATCCCTCCGGCATGGAAAATTCCGATTGGGTTGGTCGTGAAATAATCGTAACCGGCTGTCTTTTCGTCGAAGATGCTGTTCATCCGCCCGAGATATCTTTTGTCCGAAGCCGAAATCCCCTCCCGGAAAAGGGTCTCCATAACGGAGTGCATGACTATGCCCACCACACGCATGTCTATGTCGTCCACAGTGCCGGCACACTCGCGCAGCTTTTTTATGTAACGGTAGAAAAATTGCAGCGGGCAGTTTCTGTAACAGTTCAGGCTGGTGGCGGAAAATGTGAACGACTTTATCTGATCCATCGCGTCGTCGTCCTTGATAATATCTTCGCTGCCTGAAGCCGCTTTGTAAGGCGCTGAAGGAAAGAGAATAGAATTTGAGGCCTCGTAGGGCAGTTTATGAACCGCCTGCTCTTTTACCAGGGCCCCCGCCGAGTTAAGCAGCTCCTGTATAAATGAGCTGGGCTGGTTTTCCTCCCCCGCCGAATATGTGATCACTGTGTATTTGGCTCTGGCTGTGATCTGATGACAGTAACCTTTTTGCAGCGCCTCTCTGGCCGCGGCAGTGGGAAGCTCCAGCTTGATGCGGAGCTCCGAGTTCAGGAACAGATCTTTTCCCTGGCGGGCGGGGAAGTTTTCGCTGTTCATCCCCGGGATGAAAAGATAGTCGTACTGCATGTTCCGGCTCTCCAGAAGCCCCAGCACGCTCACTTCGCCCTTGCTCACGGCCACGCCAAGCGGCGCGAGTTCGTCCAGCACGGTACGCAGAAGCTCCGTGGAGGGAAACTCCTCTGTTATATGGCGGTATAAAAGCCGCATCTTTTCTATCTCATCGACGGTTTTCAGTATCCCTTCGGTTTCCTCTTCCGTAGCTTCAGGCCTGATCGTTTCAAGGATTTTGGCGACGGCCCGCAGGCATTCGTCATAGGTCATATACTGCGCGGTGAACGGTATCACCATGGCGCGCAGCAGTTCCACTCCCGCCCAGTTGAAGCCGGGGACGGCGTCTTTGTTTATATATATCGCGCCGCCTTTCCGCATTTCATTTATCCGGTCAAGGAAGGTCTTCACCCCGCGCTTTGAAAAACAGGGGCTTGCGAGAAACTGTTCCAGCAGTTCCAGCGGAATCTTTCCCTTACTTTCTCCTGCAAGCATTTCCCGCAGCGCTGTCAGCGTTTCGTGAAAGATATATGAAGAAACTGGGCGTCCGGCGGAAACGTTGTACAGGCTGTAAGGGTCGCTGTTGAGGAAGAGTGGGGCAAGTTCCGGAGCGGGGAGCACCACGGCGATTTTGTTCATCGGAATTCCCTCTGCGAAGTGCAGCTCACATATTCTGCGGGTTATCAGCTCAAACTGCTCGATAACCGTGGCGCATGGCCTTATCTCTGTGACAGCGGTACCGCCGGAGCGAGATTTCAATGCAGCACGTATTTTATCCTGATTATGGTAAACCAGGGCCGGTTCGGAATTTTCGGCGCAGGCGGCGAGGTCGGTATCATTTTCAATAGCGCGCCATTTAAGCGGGCGGTCGTCCTCGGCGCCATTCATCTTTGTCCCGAAAGCTTTTTCCAGCTTTTCTTTCTGGTAGTGCGTTTCTTCGGTGTAGTTGAAATAGAGATCCACCCGGCGGTTTTCAGCTATGGATTTTAGCTGGGTGATCTCGTAATTGTTAAGATAGCCCCCGATCAGGAAAAAGTAGTTATCATATCTTGCCAGATAGTCCGCGTCGAGGGAGGGGGCGGCGTAATATTCCCATTCGTCGGCAAAACCCGCACCCCGCGCCGTATTTGTATAGATTTGCCAGAGGCCGGTCAGTACTTCCACCTGTTCTTCATAGTCGTGATAGAGGCTTTCCGCTTTGAGTTTATCAGAACTGATCCCTTCGACGCTGAGTTCCCTGTAAAACGGCAATAGCTCCGAGGAGCTTTGTATAAAATGTATGTAGCTTTTAAGCGCGTCCGGCTCGCGGGAGTGCAGCATGGTCGACTGATCTTCAGCGGACAGGCTCTTTGCGGCTTTGTAAAGATAATATTTCCGCAGTTCCTTGGGCAGCAATATGTTTGTGTAAAGGTTAGCGCGGCGGGTGAACTCTGAAACGGTCTGTATATCAATTTCCCATCCGGCGCAGGAGGCGAGCCTGCGCAGGTTTCTGTTGGTAGGGACAATCGCCGCCGTGCGCGGGTGGTTCACATCCAGAAGGCGGTCTTTCAAGTGCAGAATAGGGCTTGCCCTGAGCGGGATTTTGTGCATGGTCAACATAGGCCAAGATTAACAAAGTGCCTGTGTTATTGCAAGGCATTAAATATTCAATTCTTTAGCGTGTTCCAGATATAAATCTTTATATTTGAGGTAGCGTTCGGCGTTGGCCTGTATCATCGCTTTATCTTCATCCGTAAGTTGCCGTGCCACTTTAGCCGGGTGCCCCATGATGAAGGAACCGTCCGGGAAGACTTTGCCCGGCGGGATGAGGGAGCCTGCCGCCACTATGCAGTTGTTGCCTATGAGGGCATTGTCGAGGATTATGGCGCCTATTCCCACAAGCACGTTGCTTCCTATGGTGCAGCCGTGCAGGCAGACGCCGTGCCCAATGGTGGTGAAATCCCCGATGATGGTGGGGTATTTGTCTTTTGTTACATGTACAGTCGTGCCGTCCTGAATATTGGACGAATAGCCCAACTCGATGCGGTCGACGTCGCCGCGTATTGTACATGAGTACCATATGCTTGAATTGTCTTTCAGCGTGACATCTCCGAAAACCGCCGCGTTAGGAGCGATGAACACATTTTTACCGATTGAAGGCCCTTTTCTCAGCCGCTGTAATATTTTTTCCATTGCAAAACCCCTTACTGTACATTTTAGCACTAAATGCCGAAATTACAAATAGGTCATTGTGCATACATGTAAAAAATGTTATTAAGTACTATATTTGAATGGGGCAGTTGATCTAATGTTGAGTTTTGAGCAGGTCATCAAGCAGATGAGGAAAGCCAGTGTGGCCGATTCGATAATCGGAATGCGCGAAACGGCGGTACTGAACCGCGTGCTGGCTGATGATGAGCGTATATATTCAGCGGTTTCTTCCCTTGAATACCTCAGCCCTTTTATATGGCTTATAATTTGCACGAATAAACGGCTGCTTTCCGTAAGTAATTCGGTGAAGTACGGATACAAACAAAAAGAGATCCCTTTGTCGGACGTGTCGGAAGTGACAAGGGAGAAGGGGATGCTGCTCGACACAGTGGTAATTACCCGCGAAGAGGGGGAGACCGCTAAGTTCTTCGGCGTGCCGAAAAATGATATCGCGGCTTTTTGCGAAGGCATTATCAGTGCCATAGTGGATATGAACATGGGTAACGCCTGCGAGGCGGAGCCCGGGGATATCGCCGCCGTGCCTGTGGAAAAACCTAAAGAGACGGACAGACGAACCATCCAGCTTATGAAACTGGAGGAATTACATAAATCCGGCAAGCTTTCGGATTCGGAATACGAGCGCGGGAAAAAGCTTATTACGGAGATGGGGGAGGACAAAGCATAGAGAGGGGCGGATACGAATACGGTGCCGGCGTCATTTCCGGGGGCGTAATGTTCTATGCGTCATTTACCCAGTCATAGACATCTTCAACAAGGGTTGAATGAAAGGACATATCGCGTTTTACTTTTTTCAGCAATCCTGCGGCTTTCCATTCAGAGAAAATCCTGTTGACAGTAACCCGTGTAGTACCTATAAAAGAGGCGTACTCGTCAATCGTAAGCCCCAAAGGCAGATGGTTCCAGCCTTCTTTGATATCTATATAATAATTGTGCATGAGGGAGCAGAAGAAAACTTTTATCCTGTCGCTCACGGGATATGTGAAGTTGGCAATCATCGCTTCCATATTGCTTTCCTGCTTACCTAAAGTGGTTTTGGTGAAAAGCAGGTGCAGATCGGGGTTTGAGAAGATATGTTCGCGCATGTCAGCCTGATTCAGGGCATACACTATAGAATTACGCCAGATATAGACGTAAGCGTTGATTATTTCCTGAGTGGTGGCGGCTATATCGCAAAGCACTCTGCCAGGAACAGTGAGCTGAATAAGGCGTGTGTGCCCTGTTTGATCTAAAAAAGTGGCGGCGCCGAGTCCTGATTCGAGATAATAAGCCACGCCGCGCTGGCCGCCGTTTAAAAGCAGAGAGCCGCTTTTCATTTCCATCCGCGCGCCGTAACGTAAATATATTGCTTTTAATTCTTTAGGTTCTTCCTGGTGTATCCAGGGTGCCCTAAAAAATACCTGCCGCATGGTTGCTCCGTAGTGTTAATATAAGGAGGGGTTACCCTTCCGGATTCCCCCTCCCCACTATTATCACTTTTTCAGGTCTTTAGCAATATTACCTATTATTATTCTTGATCCGGTGATACCAAAACCTGAACCAGCCCCGGGAGCGACAGCCATAGGATATGTGTCGCCGCTGACCGATCCGATCATAACACCTGTCACATACAGACCTTTAATTGGCGTCAGGTCTTTGCGTATTACCTGAAGATCGGGCGTACACTGGAGGCCGCCGTTAAGGCTGTTTACCCGTTGAATCGCTTTTATTGCATAGAACGGCCCCTTGCTGACTGGGCGCAAATACATTGGATCTTTAAACAGATCCACATCCTGTTTTTTTGCGGCAAGTTCGTTGTTACGTTTAACCGTTGCCGCCAGTGTCGCGGGGTCCGCGCCGATCATTTTAGCCAGCTCTTCAATAGTGTTGGCTTTAAAAGCATAGCCGTTGGCATAGCTTTGCTTAAGAGCTTCGTTCATCATCCCCAGTTTATAACCTTTGACGAATTTGTTCTCGGTTTGGTTAAGATCGTTAACCATAGAGGCCATGAAAAGATCGTATGGAAGCCCGCCGCCTTTCTCCATGTCGTTTTTGATTGTTTCATCGAAAATGGAGTAGTACACACCGTTATTTTTTGCCATTTCAGCGCCCACATACTGCATAGAGCCTGAAACTTCATTTACAATACGTCTGCCCTGTCCGCTTACCCATAAATATGGAATCTGTGACAGAGCGTAGGCTGTGCCCTGAAGGCCGGTAAAATCACGCGCATCTGTTGAAAACCCGGCTTCAGTATCGGTAACCATGGTGGCATCAAGTTTGGCGCCGAGTTTCTCAGCCATTTTTATTCCGTCGCCGGTTCTATGCGGCCCGCCGTTAATAAGGTACTGCGTACCGGCTATCTGAGGCGCGTACTTGGCAACCATTGCCGGATCGTCAACTGAGGTCCCGGTTGCCATTATTGTATATTTGGCATTAACGCGCACTGTTTCCCCGTCGGCATCTTCAGCGGTAACGCCTATTACATCACCGTTTTTATTGGTAATAAGCTCCGTACCCCTGGTTTCCATCAATACAGTGACATATTTGGAATTGTTTACAATTTTTATCAGCGCAGGGATATTGTTTTTTCCGCCGCCTATCATGCGTACAAAGTTTGGTCCCTGGAATACGTTGGAATATTTTATGCCGTGATCTTTCATCCAACGAATGCTGTTAGCTGTTTCACTGAACAAATTCCTTATCAACAGAGCGTTCGCCTGCCAGCGTGTGTATTCCATATACCTTTGGAAAGCATCATCTACAGTTGATGTGTAGCCTGTTGCGTCTGTGTACCCCCATGCCGTGTTTTCACCGACAAAGTGGCCACCGCCGCCCAGAATTGGTGTTTTTTCAAGCAGAACAGTTGTGATGCCGGCGTCGGAAGCCGCGACAGCGGCAATAACCCCGGACCAGCCGCCTCCCACTATCACCAGATCCGCATTGTAGTCTTTGGCGAAAACTGGAAGTGCCAGACACAAGACAAACAAAATAATAAGTATTCTTCTCATATTGC
>JAVBTI010000042.1:0-15213 GCA_031556255.1 Deferribacterales bacterium | reverse complement strand
CATACACGAAGAACCCAGCATACCAAACTACGGGCCTCCGGGAAAAGGACCTAAGCTCAGAGCCGGGATGCTCCTGGCTGTGGAACCGATGGTCTCCCAGGGCGACTACAGGATAGTGACACAGCCGGACGGCTGGACGACGGTCACAAAAGACGGGAAACTGTCCGCGCATTATGAGAACACTATCGCGGTTACGCAAGACGGGCCGCAAATACTGACCCTCGCGGCAGGGGACACGCTTTAAGGCATTGCAAAGCAATGCCCGTAACTCACACCGGAACAAGCTTTGCTTGTGCAGGGAAGAGTTACGGAGCGCAGCGGAGTTGAGCGGAATTCACTTCCGCGAAACGGCGCAAGCGGTCGCGCGCTGTTGCTGAAAGCAAGAGCATGCGCGACGGAAAACAGATTGTCCCATCCCTCAATGGGCGAAATATATAGCCGGAGATTCCCCTCATTCCAACCCGCAAGGGCGGGGAAGCTAAGGCAAAAAACAGACAGTAGGTGTCAATGAGCAAGAAGGGAGATGTAATCGAAGCCTCCGGCGTTGTGAACGAGGCGCTGCCCAACGCCACATTCAAGGTTGAGTTGCCGAATAACCACATTATTACGGCGCATCTTTCCGGCAAAATGCGGATGAACTTCATCCGGATACTGCCCGGGGACAAGGTGACGGTGGAATTGTCGCCGTATGATCTGACCCGTGGGCGGATTACGTACAGACATAAATAACAGGCGGTGATTGCTGTATGAAAGTAAGAGCAAGTGTTAAGCCAATTTGCAGCAAATGCAAAATTGTTAAACGCAAGGGCGTGGTGAGAGTGATCTGTGAAAATCCCCGCCATAAGCAGAGACAAGGTTAAGGAGGCGGACAGTGGCGCGAGTAGCCGGTGTTGACATACCAAACAATAAGAAAGTAGAAATCGGGCTGACCTAGATCTTCGGTATCGGCCGTCCCACGGCGCGTAAAATTCTGGAAGTCACAAAGATTTCCCCTATCAAGCGCATGGGTGAGCTTACCGAGCAGGAGATTGCGGACATCCGTAAATATCTGGACTCATCAGTTAAAGTGGAAGGCGACCTCAGGAAAGAGATCGGCCTCAGTATAAAACGTCTCATCGAGATAAACTGTTACCGTGGCAACCGCCATAGGAACAACCTCCCGTGCCGCGGACAGAAGACCCGCTCAAACGCCCGCACACGCAGGGGCCTCGCAGGCAAGCGCGGTATTAAAAAGAAGTGATGCCAGCACATTGCTTGCAAAGCAACCCTAGAGTGGCGTCATCCCGGCATCTATAGGCGGCCGGGTGCCAGCGGCACTTTTTACAGGGGCGTTGAACCCGATGGTTCGCTCCCGTTGGTCGCCGGCAGAATGCCAGGCATATAAACCGCAGAGGCGGTAACAAGAAAAACCAAGGAGTCAAATACACTATGGCCGGTCCAAGACGTAGCGGTAAAAAAGAGAAGAAGAGCGTACCAAAGGGGATCGCTCATGTAAACTCTTCATTTAACAACACACATATTACATTTTCAGATATGAAAGGGAACGTTGTCTGCTGGGCAACCGGGGGCACGCAGAGCTTTAAAAACTCCCGTAAATCCACCCCGTTCGCTGCCCAGCTCGCAGCTGAAGCTGCGGCCAAGAAAGCCGCTGATGCAGGGATGCGTGAGGTTGAGGTCAGCCTTAAGGGACCCGGTTCCGGCAGAGAGAGCGCAATCCGCGCCATCCAGACAGCGGGCATCAAGGTAACTGTCATCCGCGATATCACGCCGGTGCCGCATAACGGCTGCCGTCCCCGCAAAAAAAGAAGGATTTAAGGGAGGTTTACTTTGGCTAGATATACAGGGCCCAGCTGCAAACTGTGCAGAAGGGAAAATCTTAAATTATATTTGAAAGGCGAACGCTGCTACAAAGAGAAGTGCAGCCTTGAAACCAAGGCATACGCTCCCGGCCAGCACGGCAACAAGCAGCAGAAAAAAATAAGCGATTACGGCGTGCAGCTCCGCGAAAAACAGAAGGTTAAGCGTCTTTATGGCGTACTGGAAGCGCAGTTCCGCCGTTATTTCGACAAAGCCACCAGAGCCGGCGGGATTACGGGCGAAATACTGCTCCAGTTCCTTGAGCGCCGTCTGGACAACGTCGTTTACCGTTCAGGCTTCGCCGGTTCCAGAAAAGAGGCGCGCCAGTTCGTGCGCCACAACCATGTTACCGTTGACGGCCGCAAAGTTAATATTCCGTCCTTCAGCGTTAAACCCGGGCAGGTTGTCCAGGTTGCCGAGAAGAGCAAAAAAATATCCAGAATTGTGGAGTCAGTGGAGACATCGGAAGGACGGGGCGTTCCTGAGTGGCTCAGCGTTAACAAGCAGGCTTTCCAGGCTGAGATCAACCGTATGCCTGAGCGCACGGATGTGAACTACGATATTCAGGAGTCTCTGATAGTAGAACTTTACTCCAAGTAATAGTTTGGGGAAGGGGAGAAACCCTCTTCCCGCCTTTCCTTTCTTTCGGTGTGCTGTAACAGGCGTGCCGGGGATTAATGATTGTGGAGAATCTGAATGATAGTAATGAACTTTAAAAGCCTTAAAAAACCCAAATCTGTGGAAGCGATAGGCGAAGTAACATCGCGTTACGGCAAATTTGTGGCGGAACCTCTTCAGAAAGGGTTCGGCACCACCATCGGCAACGCCCTGCGGCGTGTGCTGCTGTCTTCCATAGAAGGCGCGGCCATCGTGGGGATGAAGATTGCGGGGGTTTCAAACGAGTTTGCCACACTGCCCGGAGTGGCGGAAGACGTGGTGAATATCATACTGAACGTCAAGGCCCTCGAAGTGAACCTGCACACATGGGAACAGCGACGTGTCTATATTAAAAAGAAAGGTCCGGGAGTGGTTACGGCAGGCGACATCACCGGCGACACAGCCGTTGAGGTGTTGAATCCCGAGCAGCCGATACTGACCATCACCGGCCAGAATACCGAAGTATATATGGAGTTTTTTGTCGAACGGGGCGTGGGCTACCTGCCGTCCGAAGAGATGGAAAACAAGTTCGACGATGTGGAGGTAATCCCCGTTGACGCCATATTTACACCGATAAAGAAAGTCAGTTACACTGTGGACAATGCCCGTGTGGGGCAGAGCACCGACTTCGACAAACTGACCCTTGAGGTGGAGACCGACGGTTCAGTCCGCCCGGACGACGCGGTTGCCTTCGCGGCTAAAATTATCAAAGATTTTATCAAACTTTTCATAAACTTTGATGAACCGTCCGAGGTTGAAGCGGCGGAAGCTCCCAAGAACAATGAGTACGTTCTGGAAATGCTTGACAAGAGCATAGAAGAGCTGGAACTTTCTGTCCGTGCTTACAACTGTCTTAAAAACGCCAATATCAAGACGCTGTACGAGCTGTGCAGCAAAACCGACGCCGAGATGCTGAAAACCAAGAACTTCGGCCGGAAATCCCTTGAAGAGATCAAGAAGGTGCTTTCCGAGCTGGGGCTGAGCCTGGGTATGGATCTCGAGAGCCTCGGATATAAACAAAATAATACGGAAGGAGAATAGAGATGCGTCACGGTAAGAGTGGTAAAACGTTGGGGATGCACACCTCCCTTAGAGTGGCGGTGCTGCGGAACATGGCGATCTCGCTTATAGAACACGGCAGGATTGAAACCACGCTGGTGCGGGCGAAAGTACTGCGTACCTTTGTGGAGCCGCTGATCACCGCCGGTAAAAAGAACGACCTTGCTTCGCGCCGTTATGTGCTGCGCAGGCTGCCTAATCCGGACACCGTTAAAAGACTTTTCAACGATGTTTCACCGGTATTTGCCGAGCGCAAGGGCGGCTATACCAGAATAATGAGAACCGGCCGCCGCAAAGGCGACAATGCCGACATGGCCATGATAGAGTTTGTCGACCAGGTTAAAGCGCCGGAAGAGCAAGCTAAAAAGTAATTGACTTGGGGGGCTGCAGGCCCCCATTTTTACGCGTCGGAAATTCTTTTCGCCGCTTTACGGGAGGGCCTGCCTTTCGGTCTTACGCGTTGGTCACCGCTTACCCTGTCCGCTTTTTTCCGGCGGCCGGCGGGAGCGGGACGCACTGTGAAGACTATAAGATCTTGCCCCCAGCATGCCCCCCAATCAGGGACGCCCTTTCAGAAAAGCGTGGTTTTCCTGCGGGGCAATGCCGGAATTTGTTAATAAATATTGTGATCATGCAAGTTAAAAAGTTAACTTAATATTTCAGTAGCCTGATTAATTTAAAATTGAGGAAAGCGCCATGAGCAATGATAAAGAAGCTTTACAGTCGTCACATTCAGGGCGGGAGGTTGTGTACAACCTGCTCCAGCGGACTTTTATAAACTCTCCGGACGAAGAATACTACACTATGCTTGAGGAGCTTGTGCCGGCCCTCATGAAAATGTCGGAAGGTTCCGATGACGCGGATATGACGGAAGGGCTTGCCGGGATGAACGCGTTCCTGCAGGAGCGCGCGGCACACGACGGCGACGCCAGGGCGGAATATGACCTGGATACGCTGCGCTTTTACACGCGCGTCCTGTGCCTGACCGATTCCGTGCCTACTGTGGAATCGTACTATACCTCCCCGGAAAAGCTCGCCATGCAGGAAGCGCGGGACGAGGTTCTGGCGCTGTATGCCAAACACGGTATGAAAAAATCGAAGAAACACAACGAACAGGAAGACTTCATCTCCGTGGAACTCAGCTTTATGTCGTACCTTGCCAACCGGACGGCGGAAGCCGTGGCTGACGGCGATATGGAAAAGGCGGCGGAGCTCACCAAAGTCCAGCACGATTTTATCACCGGCCATCTCGACCGCTGGTCGGAAGAATTTACCGAAAGGCTCGGCGCTTATAAAGAGTCAAAACGGCTGCACTATCCCGTGGCGAGGTTTATGCTCGGGTTTTTGCGGAGCGACAAAGAGTTTTTAGCTTCAACCGAGGAATAAATTCTGAGGGCGTTTAGACGCCCTTTTTTCTTATTATCTATTTTGTACATGCAGAGGGTATAATAAAATCGCGGAGGCAGGGCGTGAAAAGTAAATTATTGCCCTTGTTTTTTGCCGTTTTGCCCATTAAGGCGTTCGCCGGCTGAAAGAGCTGCGCTCATTTATATCTGATGTCTTTTTAATTTCACGAATACATAATTAATGAACAGACAAGGCTTGCCACGCTATAAACACGGCAGGCCGGATTTTAGCAGTGGTTGCGGGAATATGACATATACTTGCGCCGGGCTGTGGTTTCGAAGGCCTTGTGCAGCTTAAGCACGACGGCACCGTCTTCTATGGTGGCGACCCTGCACAGATCCTCTTTCATGCAGAGCATGCGCTGAAGTCCATAGTTATGTCCGCTGCTCCACATTCTTTTGGCAAATTGATTTATCAAAAAAACTCTTGATTTGTCGTTCGCAAAGTGTTATGTTGACACCGATGTGGGTGATGCCCACATTTTTTTATACCTATGCAAGATTTTATAGAGCTGCTCCGGCCGAAAGCTGAAGAGTTTGCGGCACGCTACAATCTGAGAATTTACGATATCACCCTCCTGCGCGAGCGTGCGGGAAGGGTATTGCGTATCTATCTCGACGGGGCCGTCACTCTGGAAGACTGCGCGTCCGTTTCCCGTCTTGTGTCCGCATGGCTGGACGAGCAGGACGAGACCCTTATCCCCTACGAACATTATCAGCTTGAGGTTTCGTCGCTGGGTGTGGACAGGCCCCTCCGCAGCGCGGAAGATTTCGCCTCCAGGAAAGGTAAACTGTGCCGTATTCAGACCAAAGACAAGGACGCAACAGGCCGTAAACGTTATAAAGGCCGTATAACCGACGTTTCCGGCGGCAGCGTTACCATATATACCGAAGAAGAGAGCGTCAGCTTTACAATCCCCATCAGCAATATCGCAAAAGCTAACGTTGAGATAGAAATATAATATAAATTAATTTATTACCTTGCTCCGCACTGAGAAAGGCGCGCCGGACGGTGTTCCTGCGAAGAAAAGCGGTATAGCCGTGTCCACGGATAATGTGAGTTGGGGTATAAGGAGAATGTGTGAGCAGAGAGCTGGTTAAAGTGGTCGATGAAATAGGCCGCGAAAAAAGCATTTCGCGCGAGGTCCTCGGCGCGGCCCTGAAAGACGCGATCGGCGCCGCCGTGGCGAAACGCATAGGCAAGTATCTGGAACCCGACATCGTTGTGGATCTTGAGCGCGGCGAAATAGATATAAAGATACCCAAAGAGGTGTCGGAGAGCGGAGTTACCAACTGGGACGAGATCTCCATCGAAGACGCCAAAAAATACAAGGAAGACCCGCAACTGGGCGATATTCTCATGGTGGAAACCACTCTGGAGGAGCTCGGCAGGCAGGCGGCGCTCGTGGCCAAACAACGCCTCATGGAGCGCCTGCGCGACGCGGAAAAACAGGTCATTCTGGACGAATTCCAGGGTAAAATAGGCGAAATAGTCAACGGCACCGTGCTGAAGATGGAGAAAGACAACCTTGTTGTAAACCTGGGCAAGGCTGAGGCTGTAATGCCGCGCAGAGAGATGATCCCCGGCGAATTTTACGAGCGCACCAAATATGTCCGCGCCCTCCTTCTCGATATACGCATGAACAAGGGCTGGCCGCAGCTTGTGCTTTCCCGCACGCACCCGGATTTTCTTGTAAAGCTGTTCGAAGCTGAAATTCCCGAGGTTTTCGAAGGCGTCATCCAGATAAAAGCAGCGGCGCGTGAGCCGGGGGAACGCGCAAAAGTGGCCGTTTACTCCACCAGCTCCAACATAGACCCGGTGGGCGCGTGTATCGGCGTCAAAGGGAGCAGGATTAACTCTATCAGCCGGGAACTGAAAGACGAGAAGATCGACGTGGTGGAATGGTCGCCGGATCCGATCCAGTTTGTGTGCAACGCCATCAGCCCGGCACAGGTTCTGCTTACCAACGTGTTTGAAGATGAAAAGACATTTGAGCTTGTGGTTCCGAACGATCAGCTTTCCCTTGCCATCGGCAAGAAGGGGCAGAATGTCAAACTTGCCGCCATGCTCACCGAATGGCGTCTCGACGTGCTGAACGAAACCGAATACCAGGAAATACGCAAAGAACGTATGCAGGAGCAGGAACAGGAACTGCGCATGCTTTATGAAATATACAATCTTGAAAACCTCTCCCAGCTTGATGCTGACAAGATATCTAAACTGAGGGAACGGGGAATAGACGACGTGGAAAAGCTTTCCGATGCCACTGTGGATGAGATCGTCACCGCGCTCGGTATATCGGAAGACGAGGCTGTGTTTCTTATAAATACCACTATTGATTACCTCACAGCCAGGCTTGAGGATATGGACAGCGAACCTGAAGAAGACGAAGAAGGCGGGCGGGACGAAGAAGAACCCGAAGGGATGGAAGAAAAAAACGGTGATAACTGATATGGAACGGGGCCCTGTGCGTACCTGCATCGTGTGCGGCGGTAAACATACCAAGGACAAAATGTTCAGGCTTGTTTACGACGGCGCTCCGACGGCGGATTTACTTCAGAGGGCTGACGGACGGGGGCGCTATGTGTGCTCTGACGCGCGGTGCTGTCAAAAACTGGCTGACGGCAGGATCTTATGCAGGTCTTTCCGCGTGAGATCAATACCGGCGGGCGATATCAGTTCCCTGGCGGCTGCATTAAACGCGGCGCTTGAGCGTGATTTCAGCGGAGCGGTTTAATTGTTTAAGGATGGTGTTATGGCAGATTTCAAACTTAGGGAAGTGGCAAAAAAAGCTGAGATAAGCGCAGAAGAGGCTCTACAAAAACTGTTGGACGCCGGGGAAGCGCTGTCCGGCGTGGATGCCACTATATCAGTTGAACAGATGAGGATTTTAGGCATCGATCCTCAGCAGATGATAGATCGTCGCAAAGAGCGCCTTCAGCAGGCCCTTGAACGGCGGAACCGCGGCGCCATGGGTAAAGAGATAGTCATGAACTCCCGTTCAAAGGAGGAGGCCGTTGCCACCCCCGGCCGTAAAATATCCAAAGAAGAACTGCAGAAACGAAAGAGCGAATTGAATAAAGATGTGCTGAAGGTGGACGAGGCCCGACGGGATGTATCGCGCCAGAAAGAGGAAGCGCAGGAGCCCGTCCAGGCTGAGCAGGCTGTGAAGACCGAGCAGGCTGACGTGCCGGTGGCTGAGACGCCGGTAAAAGAGATGCAGGAAAAAACAGCCGAACCCGTTGCGGTTGAACCGGAACCTCAGAAACACGCTGAACAGGAACCTGTAAAAAGCGAACCTGTTAAAAAACAGCATCAGCCGAAACAGGAGAGCGAAACAAAGGCGGCGCAGCCGTTTAAACCCACTCCGAGGCCGCTAGGCCCCGCGGGCTATGTTCCGAGAGAACAGCGGCCGGGCGGTCCGAGACGGGAGGGCGATTCGGGCTACAGGCGCACGTCACCCGGCGGGCAGTCCTATCAGCGCCCGTCAGGCCCGGCATCAGACCAGAACCGCGGTCCGCGCCCCGATTATAAAAGACCCGCCGGACCAGCCGCGGGCAGCCGCTATGGTTCCGGCGACAGGCCGGCGGGGCCGAGAGGGACCGACGACCGCAGGCCGGCAGGAGGGCCTCCCAAAGGACCGCGTCCCGGAGGTTACGGTGCGTCGCGCCCTGAACAGCCCGCCATGGGCGAAGAGGAACGGCGCAACTGGGAAAGCAAGAAAGCCCGGGAAGTGGAAGCCGCTCCCGCCAAGGAAGACGCTAAAAAACCGAAAGCCAAGGGCGACGTTAAAAAGGCCAAGGATTGGACTAAAACGATCACCGAAGGCATGAGTGAACTGGATATAGAGCATGAAATAGAAACCAACAAAGCGCCGGTTGAGAGCGAAGAAGCACCCGTTCCGGCGCCGGCACCGCGCCCCGTGTACACAGGCAGGACTGATCGCAAGATCAAGCAGCGCAAGCAGGACAGGGAACTGCCGCCGCCGACCCCGAAGCCCACTCATATTACCATCGGCGAGCAGATAGTTGTTTCCGAACTTGCCGGAATGATAGGGATAAAAGCGGCGGAACTTGTAAAAAAACTGTTCATGATGGGCGTTATAGCCACCGTGAACCAGGCCATAGACGCCGAATCCGCGGCGCTTTTATGTATTGATTACGGTGTCGAGGTGACGAAAAAGGTTGTCACCGAAGACGATCTGCTGCCCAGCTATGACGACGACGAGTCCAGGATGCAGCGCAGACCGCCGGTGGTCACCGTCATGGGTCACGTCGACCACGGTAAAACCTCCCTTCTCGATGCCATACGCTCCACAAGCGTGGCCGAGAAAGAGGCGGGCGGGATAACACAGCATATAGGCGCCTACGAGGTGGATCTGAACGGCAGGAAGATTACCTTCCTTGACACGCCGGGGCACGAGGCCTTTACCTCCCTCCGCGCGCGGGGCGCGCAGGCCACGGATATAGTTATCCTTGTGGTGGCCGCCAACGACGGCGTGATGCCGCAGACAAAAGAAGCCATCGACCACGCAAAGGCCGCCGGTGTGCGTCTTGTGGTGGCCGTGAACAAAATAGACAGGCCGGATGCCAATCCGGACAAGGTGCGCCAGCAGCTCGCGGAGTACGGTATCATATCCGACGACTGGGGCGGCGAATATCAGTTCCAGGAGATATCGGCCAAAAAACGCACGGGGATAGAAGACCTTCTTGAGCGCGTGCTTCTGGAGGCGGATGTCCTCGAACTTAAAGGGAACCCGGACAGGCCGGCGGAGGGGATTGTCATCGAATCCCAGCTTGACAAGCAGAAAGGGCCTGTTGCCACTGTGCTTGTGAAGAAAGGCACCCTGCACAGGGGCGACACCTTTATCGTGGGCAGCCAGGTGGGGAAAGTGCGTTCCATGTACAACTACCGCGGAACTGTCGTGAAAGACGCCTCTATATCAATGCCTGTGGAGGTCATGGGTTTTTCCAGCGTTCCTGAGGCCGGAGACACGCTGACTGTGGTTGAGGATGAAAAGGTGGCCAAGCATATCGCCGATATGCGCCAGCGCAACGAAAAGAGCGTAAAACAGGCCTCCGGCGGAACAGTGTCCCTCTCAGATTTCTTCGACAAAGTGAAGCAGGGGGAAGTAAAAGAGCTGAATATCATCATCAAGGCGGACGTCCAGGGCTCCCTGGAGGCGCTGCGCGGCTCCCTGCAAAAGCTTTCCAACGCGGAAGTGAAGGTGAACATAGTCCACGACGCGACAGGCGGCATAACCGAATCCGACGTGGTGCTTGCCATGGCGTCCAAGGCCATCATAATAGGCTTTAACGTGCGCCCCGACAACAACGCCCGCAATATGTCAGAACGGGAAGGGATCTCTATAGAGCTTTACTCTATCATATATAAAGCGATCGAAGATGTGAAACTCGCGCTGGAGGGCCTTCTTACCCCCGAAACAAGAGAGAACATCCTCGGCCGGGTGGAAATACGCCAGGTGTTCAGCGTGCCGAAGATCGGCAAGATTGCCGGCTGTTATGTCCTCGAAGGGAAGGTCACGAGAAATTCCCTGGTGCGTGTAATCCGCGACAACGTGGTTGTATACGACGGCAAGCTGGGCTCCCTCAAACGGTTCACGGACGACGTTAAAGAGGTTGCCCACGGCTATGAGTGCGGTTTGTCCATAGACAGGTATCAGGATATCAAAGAGAAGGATATTCTGGAAGTATATGAACTTGTGCAGGAAAAACGTACGCTCGAAGATGTGAAACCGGCGTAAAAATAATGTTTGTAGGTACGCTGAGACTCACGCTGAGGATTGAAGACGCATTCAATCTGAAAGCCCGGCGCAATGTGGTGCGCAGCCTTAAAGACAGGCTGCGTCCGCGATTTAACGCCGCCGTGGCGGAGCTCTCCGGTGACGATGTGATGTATAACCGTGCCGAAGTTGGTGTGGCGGTGGTTTCAGGTGAACACAGTCATGCGGACGAACAGTTGCAGCAGATCCTGGCCTTTGTGGACAAGCTGGGCGAGTTTGTGCTGGAAGACGTTAAAGAAGAGATAGTGACCATATAATTGCGATTGACCATTCCTTCATGGGGAGCCGAATCCGCCAGGGGCGGATTCGGAGAGGTTAAGGAGCAAAGCGACGCCCACGGAGCGATACAAAGCAGGGTTTCCCTGCGAAGTGAAGCGAAGTGCAGGCGGCACAGGCGCGGGCGAATTTACTCCGCTCAAGCCGGAGCCGCCGCAAATAGTGTATTTATAAAGCTATTTGATCTCATTATAGTGTGATAATCATGGAAAATGTACGTACCCGCCGGGTGGCGGAGCTTTTAAAACATGAGATAATGCATATCCTGTCGAAAGATATCGACGACCCCCGGGTACACGACGTGGTCATCACCCGGGTGAAAGTTACCGCCGATCTGGGGATTGCGCGGATATATTTCAGCAGTTACGACAAAAAATCGCTGAAAGATATAGAGATAGGACTCGACAAGAGCAAGGGCTTCATCCGCAAAAAGCTGATGGAGTCGGTGCATCTGAAAAAGCTGCCGCAGCTTATTTTCGAGCGGGATGACACCCCGGAAGAGGCGGAAAAGCTGGACGAGATCTTCCGCCGGATCAGTGCGGAAAACAGGGAGCCGGAGTGATATATGCAGGAACAGCACGCAGATAGCAACGTAAGCAAAACGGATGTAAAATCGTACATTCTGCTCTACCTTCTTGTGATGGCCTGCCCGCCCATAGGGCTGATTATGGGCGGCTGTTCGATAATCAGGAAAACGGACTGGCGGCGGTCTATCGGCGTGCCGGTTCTCATCCTGAGCCTGTTCTTTTCCGCGTTCTATATCTATGTTTTTGTAAACAGATGAATGGCGTAGTTAACGTCTATAAAGAGCCCGGCGTGACATCTTTCCAGGTTGTGGCGCGGGTGCGTTCCATATTCAAAGTCAAAAAAGCCGGGCACACGGGCACCCTCGACCCGATGGCGGAAGGAGTGCTGCCCATATGCCTGGGGCATGCCACGAGGTTCGCCGACATCATCACGGCGGAAGATAAACAGTATATTGCTAATTTCAAACTGGGAGCCGCTTACGACACCTTCGACACCACAGGCACCGTCCTGCGCACTTCGGACGCCCGGCCGGACGAAGCCGCCGTCCGCGAGGTTCTGGCGGGTTTCGTGGGCGAGCCGGAGCTTACAGTCCCCGCATTTTCCGCAAAAAAAATAGACGGTGTCCGCGCATACGACTTGGCGCGAAAAGGGGAGCTGGAGGACGCGGGAACGGCCCCCATGAAGATATATAAAATCGAACTTGTATCATATGACTATCCGGACGGCGTTTTCGTGGTTGACTGCGGCAAGGGCACCTATGTGCGCAGTATAATAAACGAAACGGGCAACAGGCTGGGGGCTTATGCGGCCATGAGCGGCCTTATCCGCAGCCGCAGCGGCCGCTTCCATATGAAAGACGCGCATAAACTGGACGATATAAAATGTATTGCGGGCGAAGGGCGCGGGGCGGAGATTGTGCGTCCCGTGCAGGATGTGCTGGATCTGCCCATAGCGGTTGTAAAGCCCGAAACCGTGGACGCAGTGATGCACGGTGTCTCTCCTAAAACAGCGGGCTACCGGTCTCTGCCCGATACCGGCGCGGACGGGCTCTGCCTGCTGCTTTCCCCGGACGGCAGGCTGGTTGCCCTCGGCGAAATTCAGAAAGGAGCCATTGTTCCGGTCAAATTATCCAAAGTTTTTTCGGTTTAATTTCCTATATATATCTGATCCATTAAAATCCGCTGTTTTTATAGGTGGTAAAAAGTAGTGGTATTAATATATTTATTGATGTACTCTTCCTGAGTAGAGTTCACGTTTTGATAATGGAGGTTTTATGAGAACATTGGTTTTAATTGTGGTGCTGGCAGCGTTGCTGAGTATCCCGGCGTTCGCCCAGAAGAATGACGCTGTTGAGAAAAATTGCAAAAAGTGTCATTCCACAGCTATCATATACAACAAAAAATATGATATCGCCAAATGGGACGCCACTATTGAACGCATGAAGAAGAACGGTCTTGCCATCAGCGCGGATGATGAAAAAACTGTAAAGGACTTCCTTTACACATTGAAAAAGTAGTTTTACGCGGGCGGGCCTGTTCGTCACCCCGCCTGATTTTTTGTCAAACGCCTGAGTGTTTTATAATCAGATAAAAGTTTCATTAATCTTTCCGCAATAATCCTTTTATGAGGAAAAGCGATCTGCTGCTCATGCCTGAATTTACTCAAATCAATGATTGTATGTTCTTCAGTAATGTTGTATTTGGAAAGCATGTTTGCGGGCGGAATACGGCGTGCGCGCAACGCGTCCTTCTGCCGGCCCGATAGATCTCAACTGCCTTTTTCGTATGGAAAAAATTATTTGCGCGGCCGTTTAGTCTTTTTTGGCGGACGGATGGACGGGCAGCCCTGCTTTGCTGTTTACAAGCCCGAGCTTACGGCGGATATTTTTGCGGTGGGTTTTGATCGTTTCTTCTGAAAGGCCCAGTTTTTCGGCGATCTGTTTTGACGACATGCCCTGCTGCACGCACTGGCTGACGATCGCTTCCGTATAGGTCAATTTTGCATAGCTGTGTTTGCCCGCTTTATTTCTTCTGGCGTTCCGCTGCTTGTTTTCAGGTTTTTCCAGCGTTATCAGATAGCTGTTTTTATTGAGCCGTACAAGCTTACTGATGAATTTGTCGCCGTTTGTGAACTCCATATACCGTTCCCCTTTACCTTTATATGTTTTCAGATAATCGTAGAAAGTGGCAAAATGAAAATCCATAAGGGACATGATTTCCGTTTTGCTTTCCTCGTTCCAGACGGCGAAGTAGTTTTGGGCGGCGTAGTTCATTTCCAACACGTTTCCTTTGGTGTTGGTAATTACGGCGGGGTAGGAGAGGGTGTTCAGCATTCTTTTGTGGCGGTTGTGAAGCTGGCGCAACTGCGTGTACAGCTCTTTATTATGGGTGAACACGTCAGCCACTGTGGCGCGGAACCATTGCTTGACCAGCATTATCTCCCTCGCATCCAGCATCTTCCTGACGTTTACGATGAAGTTTAATACTTCATCCCTGTCCAGATCCGAGTTCAGAAGAATCTCTTCATGGCAGCGCGCCATGGTTTTCACCGTCGCGAAAAGGTAATCGGGGCGGGTGCCTCCGGCACGGTGCATCTCACCGACTTTGGCGGCACGCTTCAGTAGGGTTTCGGCGTTGCTTATGAGGTCACCGGCGTCGATATCTCCGTTATAGTGTTCCATGAGAAGCATAAAATCTTTGATGAAATCAATCCGGGCCTTGTGGCTGTAAGTGGCATAAAGGTCGTCAATGTCTGCATTTTTAAACATACGCACCAGCGTTTGTTTATAAAGTGTTTCATCGTTTAAAAGTTTAAAGATCTTTTTGAACATCGCATGCACCATCGGAAACAGAGAAATCGTATTTTAAAAATCCGTTGGATAGGTACGCCAGGGCCCTGTAAAAGTTTTTTTCATCCGACTGGTTAAGAATAGCACGTGTGAACCTGTCCGTCCAGCAAAGTATATGGTCTTGCGCAAATGCCGTCTGCGCGGCCAGAATTTTATACCGCGCGTCCCCTTCGCTTTCGGCGGCGGCACGGGAGGTACGGTAGAGATAGAAAAGCTCCATACCATAGCTGTCTATGGGCATGTTTATCTCTGTCGGCTTGACTACTCCGGCATCGGCAAAATAGTTGCTGACGGAAATGATAATCTCTTCTTTCGATTTCTCTTCCTGCCGCCAAATGTTTTCTGTCTGCGAACCGATTAAATTTCTTTTGTTAAGCAGCTTAGTAAAGTTTACATTCAGGCGTACGGCAAGCTCTTTGTCGGTCATATGCGCGTTTTTTTCAAAATATGCCGCAAGAGCTTCCGCCCCGGAGGCAATTTCCCCGCCGGTGTCAGTGCCGAGCGCTTTAAACACCGGCAGAAATTTTTTCGACAGTTCTGCAAACCCGGCGCCGGGGATCTTGTAATACCCCATATAAAGATATTCGTATATGGCCTGCCTGCCTTTTAAATATTCGGTCATAATGAGCTCCTGTAATATGCCCGCGGCCGGGGATCATCTCCCGGCCGCGGCGTTCTAACATTGAGGAGGAGGAAGTATCCTGTCAATCAAATATTTTGATCACTATTGACGGGTTGGTGGCGGACAGGCTCCCGCCGCCTTGTGAGGCCACATTCG
>JAVBTI010000152.1:0-12775 GCA_031556255.1 Deferribacterales bacterium | reverse complement strand
CGGCGTCCTCGGCAGATCGTCGGTTATAATAAACGCCTTAGGCACCTTGAAGGCGGCAAGGTTCTTTTTGGCGTATTCTCTCAGCGCCTTTTCCGTCACATCCGCGCCGGGATCAAGAGTTATATAGGCGATGATAATATCGCTGCCCCCGGCATCGGGCACCCCTATCACGGCGGCGGAGTTTATACCGGGGTACAGATACAGGAGCTCTTCTATCTCTTTCGGGTAGACGTTCATCCCTTTCACAAGAATCAGGTCTTTAATACGGTCGACTATTGTGTAGTAGCCCTCATCGTCTACGGTCGCAACATCACCGGTGTGCAGCCAGCCGTTTTTGAGGGCTTTTTCGGTCTCCACGGGCTGGTTCCAGTACCCAGTCATCACGCTGCCGCCCTGTATGCAGAGCTCCCCAGCCCGCCCCCGGGGCATCTCATTGTCGTTCTCGTCCACTATTTTCAGTTTCAGACTGTTCAGTGGGACCCCCACTGTTCCGGTTTTTGGCCTGCCTATGGGGTTAAAAGTAACTACGGGCGATGCTTCGCTGAGACCATAACCTTCCACAACGTGTTGGCCGTAGTTTCTGTAAAATGCGTTTACTGTATCCTGCGGCAGGCTCGCCCCGCCGCTGACAGTGATCCGGAACGGATACAAAAGACGCTGTATGAAAGAGGCTTTCTTCTTCGCCATCGCTGAATATATCTGGGGCACACCCAGCATAATGGTGGGCCGTTTAAAGATAAGCGCCTTCTTAAAGCTTGCCTTGGCGGCATCCATGACGGACTCGAACAGAATCACACTGCTGCCGGTGGCAGGCGGCGTGACCCCGCACACCATAAACGCATATGAATGAAAAAGAGGCAAAACGCAGATAAACCTGTCTTTCCCCGGTTTGGACCGCAGTATCATGGCGATATCATACGCGTTCGTAAGCAGATTGAGGTGGGTCAGCATAACCCCTTTCGGTTTCCCGGTTGTGCCGGAGGTGTAGACCAGCGACGCAAGGTCTTCCCTCGAGGCGTTCGGCCGGGCGTTCACGCCGCTGACGTCTTCTTTGCAAATATTTAAAGATTCAAAAGAGCTGTCTTCGTATGTAAAAAAATGTTTCAGTGAACCGACATGGGATTTAAGCCCGGCCACAACTTTTGCGAATTGTTCGGAAGTAATAATATGCTCCGCTTCACAGTCGTTCATATTAACCGCTATCTCCCGTTCAGTCAGGAAAGTGTTCATCGGCACCGCCACAGCGCCCAGCATAACCGTGCCGAAATATGCGAAGATATATTCCGGGGAGTTGCCCATCAGAATCGCCACACGGTCCCCCTTTTTCACACCGTGTTTCGTGAGAACCCCGGCTGTGTGGACAATTCTCTCTTCGGCCTCTCTATAAGTATAGGTAATGTTTTTAAAAAAAAGATATTTTCTTTTGGGTGAAATTTGCGCACTTCTGCTGAACAGCTCAAACAGGTTTGCGTGCCCTGAATAGTCCAGTGTAAACGGTTTATGTGTAATAACAGCCACAGCAGCCTCCGCTTATTACAAAATACTTTTTCATTATATAGTAAAAAAAAGTGTTTGTAAAAAATTAATGTGGGATGATACTTGGCATTGTAACGATATGCAAGAAAAATTTGCATAAGAAAATTACGGAGTCTGAAAAATGGGCCGTGGTATGCTCAGTCTTTAGCTTTGCTGCCGTTTATTCTCCCCGAAAGCCACTTGGGCACCTGAGTGGTTATATCGGAGTTCTTTTTGGATATAAGCATCTCTTTTGCCCGGGCGCTCTGCTCGTCCTGCACGGCAAGGGATATGGGCTCACAGTCGAAATAATCCTTAAGGCACTGCGGGGCTGCGTCGCCGTATACCACTGAAGCTATGCCGTGAGACATGAGATAGTTGCGGTCTTCGTCTGCCAGTACTCGGTTTGTGTATTGAGAGATGATCTTCATAAATAATAATTAATGCCTGGCAAAAAATTTGTCAAGCGGAGCGGCGCATTATTTTACCGTTCGACTGAAACAAAAGGCGGGCAGACCGTTTGCCCCTCACTTTTTATACAGAGCCCTTAGCTCGCCGTAAAAAAGATCCGGCTCAATCTTTTTAACAGAAACCCTGCCTATCTTTTCGATAAACGGAATGTATATGCTTCCGCTGCGTCGCTTCTTGTCGGAGTTCATGCTGTCGATAAAGTTATCCAGGGAGGCCGGGGAATAGCTCAAAGGGCAATTGTAAAGCGACAGCAGAGAGGCTATCCTCGCCGCCGTGTTTTTTTCGGTGTATTTAAGCTTTTCGCCTATGCATGTTTCCAGGTAGAGCCCGGTGGCAACCGCCTGCCCGTGGGGGATAAGGTAGCGGGAATCACTCTCTATCGCATGTGCCACAGTATGCCCTGCGTTCAGTACCATGCGTTTCCCGCTTTCCCTGGCATCAGAACCCACCACCTCTCCTTTATAAGCGCAGCAGAAGGCGATTACCTCCTCCATGGCGGCCGTATCGCGGCCGGTTATTTTGTCATACCGTTTGGACAGGAGGGTGAAAAACTGTTTATCCGCTATGGCGGCGGTTTTTATAATTTCACCCATGCCGGACATATATTCCCTGTCCGGCAAAGTCAGAAGGAAATAAGGGTCTATCGCCACACTGTGAGGCTGGTGGAACACTCCGGCCAGATTTTTCACCTTTCCCGCGTTCACAGCCGTCTTGCCGCCGACGGACGAATCCGCCATCGACAGCAGGGTGGTGGGTATCACGCTCCATCTAATCCCGCGCATATACACGGCCGCCGCAAATCCGGCGAGATCGCCCACGGTGCCGCCGCCCACAGCTATTATTCCGTCCTCACGGGTACATCTGTTATCCGAAAGCCACTCTAAAAGCCCGCCCAACACCTCAAGACTTTTGGCCGCTTCCCCTCCGTCCGCGAAGAACACCCGTTCCGCCGGGAAGAGCAAGGGATATAGAGTGGCAAGCTTCCTGTCCGCCACTATAAAAGCCTGTTTCGACTTTTTGATAAGCTTTGAGGCTTCACCCCTGCCTATTGAAACGGCTGTTTCCGTCCCCGGCGGCGGCGGAAATTTTATGATTATCTTATTTTTCATAAAATCTCCCCGCGAGGATCTCCGCGGCTTTTTCCGCCGAAAGATTCGTCGTATCCAGAAACCCGTCGGCATCGCAGTATGCGGCCGCGCGTTCAAAAAGCATTTTATACAGCACTTTTTCACGATTACTGCCCAGCAGCGGACGCACATCGCCGTCTCCAACGCGCTCCAGCAGAACCCGGGGCGAGGCGGCCAGGAGGATAACCTTTCCCCTGCCGCGCATAAACCTCCTGTTTCTCTCGTCCAGCACGGCTCCGCCGCCGGCGGCTATAACGGTATCGTTCTGTTCGGAACATTTGCGCAGCAGTTCCCTTTCCATATCACGGAAAGTATGTTCGCCGTTTTCCATAAAAATAGCGGTGATGGTTTTCCCGGCATGGTTCTCTATGACCCGGTCAAGATCCACAAACCGCTGCCCGGCCTTTTCAGCCAGCAGCCCGCCCACAGAGCTTTTCCCCGCTCCGGAAGGGCCTGTGAGGTAAAGGATCATTTTTTCCTCTTTCCGGCGGATTTTACCGGTGTTGCCGCAGGTTCCCGCGCCGGCAGATAACCTTTGCGGAACGCCTCCGTGTACGTATCATAGCCTTCCTGAGCGGCCAAAAGGCCGCTTCTTTTTTTGACGGCCGCAAACTCTACCCCGGCGGGTATTTTCAATTTAAAAGAGGCGCCCTGGCCGAAATATTCCCGTTGAAAAGCGGCTATTACAGGCGCGGCGGTATTCCCTCCGCTGAGTTTTTCTTCCATATAGCCGAAGTCATCGTACCCCATCCACACAACTATTACGTACGGGTAGCAGATGGCGACCGTCCAGAGGTCTTTGCTGTGATCGGACGTGCCCGTCTTGGCGGCCGTGCCTTTCAGCATCCCCGCGCTCCGTGCCGTCCCCCGCGCGGAAACGTCCTGCATTATATACATGGTTTGATAGGCCGATATATCGTCCAGCACCCGCACAGGCTGAGGGCTTTTCAAGGTGAAGTTGTCATGGCCCTGAACGTCGCGTACCGGCCCTATCTCCCGCCTCACACCGTAGTTGGCCAGAGTGGCATACATCTCAGCGACATTAAGCGGGGTAGTGGCAAAAGAACCCAGCGCCATAGCGTAATACGGACTGATTTTTTCGGAAAAACCCATATCCACGGCGGTCTGCCTCACCCTGTTTAATCCGGTGCGCTGGGCAACATATACCGTGGCGTTATTAAGGGAATATACAAGGCCGTAGCGCATTGGTATACTGCCCATAAATACGTCGTTGTAGTTGCGCGGCCTGTAATCCGTGCCGCCCCCCGTGAAAGTGTACGGCTTGTCCCATATTATCTCACTGGGAAGATATTTCTGCTTGAAAGCCGCCAGGTAGACGACCGGTTTAAAGGTCGATCCCATCTGACGGCGCAAAGTAAGCGCGCGGTTATGCCCGCTGTTAGGCACTCTGCTGCCCACAGCCGCTTCCAGTCCACCGGTTTCGATATTGATCATTACAAAAGCGGCCTGCATTTTGGAGTCTTTCGCAAACGCGGGCGCCAGCGCCTTTCTGGCGGCACCGACGGCACGCGGATTATAATATGTATAAACCTTCAGGGTCTGTTCCGAAGGCTTAAACTGCGGGTTCTGCTGGAGCTTTTTCAAAACCAGATCGACGTACGCGGGCTCCACGACCGGGTAGTCTTTCTCTTTGAAGTCGAGGCGCGACGTTACTTCCCTGCGGTACTCTTCCAGGGTCAGTTTCCCCTGCCTGTACAATTCGTGCAGATAATTTCTGGCCTCTTTGTCATGGTACAGCGTATCATTGTCGTCCGGGTTTTTACGAAAATCGGTCACCATGGCCACGAGCCAGGCGGTTTCCAGAGGGGTCAGATCATTGAAATCCTTGCCGAAATAGGCTTCACCCGCGCCTCTGATACCGTGAATGGTAGCGGAGTAGTGTACCGAATCAAGAAACAGAGCATAAAGCTCTCTGTCGCTGTATTTTCCGCGCAGGCGCTGAAGCGTATACCAACGCAGGATCTCTTTTCTAACACCGGTAAGTTTGCTTAAATCCGTGAGGTTTTTAGTGTAATACTCCGCTACGAACCCTTCCAGCGTAAACGGATCTATCTTTTCTATCCGCAGGAAAAGGTTTTCCCAGTACGGGCGCGGATCCTCCCCGGCTCGGACAAGCTCAATTATCTGCCCCGCGAGCGTAAGGTTGTCCTCCTCAGAAAGCCTGCCGCCGTAGCTGTGGTCTTTGCGGTACATCAGGGAGTTGTCCGCGGCAAAAATCTCCAGCCGGGAGCTTTCGGAATATTTGCCCAGTCCGGTAACCGCCGGCACGTTGAGCTTTATCAGGGTGGCTTCCGTCAGAACCCCGCCGAACAGCCCCAGCAGCAAGGCCCCCGCTGACCACAGAGACAGGAAAAACACAACCGTGACCCGCAGCCTGCTCATAACACGCGTCCCTCTCCCTCAATATAGGCCACAAGTTTTGCCAGCGCCGCGCTTCTGTGGCTGATGCGGTTTTTTTCCGCAGCGGTAAGCTCAGCCATGGTGCGCCCGCTTGCCGTTATAAAGAGCGGATCGTAGCCGAAGCCGCGCCCGCCTTTTGTTTCATACCCCACCCGCCCCCTGCATTCGCCGCGGAAAAGGCGGACAATTTCCCCATTCCGCGCCAGAGCAATTACGCAGACAAAGGCCGCTCCGCGGTCATCCACATTTTTCATATTTTTCAGCAGGAGCTCGTTATTGCTTTCATCTGTGGCATTTTCCCCCGAATAGCGGGCCGAGTAAACCCCCGGAGCGCCATCCAGGGCGTCCACGGCGATCCCTGAATCGTCCGCCATAACATATTCTCCGGTCAGTCTGCTGAGTGCCGCCGCTTTGATGGCGGCGTTCTCTTCAAAAGTGGCGCCGGTTTCGTCTACGTTAAGCGTTCCGTAATCCGGATGGGCCAGGACTTCCGCCCCGGCGGGCGCAAGAATTGCCTTCATCTCTTCCAGTTTGTGTTTGTTGGCTGTGGCAACATATATCAGCATCAATTCTCCACGGGAATAAACCTGTACAGCAGTTTCATAATCCAAGGGAAGGCTATGGCGGTAATCACCGCGGTAAGGATGACTATCGAAGCCTGGGCGTGATCGATAAGCCCTACCCGTTCACCCATGGTAGTGGCGGCGACAAGGAGAGTGAGCGCAAACGATTCGGAAAATGGTACATATATAAGCTGCCGTTTCGGTACCTTCGTCCAGAATAACGGTATAGTGGCCACGGCACGCACAGCAAGTATGGAAGCAGTTATCAGCAGGGCGCCTTTCAAAACCTCAGGCGCGGCAAAGTCGCTGAACCTGAACCTGAAACCAACCTCGATAAAAAACAGAGGTATGAGGAATCCATAACCGAAGCTGCTCAGACGTTCCAGCATCTCTTCCCTGTCGGCGAACAGGCGGGCAAATATAACCCCGCCCAGAAAGGCGCCCAGAATCGCCTCCATATCCACAAATACGGCTATTGTGGCAAACAGGAACATATTGGCCAGATTGGCTCGGATCCCTATCTCCGAAGGGTTGCCCACGGACATGAAAAACCGCTTCATCTCCGGGTACCACCAGAGGAAGAGTTTCAAAAGCCTCATCACGAAAAATATGGAAGCAATGAATATGGCAATCCCTATTATGTGTCTGATAGTGTTTTCAGTGCTGCCCGCCGTGGCAAAGAGGCTCACAAGCGTGATTCCCGCCAGGGTCAGCACTTCGCCTATGGCTCCTAAAAGGATCAGCATTTGCCCCAAGCCCGTTTTCACAATATCCAGGTCTTTCAGAACGGAAAAGAGCAGCCCTATGGCGGTGCACATTATTATGAGAGCAAAAAAGGGCGGCATGCCGATAACCCAGGCCATGCCGACGGAGCCGCCCACAAGGAGCAGGGCATAGCTGCCGTAGGCCAGAAGTTCGTTCTTTTTGAGAGCGGCTATCCTGTCCAGGTCCAGCTCCAGCCCGGCTATATACATCAGGAGGATAAAGCCGATCCCCGAAAGGGATTTGACGAAACCGGTGGCGTGTATGGGGTTCAGGAATATCGTTCCCATGATCATCCCGAACAGAAACTCCCCCACTGAGGAGGGAAGCATCAGCCGTTTGCTCACAAACGGCATAATATACGCGCCGAACGCGATTATTACAAGCCGCAGCGCATCCGCCTGTTCCATGGATCAGCTCTCCACCGTGGGAACTATAAGCACGGAGCAGTCGATCCGCTCCGCCAGCAGAAACGGTATATGCGGCTCCATGCGGGAGATCCGCTGCCTGCGGTCGTTTCCCACTATAACAAGCGCTTTGGGAAACGCCTGCTGGTACGCCAGAAATTCCCTGACGGGGTTGCCTTCCCGCACGCTGAACTCGAGTTTAACCCGTTCAATATTCTCATAATCCCGCACCATGCGCTGGCAGTTTTCCAGATCCGATTCCATGCGCGCATTGCGCAGCGATTTAGGGGCGGTCACATACACCGCTTTCAGCGGTAATCCGGAAAGCCTGGATATCTCAAGGGATACCTGCATAACCTGTCCGGGGAAATTGGAATTCAGCGATGTCACTAGGCAGGAATAAGGAAACGCCCCTTTGGCCAGGAGTACCGGCGAAGGCGACTTCCTCATGAAGTGCCTGATCCGGAAATTCAGCATTGTAAAACGCAGTGGGGCGGGAATAACCACCGTCCCTGCATTCTTTAAAATCGCGGGATCCTTGTAACTTTTGATAACGGGCATATACTGGGCGTCCATGGAGGCGATCACATCGTTCTTTTTCACAACTTCCATCTTGTCTTCGGCGGCAAAACAACTGACCCCCCGCGCCTGCGTCTGAACGCGGAAATAGGTCGCCTCCTCCCTCGGCCCCGGCACGGCGCTGTGGATGACGGTGTTTATAAACTGCCCGTATTGCAAAGGAAACTGGGGAACGCCCTGCATGAGTATATTCACCATATTGTTCAGCATGGCCGGCTCACCCACAAGTACTATCTTGTCACCGACGCGAAGTTCGCTGTCGCCGTCGGGCAGGATCAGTTCTCCTCCGCGATAAATGGCCGCCACCTTCCACCGGGACGATTCCATATAGCGCAGCTTTCTGTCCACAAGGTGGGAGCGGCGCACTATAGTGACTTCGGCGATCTCCCCCTTGCCCAGGCCTATATTGGAGGGGGTTGCGTAGTTCTTCTCTATCAAAACCATAACCGCCCTTATCCCCACATCCACAGGGTCGACAATGACGACTTTGTGGCCGCTGAAAGATTCGGGGAATGCGGTTTTATGCACAATCGCTATTATGGGGATGTCGAGGTGAAAAATGTCCCGCGCTATGCGGCACAGTTCACTCATGACGTCCGGATCGTTAAGTGAAAAAACTATATGGGATATCTCGTTCAGGGGAAGTTTTTTCCAGAGGACGATGCTGTTGGCATCACCCAGAAAAAAAGTGATATTCTCTTTGCCGCTCCACTCCTCCTGAAGGTTGACATCGCTGTCCACAGCCACACACGGACGTATGGCGCTGACAGTTTCGATAAGCTGCCGTACAAAGTAACTCAGTCCGAAAAAAAGGATCTTTTTCGCGTTGTTGCTGCCGCCGTTACCGTTGTTGCTCATATGCATTCACACCCACTTTATACACAACTTTTTTCACACGCATGCCGCCGTCCCGTGATGCTATCTGCGGCATATGGGCATCCCACGGAAAAAAAACAGCGAACGCGCCGGGAGCCAATACTATTTCACACATTCCGGGCTTTTCACCGCGTCCGTAAAACGCCACATCCCTGACCGCGTCGTACGGTTCGGACACAACAAGCCCTTCCGCCGGGCGGCACATTATCCTTTCGCACCCGGAAAGCATTATCTGTATATCAGCATACTTCCTGTGAGTTTCATACTTCCCCTTGTCTTCAGGGATGGTATTATATTCTGAAACACCGGCGTAAAGATCATCCCCCCGGAGCAAAATCCTGCCCTCAGGCGTCTCCGCGTTCAGAGTCAGGCTGTGTTCCAAAGCCTCCCGGAAAAGCGCCGGCAGGGTACAGCGCACGTAATTTGCAATGCCGTCATATATCATCAACATACCTCGACTGATGATAATAACGCATCTTTAAAATAAAGTAAAGACAACTGACATAAATCATAAGTGTAAGTAACCTCTTGATATTTTTTAGTTTTACGGATAAATTATCAACATAAGGTTTATTTGCGTAACGCGCAAATAAAAACGGTGGACGGTGGACGGGTTATTGTCGGATCATTTTGGGTCGGTGGTTTTTATAATAGCATGCTCAATAGCAGCATGCCTGTCGGCGGCGTTACTATACAAAATTATCTCGTCACGTGCCCGCGCCGAAGCATGGGGTATGAAGCAGACACTCGAAACTCTTGCCGATTCCATCGGTGAAGGCGTTATACTGCTGAATGCGCGGGGAAATGTGCAGATAATCAACCCTGCGGCGGAAGAGCTTCTCTGCGTGGGGCATAGTGAACTGATGGGTAAAAAAGTCGTGCCCGGCATATTTCCCAAAGGCTTCCCTACCGGGATATATAAAATACCGCGGCGCAACGGCACATATTTCCATGCCAGCGTCATAACCGCTCCTTATATACATATGGGGGCAATTCTCGGGACTATCATTTCGTTCCAGGATGTAACCGAAAGGGTCCACGCGGAACAGGAACTGCGAAATATCAACCAGAACCTCTCCCGTATGGTGGAAGAGGCGGTGGTCAAAACAAGAAACCAGGAAAGTATCATATTCCACCAGTCCAGGCTAAACTACATGAGCGATATGATAAACGCCGTAGCCCACCAGTGGCGGCAGCCGCTGACGGCCATATCCCTGCTGGTGCAGGATATCGAAGACGCCCGCAACTACGAAGACACTGACGCGGATTATGTGAAAGACACTGTCCGAAAAACTATGAACTATATCAGCACAATGTCACGGACTATCGACAATTTCAGAGATTATTTCAAACCTTCCTCCGAAAAAGCCTACTTTGATCTTATAGAGTCATTAAAATTGTCGGTTTATATGTTCATGCCCATCCTGAAAAACCAGTCAATATCCGTAATAATCTCATTTATGGAGAGATGCGAGGCCATCAACGGGGAAGAGTCCGAGGGAGCGGGAGAGGTGCTGCTGTACGGATATGCGCAGGATTTTCGCACGGCATTCATACATATATTAAAAAACGCCATCGATGCCATAGTGGCTAAGGACGACAGATTTGACAGGCACATTGATATTAACGTCAGCGTCGACGCGGACAGATGCACCATCACAACCGCCGACAGCGGCACCGGAATAGACGAGCAATGTCTGCACAACATATTCGATCCGTACTACACAACAAAAGATCAGGGGGCGGGCGTGGGTCTGGGGCTCTACCAGTCGAAACTGATAATAGTGAACTACATGAACGGGGAGATATATGCGGAAAACTCGCAGGGCGGAGGAGCTGTGTTTACTATCAGGCTGCCGGTACAGAATGTATCCGGCGGATGATGAAGGGGATTTCCGGCTGAGCACGCAGCGGAAGTCATATAAGGTATTTGAAGAACAAGAAGATTCCGGGCTTTGAGTTTTCAAAGCCCGGGCAAACTTTATTTCTTTATGAGCGTAAAGCCCATATACACAACTAAGCTCCCTGACTTTGAGTTGCAATTTCATTAATTCAGTATTACATTTGTAAGACATTCGAGGTTACTATGAAGAATATAAGCGTACGTTTTGATGACGATACTATTAACAGGTTGGATGAAATTGCCGCCAATACCTCTTCCACACGGTCTGCAGTGCTGAATGACGCGGTAACACACTACATCGAGCATATTATGTGGTACAAAGATGAAGTGGGAAAAGGCCTTAATGATATTAATGCCGGCAGGGTTGTATCTCATGATGAAGTAAAAAAATCCATCAAGAGCCTGGGTTTAAATGTTGATTGAGTGGGCAGAAAGTGCAAATGAAGACCTTATCACTCTTTTGAAGTATCTGATTGATTCCGGCAGTAATGTATTAGCTGAGGACACTGCAAGAAGAATCATAAAAGTCGTGGAGAGGCTGCGAACATTTCCCCACTCCGGCAAAATTGGCCTGATCGAGAATACACGCGAACTTGTAATTCCAGATCTCCCTCATGTAATTGTCTACATAGCGGACGAAAACATAAAAATCATTCGAGTATTGCACACTGCAAGGCAAAGAAGGTGAACTTTACCCCGCATGTCGCCCCGGACTTGATCCGGGGCCGCAATTGACGGAAGAGGGCATTCCGGCCGCAATGACAAAAACCGGACGCGCAATATAGGTGTGATCCCCAAAGGCATCCGGTTTCCGTAAAAAGATACTTTATCGGCACCCTGCCGGCGGACAATAGATCCGCCGCGGTTCTCTACAGATTCTTATCCATCAATTCCGTCATCCTGCCCACGAACGCTGATATATCCTCCGGCCTGCCCCCTTCCAGCAGCACCGCCTGATCGTAAAGCAGCAATGCATATTCGGCAATCACTTCAGGCTTATCCGCAAGTTCTTTTTTCATCTTTTTAAGCAGTGCATGATCAGGGTTCAATTCTAAAGTACGTTTAGCAGTGGGCACCGGCTGCCCCATGGCTTTCAAAAGCCTTTCCATATGCGCATCCGGTGCGCCTTCGTTTGTGACAAGACACGCGGCGCTGTCTTTCAGACGGCCGGTCAGCCGTACTTCAATAACTTTGTCACCCAGAGCCTCTTTTATTTTCGCGATAAGCTCCTCATATGACTTGGCTTTCTTGCCCTTAATCTCCGCATCGACATCCAGATCCCCTTTCAATACCGATTTAAAAGGCTTTCCGGCGTATACACCCATTGTTCCGAAGATTATATCGTCGAACTCGTCGGTCATAAAGAGCACTTCCAGATCTTTTGCTTTCAGCCCTTCAAGATACGGCGAATTCTCGAGATCCTGCCTGCCGGCACCGGTGATGTAGTATATATCTTTCTGCTCGCTTTTCATCCTGCCTATATAATCGTCCAGCGTGGTGGTTTCGCCTGCTTTCGTGGCTGTGGATTCGAAAAGTGCAAGCTTGGCAATGGTCTCCCTGCGCTCCATATCGTAATGTATCCCCTCTTTGAGGACCTTGCCGAACTCCGCGTAAAACTGCCGGTATTTATCCGGCTCGTCCCGCTGCAATTCGGCGAGGGCGTCCAGCACTTTGCGCACAATATTTTTCTGTATGAGCGGAATCTGGCGGTTGTGCTGCAAAATCTCCCGGGATATGTTGAGCGGCAGATCCGACGACTCCACCACCCCGGACAGAAAGCGCAGATATTGGGGAACCAGCTCTTCGCAGTGCTCCATAATCTGCACACGCTTGACATAAAGCATAGGACCGTATTTCACATCTTTATGGAACATATCAAAAGGAGCATGGGCGGGGATAAACAGCAGCGCGTAGAACTCCGACGCACCTTCCGCCTTAAATTGCACCACTTTCAGCGGGTCGGCAAAATCGTGGGAAATATGTTTATAGAACTGATCCCGCTCTTCCGAGGTAACCTCCGCGCGGTCTTTCAGCCACAGGGCTTTGCGGGAGTTGAGGGTTTCCTCGACTGTCTCTTTTTTATCAGTCTGCTTGCCGTCCTTATCCATGACAGGTTTTGACACATCCATAACCACAGGATATTCTCTATAA